>JAKSOW010000024.1 GCA_024405395.1 Kiritimatiellia bacterium | reverse complement strand
AGCACGAGCGGACGATGCCCAAAGGCGAAGCCTACGACTACCTGGGCGAGCGCCTGACGGACGGCACGAAGGCGGAATGATGGAAAAAGCGCGCCGCCGAATATGGCGACGCGCTTTTCGTTCCATATGAGAGGCAAACTTACTTGCCGCCGCCGAACATCGTCTTATCGAAGTTGAAGAAGACGAAGAACGGCAGGAAGCCGCCCTTGTTCCAGTTGAGCAGGCCGAACTGCAGCGCCGCGTGATCAGCCTGGTTCACAAACGCAACCTGTGCGCCGTTGGCGAGCTTTTCGACATGGCTGTAGCCAATGGCGCCCAGCGCACCCGACTTCACGTGATTAGCCTTGGCGATGCACACGCCCAAAGCGGCACCCGTCACGTCCTGACGCTCGACGCTCAGACCCAGCGCACAGCCACGCACATCGTCGTTGGCCTTTTCGTCACCCGTCCACCAACTCCACGAGAAGTCCGCGTGTGCGGCCGCGGCCATCACCAGTGCGGAGCAGACAATCATCACTTTCTTCATTTTTTATTCCTTTCGTTTTCGTGTGAAATTACTGAGGCGCGCGCCTTCAGTTCTCCTCCACAACAAATTCCTGGTTGCCCATGCCTTCCGGCGGGATGTGGCCATGCGTCGAGCCCTGGACCCAACGACACTTCTTCGGGCACTTGAGGTTGTTCCACATCGCCCAGATGCCGCTCGGCGGGCAGCAGTAGTCACCCAGGCCCGCGCGCGTGATGTTCACCGTGCAGGTCTTGGGAATGCGCTTGGCGAGGTTCACGTTGTCGTAGTAGCGCAGCGCCGGCGTCTCGTGGATGTACCACGGATCGATGATGCGCTTAAGCGTGTCACGTCCGCCGATGTCGCAGTTCCACGGGATCGAGGGCTCGGCCAGCGTCACGTCGGGATCGAGACCTGCCGCCCACATCGACTGCAGGCCGCCCATCGAGCCGCCCGCCACGCGGATGTTCTTGCCGTCCCATTCCGGACGCGTCTTCAGGTACTGCAGCGCCCGCATGATGCGATAGGTGAACCCACTGAAGTAGCTGTTCTCGGGATCCTTGTTCTGCTCATCATAGAAACCGAACGTGCGGTTGCCGTTCATCAGCGAACGATAGAACTCGTCATAGTACTCCGGTTCGCGCAGCAGCTCATAGCCATGCGGCGAGAAGTTGAAGAAGATGCGGTCGGTCGCGCCATAGGTCGGAGGCTGGATCACGTGCCCCTTGCCGTTGCCGCTGTGGCCATAGCCATGGAACGACATGGAAATCGGATACTTGCCAGGGGCCGTGGGCACCGTCATGTAGCCGGTCGAGGGACGCGGACCCGCACAGGCGATCGTCACGGCGTAGGCCTTCACGCGCGTGTCCTTGAGCGGAATCTCCACAAGATCGGCCTTCAGCGGCACCTTCGCGAGACGTTCCTTATGGCGGGCCCAGAACGCGTCAAAGTCGGCCGGCTCGGGGACAGACTGGATCTTGGCCGGCTCAGCGCCCGCGCCGCCATCAAAGAACACGCGCTTGTCGGCGCGTTCCCAGCGGTTCAGGGCGCGGCGGCCCTCGATGGTGTTGGGGTCGGCGTGCAGGGTCTTCTTGTAGGCGTTGCCCTTCGCGTCCGTGACATACGCCGTGAGGCGCACAAAGCCCGGCTTGTCGATCGAGGTGGTGTAGACGAACGGCGTCTTTTCGAGCGGCAGCTTGCCGGACTCGGTCTTGCCGTCGTCGCCCGTGCGCTTCCAGCTCACGAAATAGGTGTCGGCGGGATATTCCTTCGCGTTCTTCAGCGTCAGGGTGAAGGTCATCTTCTCCCCGCACGCGTAGTCGATCGCCCGCGCCTTGTCGGTGGCACCGATCAGCTGCGCGTCATCGAGCTCGCCGGCGGCAAAAGCGCCATAGGCCGCCAGGGCCATTGCCATCATCAGTCTCTTCATCGTCATGTTCCTTTCTGAAATCAGTCCCCGGGCTGCAGCGTGGGGTTCACGTCCGTGGCCAAAGCCGCATCGCCCACGAGATTCCGACGGTAGTGAGCCAGCCCCGCGATCATCGCCGCGTTGTCGCCGCAGAACTTGGGCTTGGCGAGCAACAGCGGCACACCCGCCGCAGCCGCCACTTCGCCCAGCTTGGCGCGCAGACGCCCGTTGAGCGACACGCCGCCGCCCACAATGAGCGCCTTGTACGCACGCCGCTTCAGCGCACGCGCCGTGCGGTCCGCCAGCACGGCGACAATCGCCTCCTGATACGAGGCCACAATGCGCGGCAGATCCGCCGCCGGAATCACCCGATCGGCTCCTGCACCATAGGTCTTGTTCACGTAGTTGAGCAAAGCGGTCTTGAGACCGGAGAAGGACGTGCAGTAGTCGGCGTCCAATCCCGCCAAGGCGCTCACACCCGCGCGCGGACGGCCCTTCGGGAAGGCGATCAGATCCGGCTTCGCGCCGCCCAGCCCCGCAAAGTATTCCTTGGCGACACGATCGATCACGGGACCGCCCGGATAGCCGAGCCCCAGCAGCTTCGCCGCCTTGTCGAAAGCCTCGCCTGCGGCATCGTCCAGCGTCTGGCCGATGATCGCATACTCACCGTACGTCGGCATCTCAATCCAGGTGGTATGACCACCCGAAACGGCCAAACCCAATGCAGGGGACAGATCCTCGGGCGCAGGGCATGGCGTGTCTCCGAGCTCACAGAGGAACGGCGTGTGCAGATGCGCCTCAATGTGGTTGACGCCGATGAGCGGCTTGCCGAGGGCAAGGGCCAATCCCTTGGCCGCCGCCAGGCCCACCAACAGGGAGCTCGCGAGCCCGGGCCCGTAAGTCACCGCCACGGCATCAACCGACTCCAGTCCCTTCCCAGTCTTCGCCTCCAGCTCACGTACGGCCTCGGCAATGACGCCTGAGATCTTCTCCACATGCGCACGACTTGCGATTTCCGGTACGACGCCGCCCCAAGGCTGGTGCAGCTTGATCTGCGTGTAGACGACGTTCGCCAGCACCTCGCGGCCATCCTTCACGACGGCGCACGCGGTCTCGTCACAACTGCTCTCGATACCCAGTATGTTCATTTCAGGTCAATCGTCTTTCTGCGGCAAGGCGTGCTCACCAGAACTTCCACCACGCCTTCTTGACGGGCTCTACGCCGCCTGACTCCCGATAGAGCTCCTTGACGCGCTCGGCGCCGGCAACGTCTGGATCGATCATCTGCTCGTGCTCCTGGAATTCAAAGGCATCGGGCAAACTCCAGAAGACCGTGCGGATGAACGCATCCTGCGTAGCCCGATGAAGTGTAATCACCTCGCCCGTGGGCAGCACGGAGAGTTTGGGCGGCGTCACGCGGATGACCACGCCCAGGTCGGCCGTGGTCCAGCGCCGGTTGGCGCTTCCCGTGTCGCGTGCCTTGAGGAAGAGATGTTCCATCTGGTTACGGCCCCAATGCACCATCTCGAATTCGCGCTTCACACCAGGACGGTTTTTGAACATCTGGAGGGCGCTGCCACACTTGAGGCCCGGCACCACCAGGAACATCCGCATCGAGCTCTCAAAGCGCATGCCCTGATGCACCAGCACCGCACGCGCCAGATAACGGGTTTCCTCCGTCATCTGGAAATGGTCGCCAAAGCACACTTCAAGCTTCTGGCCTTCGCTTGAATGAAGCGTAAACGGCGCAACAAACGGGTGGCGTGACAACTTTTCAAAGCGCTTCATGTCGCTCTGGCGAAACAGCTCCAGAAAGAGCTTGTCGTCTGAGCCCTTGCTGCCGACATCAATGAAATCGGCCGAGGCGTTGGCCACGTCAACAATGGCGCGGATGCGTTCGCCTGCCACGTATTCCGTGTAGTTCATCTTGAGCTTCACGGTGATTTCGCTCGGCGCGGCCGCCCAGGCGCCCACCACAAGGGAAACGGCCAATATCGCAAGTTCCAGTTTCTTCATCGCATTTTTTCCTTCCCTGGAGCCTGCTCTCAGCAAGTCACCTTCAATCCATCATAGGCCAAGCGGACCCCCGCCGGCAGCCGGGCCTCGAATTCGGCATGCTTGACGTCGTGGCTCATGTGCACCAGATAGGTTTGCCCAGGCGCCAGTTGCCGCACATAGGCCAAAGCTTCATCGAGGTTGAGATGCGTGGGGTGCGCCCGTTCCCGCAGACAGTCCAACACCAACACGTCCAAACCCCGCATCAAGGCCAACGTCGACTCGGGAATCACCTTGCAGTCCGACACATAGCCGATGCTGTGCCCACCGCAGTCGATGCGGTAGCCGTTGGTGCGTGGCCCGTGTTCCACGGGCAGCGGCGTGATGGTGGCGTCAGCCAGCTGAAAGGCGCTGTTCACAAGCACAAAATTGATCATCGGACGGTAGAGGCCCTGCGCATTGGCCTTGTCCGTAATGTAGGGGAATACGGCCCGCAGGCCCGCAATCGTCTCAGGGGCGCCATAACAGCGCATCGGCACACCAACGATCTTCCCGTCCGGTCCGGGCTTGCCGTTGAGCGTGTTGAATCGCCGCACATCGTCGAAGGCGGCAATGTGGTCCATGTGACAATGTGTGATGACCACCGCCTCGACCTTGGTTATCCCCAGGTCCAGCGCCGAAAGGCGCATCTCGGGCGGCGTATCGATGAGAAACGCCGTCCGATCCGTCACGACATGCACGCCCGTGCGGCGGCGCTTGTCACGCGGATCCTGCGAGATGCAAGTCGGGCACGTGCAGCCGATCTGAGGAACCCCGACCGACGTGCCCGTGCCCAGGAACTGGATGGACAACGCCACCTTACTTTTCGTCGTTGAAGAGCTCGAAGGCCTCCTTCGCGGTGGCGCCGTTGTGAACGACGGCCGCAATGGCCTTCATCATCGCGAGCGGCTTCGCGCTCTGGAACACGTTGCGGCCCATGTCGACGCCCGCGGCGCCGGCCTGGATGGCCTTGTAGGCGAGCTCGAGAGCCTGCTCTTCGGGAAGCTTCTTGCCGCCGGCGATGACGATCGGCACCGGGCACTGCGCGACGACGGTCTCAAAGCCCTCTTCCGTGTAGTAGGTCTTCACGAAGGAGGCGCCGTTCTCCGCGCAGACGCGCGTGGCGAGACGGAAGTAGCGCGCATCGCGCACCATGTCCTTGCCCACGGCCGTCACGCCGAGCACCGGGATGCCCAGTTTCTCGCCCATGTCCACCGTGTGCACGAGGTTGTGGGTGGTGATCTGCTCGGAGGCCTTGTCGCCGCACGCCACCATCACGGCCATCGCGCTGGCGTTCACGCGCACCACGTCCTCCACGTCATAGACGCGGTTGAGGTTGAGGTCGGTGAGAATCGTCGTGCCGCCGTCGCTGCGCAGGCAGATCGGCTTGGACATGGTGGGGGGAATGACGCTGCGGAGGATGCCGCGCGTGCACATCAGGCAGTCAGCGTACTCAATGAGCGGATTGATGGACAGGTCCACACGCTCCAGGCCGCTCGTCGGGCCCATGATGAAGCCATGGTCGCAGGCCAACATCACGGTGCGGCCGCTCTTGGGGTTGAAGATGCGGGCGAGGCGGTTCTTCACACCCCAGCCGCGGTTCTCGTTGCCCTTGAGGAAGAAGGCTTCATTCGTCTGAGGTTTGTCGAAACCGTACGCCGCGGCTTCCTTGAATCCGTCCATGTCTGCCATGATATGCTCCTATCTGAGGTTTGCTGTTAGAAAATTTACTGGAATTATACCAAAAGGTGGACTTGTGGGCAAGACCGAGTCACGGTAGAGCTAGGCCCGCTTCGCCGAAAATGGGCTTCAGGGCGTTGATCCACACGGCGTAGCCGGCATCGGTTGGGTGCACGAAGTCTCGCGCCATCTCACGCGTGTAGACGCCATCCGCCCCCACCAGATTGTCGGTGATGTCGAGAAACACGACATTCGCGCGTTTGGCGGCTTCAGCTGCCAGGATCTTATTGGCCTCGCGCGCCTTCACGCGATGCGGCGCCGTAGGCTGGGCGCCAAACGGGAAAATGCCCATCAGCACGATCTTCGCACGCGGCGCCTTTGCGCGGATACGGTCCAGAACCGCCAACACGCCCTCGGCCGTCTCGGCGGCTGTGTTGCCCTCATAGTTCTTCGTTGTGGTGAAGTTGTTGCCGCCGATGTGCAGCACCACCAGTTTCGGGTCCACCCCTTCCATCTCGCCATGATCAAGCCGCCATAGCACATTTCCCGTGCGGTCCCAACCATAGCCAAGGTTGAGCGTCGTGATCTTTCCGAAAGCCTGCCGCCAACGCGGCAACGCCAGCTCACCGCCATAGGACTCGGCACCTGCCCAGAAATGCGTAATGGAATCGCCTACGAACACCACCTCGGGCCGACGATGCTTCACCACTTCCAGAACGCGGCGATGCCGCTCCATCCAGTCATAGGAATCCCTTTCGATCTTCATGCGCGGCACCAGCGCCGTGTTCCGCGGCTCCGGGGCGGCCCATACGCGCACATAGTCGATACGAAACTCGGCCGGCAGATCCTTTGGATTGGGCACGCCGAACCAACCCGCCAGAATCTCGCTGTCCAGGACGACATGAAGCGGACGATGGAACAGCCCGTCATTCTCCCGCGCGAAAACCTGCCGCCCGTCCAGATACCAGGCCAGTTTCTCGGGCGTCCAGAGGAAGCCATAGACATGGTAGTCGTCGGCGGGCAGGAAGTCCAGCTCCTTCGCCTGATGTGTCCGACCCGGACGCCATTTCTTTCCGTTGACGACACCCTCCAGATACGGCGTCAGGTAGAAATGGATGGTGCCGAAGAGCTTGCCGACGCAGCTTTTGCGTTTGCCCTCGAAATCCACTCCGCCCGTGATCTCGAAGATGTCGATCTCCTCGGAGAAGTCACCTGCCGAGAACTTGACGGCCGGGTCATCCGAGTGGGGGTCGTAGAGCCAGAAGGCGTTGGACACGCAGGCCTTCATCGTCTTGGCCCGAATCTCGAAATAGCCGTACCGCTGTTTCCGCACGCTCTTCACAATCGCCCCGGCATACGGGCCATGACGCAGATAGTCGCCACGATGTGAACTATCCGCGTCGGAAAGCATGCGGGCGGCAAGCGTGAGCTCGCCTGCCTTGACTCGGACATTGCCAGGATCGAACATGAATCCATCCCGACAAGGCTCGCCCAGAGCGCCTTTCGCCCGACGCCCCGGGAATGAGGCGCACCAATCCTGCCACTTAGATGAGTCCAGAGCCTCGGAGGCGAACTCGTCGCTCAACTCGGGGATGAATTTCCAAGCGCGCACCTCAGGACAGGTAGGCTCAACGCCAAAGACCATACCCATGCAGAGGGCGGAAAAAAGGGAAACATGCGATCTCATGGACGTGATTGCGGTAGCTTGGCCCAATCAGACACTGAGCTGGGATTTGTCTCGTTGGGCGGACGCAGGATCAAACCCCATCTTCTTGAGGTCCACGTCGCCAATGGCCTGCGGCTTCGCGGCACGCCACGCGCCACGCGTAAAATCGGGAATCTTCACGGGCGCGCCGCCCGCCTTGTCCGATTCCGCCGTGCACGGCACGATCGCGCTCCAGCTCGCGAGGTCATAGACGTCCATGTCGAGCGGCAGGCCGTTCTGCAGACAATAGGCCCACCGCAGGTCCATGATGAAGTCCATGCCGCCATGGCCGCCCACCTTCTTGGCAATCTCGCCCACGCTCTTCCACAGCGGGTGCTTGTACTGCTCGCGCGCCTCGGCGAACTTCTTGTCGTCCAGCCAGTTGGCGTGCGTGCCTGGCCGCTTGGCGAGCGACAGGCGCGGCGGATAGTCGTAGAAGCAGCCCTTCGTGCCCTGCACCAGGTTGATGCGCGAATAGGGGCGCGGCGTGGTCTGGTCATTCTGCATCATGATCGTGCGGCCCTTCGCCGTCCGGATGATGGAGGTGTTCATGTCGCCGGTCGCCCAGTTGAGCTTGTTCTGCCACTCGTCGGCCTTGTAGACGGCCGCCGCGAACTCGTTGTGCGCGGCGCCCATGGAGGAGAGCGACACCACCCGCTCCATCACGTCGCCGCGGTTCATGTCCATGTACAGGCAGATCGGCCCCAGGGCGTGCGTGGGGTAGGTGTTGCCCCAGGCGCGCACCTCGCTGCCGGGATTCGCCAGCGCCTGCTCCTTGCGTGCCCGCGTACGGAAATTGTTCTCGGCCGTGGGATGCGCCATGTGCCGATCGGTGAGACAGTGGATGTAGCCGCCCTCGGCATGCGTGAGTGTGCCCAGCAGTCCCTGATGACAGAGGTTCCACGCCAGCATCTCCGTCTCGCCGTAGCAGCAGTTCTCCAGCATCATGCAGTGCCGGCGCACCTGCTCGCACGTCTCGACGATCTCCCAGCACTGGTCGATGGTCTGCGCGCCAGGGACTTCCGTGAGCACATGCTTACCCGCCCGCAGGGCGTAGAGCTCAATCGGCGGATGCAGCGGCGCGGGCGTGGCGATGTAGACGAGGTCCACGCCGTCGTCGTCGCAGGCCGCCTTGTAGCTGTCGTCCTTGCCGGCGTAGGTGCGCTGCGCCGGCGGCAACTTGTTCTCCTTGAGCCATTGCTGGTTCTTCGCGACCTGCTCGGGCAGCAGATCGCAGAGCACGGTCACTTCGCAGCCCGGGATCTTCGCCACGCGATGCACGGCCGCCGAACCGCGTGACCCCACGCCGATGAAGGCGATGCGGATCTTCTTCAGCGGCGCCACGGCGAAATTGGTCATCGGCTGCGCGCGCCCCCCCAGGCTCAGGCATCCGCTGAAGTTGCTGCCAGCAGCAGCCACCGCCGCCATCCAGGCCGTTCCCTTGATGAATTCGCGTCTGTTCATCTTCAAACTCCTTTAAACAAGGCGCCGCGAAGCCGCCATCTGCAACGACACCGCCGCCACCACCAGAAATACACCCGCCAACAGGAAAGGCGCAAAGAACTCGCGCCAACGCTGATACACGGTACGGTCAAGCGTCGTCTTCTCCAGCGAGTCGATTTCCTCGAGCGCCGACTTCAGGCCCTTCTCGTCGCTCACGCCGAAATAGCGTCCGCCTGTCTTCTTCGCGATGTCCTTCAGCTGCTTCTCGTCGAACCCGTCGTTCTGCACCTGCTGAATGCGCGTGCGGCCAAACATGTCGCGCATGCGCGCGAGCGCCACGCCGGCATTTCCGCCCACGCCAATCGTGTAGACCTTCACGCCCATCTTCGCCGCGGCCTCGGCGGCGGCATCCGGCTCGACGGCGCCCGTGTTCGACTGGCCGTCCGAAAGCAGAATCACGATCTTGGACTTGAGTTCGGCGTTCTTGAGGCGCGCCAGAGCCGTCGCCAATCCGTCGCCGATCGCCGTCATCGTCTCTTCGCCGTCCACGGGCTGCCCGGTACTGGGGTCCACGCCGGAACTCGGCACTTCCACGCCCTTAAGCACCTGCAGCAGCGTTTCATGATCTGCCGTCAGCGGCGCCCGACTGGAGGCGAATCCGCCGAAGGTGACAAGGCCGATCAGGTCGTCCGGACGTGCTTCAACAAATTTGGCGAATGTCTTCTTCACCACGTCCAGCCGCGTGGGCAGCTTGGCGGCATCCGACTCCGAATGGATGCGCTCGATTTCGCGCCGCGACACGTCGATGATCTCCATCGAACCCGACACGTCCACCGTCATCGCGATGGCGATGGCGTCCACATTCCGACGCCCCTGCGACAGCGCTTCACGCGGGCGTGCCGCCGCGATCACCAGCGCCAGCGCACCCAGAAGGAATACGAAAGGCGCGAGGTTTGCAGCCCTCGCCCGCCAACCTGCGGTCTTCGCGGGCAGAAAAGGCACCGCGGAGAAGCGAATGCCCGCGCGGCGGCCACGGCGCAGCATGCGCCATGCCGCCAGGGCAAGCGGCAAAACCAGCAGAAAACTCAAGGGCCAGGCGAAGCTCATTCCGCATCCTCCCCCGTCTGCACACGATCGGCACCCGCCGCATTGAGGCGCGTCGCATCCGACTCAAGATAGTTTCGCGCACGGCCCGTGGCGTCGTCCGCCATGGCCGGTGTCGCCTCCACGCCGGCGAATTTAACCATGTCGGCCGATTCCAGGAAGGCCCGCAGGTTCTTCGTCTGCTCCGGCGTCTGGCTGTCCGAGTTCGCCAATTCCGCAAAGAACTCCTGCGTGGTCAGGTTCGGCGCCTTGATGCCGTACTTGCGCGCCACATACCGCCGCACCACCATTGTGAGCTCCACATAGAAGTCCTTGTAGAAGCCCCGTCCCGGCAGGCCCTTCTGGATCAGCTTGTCAAGCTCGTAGTAGGCCCGCTCGATGGGACTCATCCGATGCACGCGGATGGTCTCGCGAATCTTCTTCACAATCCACCAGATGGCGCAGACCAGCAGCGCGACGCCCGTGATTCCCAGCGCGATCCACCCCACCAGCTTCCAGGACAGGGGCGGCAGATCCTTGGAGGGATTCAGCTCCATCTCTCCCGTCACCGCCTCACGCGCCGACGGCGGCGTGAAATAGACAGGGGCCGTGCAGAACGAGGTCCGCGATTCGCTGTTCGTCGCCAGGCATGTCACCACAAACGGCGCCAGGCGGTATTTGGCCGCCACCGGCTCGGGCACAAGGCGCCAGCGCGAGACAAGGGTGGTCTTGCCGTTCTCGTCGGTCATGGGGTCCTCGGCGAAGTCCTCCGCCACGCGGAAACCACTGAATCGGTCGCGCAGATCAGGCAGGGCCACCGTCGTGCCGGCCGGGGACGTGAAGGTCAGCGTCACGAAGAAGTCGCGCGCCACATCCACCGTGGCCGGCTCCGCCGTGACCCGGATGTCAATGCCCTCGCGGCTCAGGTCCGCCACCTCGGCGCCCGGCACCATCAGTGCCCCGCAAATGGCAAAGAGTAAGAGTGTCTTTCGCATACCTTCAGTTCCACCTCTTAACGCTTGGCCGCACGCCGCTTGAACAGGGCACGCACTTCCTGGATATAGGGCCGATCCGTGGACACGGAAACGTGGTCCACACCCGAACGGGCGAAGAAGCGCAGCACATGCTCGCGCTGTGCCGCAGCCATCTGCGCAAAAGCCGCACGCACGGCCTTGTCGTTGGTATCCACAAGGACGAGCTCGCCCGTCTCGGGGTCTTCCAGTTCGGCCAACCCCGCACGCGGCAGCTCCCCTTCCGCGGGATCGCTCACGGGAATGCACACCACATCGTGGCGACGGGAGACCACGCGCAACAGTCGTTCGTAGTCGGCAGGCGGAACCGAACCGTTCGCATCCATCTGGACGGCACCCGCCGTAGCCATGAAATCGCTCACGAGAAACACCACAGCGCGACGCTTCTGCACGCCGTTGAGGAACTTGAGCGCCCCCACCAGGTCCGTGCCGCCCGTGGCTTCGTCTTCCGCCGCGAGCACTTCGCGCACAAGCCGCATCACCGGCTGTCGGCCTTTGCGCGGCGGGATGTACTTCACGATCTTGTCGGAGAAGAGGATGAGGCCGATCTTGTCCTGGTTGCGAATGGCGGTAAGCGCCAGAAGTGCCGTCACCTCGGCCGCCAGCTCCATCTTCGAACGCGCCACCGAGCCGTAGCTCTGGGAGCCGGAGACATCCACCATGAACAGCACCGTCAGCTCGCGCTCCTCGCTGAAGCGCTTGATGAACGGCACGCCCGTACGCGCCGTCACGTTCCAGTCGATCGAGCGCACGTCATCACCCGCCACATAGGGGCGCACCTCGTCGAATTCGACGCCCTGTCCCTTGAACGTGGAATGGTAGTCACCGCTCAGCTGGTCATCAATCAGGCGGTTGGTGAGGATCCGAATCTTCCCCACCTTCGCCATCAGTTCCTTGACGTCACTCGCCATCTTCGTGCCTTCTCCGGATAGCCTATTTCCTGGTCGGGGCGGGAATGGTCATGGATGCGCCGCGAAGGTCCGTCCACAACGTGCCTTCGCCCGCATGAATCACGCGGATCTCAAGATTGGAGGCCATGCTCTCCGCGAACACGAGGTCCGCCAGCGTGGCAGAATCCTTGAACACCTTTGCGCGCCGCTGTTCGCCGAGCGCCTTCTCGTTCTCGACCGCGAACTTCGCCTTCACCTCGGCCTCGCCGCGCGTGCGGATGATCTTCGCCTCCACGGCCGCACGCTCGAGATCGAGCTTGGCGACGTCGAGCTTCGCCTGCGCCTCGATCACCGCCACGTCCTTCTTCATCTCAGCGGCCGTGGTCGCGGTGATCTTCAGCGTCTTCTGCTCAGTTTCCTTCTTCAGTTGCTCGACCATCGCCATCTCGGTGTTGAGCTCGGCCTGCTTCTTCGCGGTCTCACGCTGCGTCTTGTTCGTGAGGTCCTGCTCCTTCGCGACGCTTGCCTGCTGAATCGGCTCGAGGATGTCACTCGGCACCTCGACGTGGCGCACAATCGCGTTGCGCACGAGGATGTGCTTTTCGCCGAGGATCCGCACCAGCTCCGCCGTCATCTCCTGCTGGAACTTTTCGCGCCCGCCGCCGTCAATGAAGTCACGCGCCTTGTAGTCGCTGCCCTTCATGCGCGAGACGGAAAGGATTTGTGGAAGGATGATCTTGCTCACCACCGCGGGCAGATCGCCATAGAGCATGAAGATGCGCGAGATGTTCTCAGGCAGCAGCTCGAACTCAACCGTCATGTCGAGCAGAATCGAGAAGCCGTCCGAACTCGGGAACTGCACGAACTGATTCATGCCGAACGCGACATTGTCCGCCACAGGTGCCTTGACCTGCGGCTGCGGCACCTGCTTGCGCTTCTGCATTTCGCGCATCATCTCCGCATCCTGCCCCAGGCGCTTGCCAGGCGCGCTCATCGTCTTCGAGGGCCGTCCACCGTCCGCCTTCGAGGCTGGCTGGGCCTGCTTCTGCGCCATGTTGAGCGAGCTCGCCTCGCGCTGCGAGAGAATGCCGCTGTCGCGGTTCGACCGCACATAATCGTCACGACGCTCGACCTGCCGGGCCAACGTGTTCTCCTGCAGTTCCTTCAACGCGCCGTTCACGTTCACGAGCTGCCCCTTCGTCAGCACGACTGTTCCGCTCTTGCCCACAATCGAAACCTGGTTCATGCCCACTTCGACAACGTCGATCTGGTAGGCACGCGCATTGACGTAATAGAGTCCAGGCTGCAGAACCTTCTCCATCACGCCCTTCTCGCCGGGTCCCGCGAACGCGCCCTGCTTCGCAGGCCGTCCGGCCTGGCTCGTCACCACGCCCACGTAGCCGATCGGGATGCTGATCGCGTCCATCGTCTGCACATCGTAGCCTTCGGGGTTGAGTCGGTAGGTGCCTGGCCCCAGCACGTTCTTCCACACGCCCTTCGACAATTCGTCCGCCGCAAGGATCTCGCCGGGCGGCAGTTCCCTGCCCGTCTTCGATGTCACGACGGCCACCTGTCCCACGCGCACGATCTGCGCCTTGACGATGCGCCACTCGTTGTTGATCGGATTGAGGAAGTGGCGCCCCTCCGCCAGCGGAATGCGCTGCACGCCCTTCTCGCCCGCCTCGGCGAGAATCGCGCCGGGCGGCAGTTCCCTGCCCGTCTTCGACGTCACGATGGCCATATGGCCTTCGGGCACATAGACGCGGCAGCACGTCCAGAGAAACACGCCCAGCACCACGGCGGCGCCGCAGACGGGAATAGCGGCCATCTGAAGGCGGCGAATCATTTCGCACCTCCGTTCTTCTGCGCACGGGCCGGTTGCGGCGCCATCGGCGTCGGCCGCCTCACGGGCAGCCCGAAGACGCCATCAGCCTGGTCACCCACAACAATGCTACGCACCCTAGGTGCCGTCTTCGCGTAGAGCTTCGCGCGCACGTAGTCGCGCTCATCCGCATAGACGCTCGCCTCCTGTGCCAGCACGTCCGCAACAGCCGTCGTCTCGGCCTCCACGACCTTCCGCTCGGCTTCGGCCTGGGCCAACCGCGCGGCAGCGTCCGCCTCCGCGGCCTTCAATTCGATCGAGGCGGCCTCAAGCCGCGCCTGCGCCGCGATCACCCGCTCGCTCTGCCGCTGCTCTGCCTGGATCTTCGCCTGGATGCGCGCCGTCTCGGCAACGACCTTCGCGCTGTTCTGTTCGGCCAGCGCCCGTTCGCGCTCCAGCTCGGCCTGCGACTTCGCCTGCACGATCTGCTGCTCGATCTTGTTGGCCTCCTGCACCGCGAGCTCGCGCTTGCGGATGATGGACGCGATCTCCTGCGGTGCGAAGATGTCGCGGATCAGCACGCTGTTGAGGGACACGCCCCATTGCGCGCAGACCTTCTTTAGGTAGTCCTCAAGCGAATTCTGGAACGCCTGGCGTGATTCGCCCACAATGAACTCCGTCGCGTTCTTCTTGGAGCCCTCGATGCGCGAGAAGCCGCGCGCCGCCGGCACGATGATCTTCTGGAGAATGTCCTCCATGTCGCCCACCTCATGCGAAAGCACGGCGACTTTCTTCACGTCGATGTTGAACTCCAGCGTGCCCTCGGCGGTCACGGTGAAGCCGTCGAGCGTGAGGAACGTGATCGCATCCGGTCCGCTCATCTCGAAACGCTGGGACTGGATGTTCACGATGGACACGGAATAGATGAAGGGATTGAGGCGGTGCGTACCCTCCTTCAGCACGGTCGGCAACACCCCTTTGGCGCCCTCCTTGACCAGAAAACCGTTGTCGCTCCCCGCCTCCGGCGCAACGCCCGTCAGGATGTCCGAGCCGGTCAACGCTGTGACCACGCCCACATGGCCGGGCTTGATGACGATGTCGTCGCAGATCTTGACGTCGTAGGCATACGGGTTGATGCGGTGGCGGCCCGTGCCCAACACCTCGCGTACGATACCCTTCGTCTCACCATCTGGCGCGATGATCTCGCCCGCGGGCAGACTCTTGCCGAACTTGCGCACCAGCACACCGAACTTGCCGGCGGGGATATCGAGCGCCTTGACGTAGCTCCACTCCCATGTCCAGGGATTACGGAAGAAGCGGCCCTCCGGCAGAACATCCTGCTGAATGCCCTTGTATTCGGGTCCTGGCGCGAGAATAGCATCCGGCGGCAGGTTCTTGCCGGTTTTCTTCATGAGGACGGCGATCTCACCGTTCGCCGGCTCGATACGCCAGTCAAACCACACCCAGGCGCCCAGCGCGGCAACCGCCGCCAGCGCACCCAGTGCGAGCCCCGATCTGTTCATGGCCATGCGCCTCACCCCCTACCCTGCAGCATGCTCACGGGACGGGAATCACGGAAAGGATCTTGTCAATCACCATATCGCTGGTGACGTTCTCGGCTTCGGCCTCGTAGGTGAGGAGGATGCGGTGGCGGAGGACGTCGTGCACGATCTCCTTGACGTCCTGCGGCGTCGCGTAGGCACGGCCATGCAGCAGCGCATTCGCGCGGGCAGCCTTGTTGAGGCACAGCGTCGCGCGCGGCGAACAACCAACCTGGATCTGCTCCTTGAGCGCCTCCAGCCCCTTCACCTTCTCGGGCTCGCGCGTCGCGAAGACGATGTCGAGGATGTAGTCGCCCACCTTCTCGTCGCAGTAGACCTCCTTGAGCGTCTCGCGCAGCTCCACGATGTTCTCGGGCGTGCACACGGTGGCCGCCTCGGGCGCCTTCGTCTGCTGGGCGAAGCGCTCCATGATGCGGCGCTCGTCGCTGCGGGACGGCGTTTCCACCAGGCACTTGAACATGAAGCGGTCCACCTGCGCCTCGGGCAGCGGATACGTGCCCTCCTGCTCGATCGGGTTCTGCGTAGCCAGCACGAGGAACGGCTTCGGCAGCGGATACGTGGTCTCGCCGATCGTCACCTGCTTCTCCTGCATCGACTCAAGCAAGGCGGACTGCACTTTGGCCGGAGCACGGTTGATTTCGTCCGCCAACAGCAGATTCGTGAACACCGGGCCTTTCTTCGGTGCGAACTCGCCCGTCTTCGGCGAATAGATGAGCGTGCCAACCACGTCGGCCGGCAGCAGGTCAGGCGTGAAGGAGATGCGCTTGAAGTCGAGTCCCAGCGCCGTGGCGAGCGTGTTGCAGCTCAGCGTCTTGGCGAGGCCCGGCACGCCTTCCAGAAGGATGTGCCCGTCCGTCACAAGCGCGAGCACCAAGCGGTCCACCAGCTTCTCCTGGCCGACAATGACCTTGCCCACCTCTTCCTTGATCTTCTTGACAAGCTCGCCCTGCGCGGCGATGCGGTTGGTTGCGTTCGTGAGATCCATCGTGTATGCTCCTTTGAGATTGTCCCTATTCTAGCAGACCCATGTTAACGAAATGTTAAGATTACGCCAGGTCCAAATCTAGATTCGCCGCCTTTGGACGCGGCAGAAACTCCGTTTGGACCTTCAGCGCCCTCTTCATGGCCTTCGCCAACGCCTTCACGCCAAAGGTCTCCGTCTCGTAGTGTCCGGCGCAGATCATCTTCATGCCGCAGTTCTCGGCGGCGATCACGTCACCCCAGCTGGCCTCGCCCGTGATGTAGAGGTCGCAACCGAGCGCTTTCGCCGCCTCGGCGAACTCGCCGGCGCCGCCCGAACACACGCCCACCTTGCGGCCGTTGGGCAACACGCCCGTCACGCCAATCGTCTCGCCGTGATAGACAAAGGCCGGCGCCAGGCTCTTGAGGCCCAGATAGCGCGCCAATTCGTAGTTGTTGCCGTATTGGTGGTTGGCATCCAGCGGCAGATGCACGGCATAAAGCGCCAGATTGGCCTTCATCGCCGCACGCACCACACGACCCACGCCGCCCGTCACGCGCGTGATGCCGCCACCCCAGGAAATGCCGTGATGCACCACCAAGAGCTGCGCACCCGCCGTCGCCGCGGCCTCCACCGCCGCCACCGAGGCGTCCACGGCAAAAGCGACTTTCGTGATCTCGGCGCCTTCGCGGTCAATCTGAACGCCGTTGTTTGAGACGTCCGAAAACGCCGCCACATCCAGCGCCGTGTCGATCCAGGAGACAATCTTCTCGAGTGTTGCCATGCAGAACCCTCAACTGCGTACCGCCGCCTGCAGATAGACGGGCAACGGCTCGGGCTTGAGCTGCTCGGGATGCGCCACCGCCACCTCGGCCAGCCGCGCCGCCAGAGGCGTGAGTGCCCCCGCATAGTGGGCGCCATAGTGGTCACGCAGCAGCTGGTCGATGCGGTGTCCGTCCGGTGTCACCACGGTGTAGCCATCCGGTACCGCAGCCCCCAGCTCGGCCTTCGTCACCAGGAAGAAGTCCTTCACCGTCACGACGCCGTCGTAGAGGATGACCCAGTAGCGGTCACGCCGGGCGTCGCCCACAACCGCCACCTTCGCGTGCTCCCGCGTCAGCGCAACCGACGACGGCAGACCAACCACCTGTGCGCGCGAACCCAGCGCCAGCCCCTGTGCGAACGCCAACGCCGCCCGAATGCCCGCGAAACTGCCGGGGCCTTGCCCCACCACTATCTGGTCGAGGTCGGCAGGCGCCACGCCATTTGCGGCGAGAAAGTCCCGCACCTTCACGGGCCAGTCGCCGCTGCGCGAATCCTCGCCCGCGAACACGCGCGGCACAATATTCCCATTCGTGACCAGTGCCGCGCTCTGCGTGTCGGTGGAACGGTCTATGACCAGCAGATTCATCATTTCGCCTTCGTGGCCTGCTGCTGCAGCCAGGCTTCAATGAAGGGCTGGATATGGCCGTCCATGACGCCATTCACATCCGGCGTCTCCACCTCCGTGCGGAGGTCCTTCACCATCGTATAGGGACAGAACACGTACGAGCGAATCTGCGAGCCCCAGCCGTTGGCGGACTTCGCGCCGTAGAAGCGGTCCATCTCGGCGCGCTTCTGGTCTTCGTAGTACTCGTACAGCTGGGCGCGCAACATGTTCATGGCCTTTTCCTTGTTCATGTGCTGCGAGCGTTCCTTCTGGCAGGCCACCACGATGCCCGTGGGCAGGTGGGTGAGACGCACGGCCGAGTCGGTCTTGTTGACGTGCTGGCCGCCGGCGCCGCCGGAACGGTAGGTGTCGATGCGCAGATCCTCGTCCTTGATCTCGACGTCAATGTCATCCGCGATCTCCGCCACCGTCTCAACCGACGCGAAGGAGGTTTGGCGACGCTTGTTCGCGTCAAACGGCGAAATGCGCACCAGGCGGTGGATACCGCGCTCGGCCTTCATCGTACCGTAGGCGTAGGGTCCCTCGATGCGGAAATAGACGTCCTTGAGGCCCGCCTCTTCGCCCGGCTGCTGATCGTACTCCTCGATCTTCCAGCCCTGGTCTTCGGCGTAGCGCTGATACATGCGGTAGAGCATCGACACCCAGTCGCAGGCCTCGGTGCCGCCCTGACCGGCGTGCAGCTTCACAAACACGTTGTAGCCGTCGAACTTGCCGCCCAAGAGCGACTGCATGCGGAGCTTCGCGAAATACTCGTCCGCCCGCGCGCATTCGCCGAGCGTGTCCTTCAGCGCCGTCTGCTGGGCGGTGCCTTCCTCCAACTCGGCCAGCTCCAGCATCACGCCCGCGTCCTCCACGGCCTTGTTCAGCGCATCAAAAGGCTGCACATAGGCACGCTCAGCATTGGTCTTGGCGATCACATCGCGCGCCTTGGCCTGGTTGTTCCAGAAGTCCGCATCCGCCTGCTGGGCCTCGTAGCCCGCCAGCGCCTCGCGCCGCGCGTCGATTTTGATGTAGTCGGCCATCTCCGCGACGCTCTTCTTGAGCGCCTCGATGCGCTGGCGCACCTCTTCGACTTCCAGCAGCTTTTCCTTCACCTCTTCAGCCATCATTAACCTCGTATTCCGTCAACCGACATCACATCCATTCGCGCACCGTGCTGCGCCCGTCACTTGCTTTCAGCCGCCTGTTTGCGGCACGGGCAGTCCGGACACGTCCCCGCCAGCGACGGATCCTTGCCGTCGAAGCAGTAGGTGCAGATCTTATTCTTGGGCAGGCCGATCGCCGCCACCAGGTCGTCCAGGCGCTGGAACGCCAGGCTCGACAGGCCCAGATTCTGGCGGATGTACTCCACCATGCCCTTGTACTCGGGCGAGTCGGGATTCTGGTACTTCTCGATGTTCTTCTCCTCGTCCGCCCCCTCCTGCTCACGGATGTAGCGGCGGGTGATGAGATCGTAGACACTCTTCGAACGCGAGAAGTTGATGAACTTGCATCCGTACAGCAGCGGCGGGCAGGCAATGCGCATGTGCGCCTCCTTCGCGCCATAGTGGTAGAGGCGCTTGGCCTGGTTACCCAGCTGCGTGCCGCGTACGATCGAGTCGTCGCAGAAGATCAGGCGCTTGCCGCGGATAAGCTCGGGGATCGGAATGAGCTTCATTGCTGCCACGCGGTCACGCTGACGCTGGTCGCCCGGCATGAAGGAGCGCGCCCACGTGGGCGTGTACTTCACGAACGGACGCGCGTACTTGAGGCCCGACTCGTGCGCATAGCCCAGCGCATGCGAGGTGCCGCTGTCGGGCACGCCGCCCACACTGTCGGCCTCCACCGGCGCGCGCTGCGCCAGATAGGATCCGCAACGGTAGCGCGCCATTTCGACGTTCCGCCCCTCGTAGGTCGAGGCCGGGAAGCCGTAATACACCCACAGGAAGGAACAGATCGCCATCGCGTCGCCCGGCTCAACCACCGTCTCGGCGCCGTCGGCGGTGATCTTGACGATTTCGCCGGGGCCGATGTCCCGCAGATGCTCAAATCCAAGATTGGCGATGGCACACGACTCCTGAAGCGCAATCATGGCGCCTTCCTTGCGCCCCAGGATCACAGGCGTGCGGCCATAGCGGTCACGCATCGCGTAGAACGTGCCGTCCGCCGTCACCAGCAGCAGCGAAAGGCTACCCTCCACCCGCTCCTGTACGTATTTGAGACCATCGACAATCGTATCCTGCGAGGCAATGAGCGCCGAAACGAGCTCCGTGGGGCCGAGCATGCCTGAAGTCGTCGAATACTGCAGCTGCGCGTGGCGCTTGTCGAAGAGCTCCTGCCGCAACGCGTCCATATTGGAGATGAGGCCCACCGTCACCAACGCATACGTGCCCAGATGCGACACCATCACCAGCGGCTGCGGGTCGGTGTCACTGATCACGCCAATTCCCACATGCCCACGGAAATTAGAGAAAATGTGATCAAATTTCGTCCGGAATGGCGCATTTTGGATGTTGTGGATGGACCGCAAGAAGCGTCCATTCTCGCCCAGAACGGCCACGCCGCCCCGATGCGTCCCCAGATGGGAATGATAGTCAATGCCGAAGAACAGGTCCGAGACACAGTCTTCTTTTGAAATAACGCCGCAGAATCCGCCCATGATAGCTCCTTGAAAAGTGAGCCGACATTATACCAAATCCAACCGCCCCCCGCAACCTTCAACCACACTGGAGCACAGGAAGACCAGCTCGCCTTACCGGAACGAGATGCTGAGGCCGGCCAAATGGGCGATGCGGAGCTTGTTGTCGTACGTTACCAAACTCCAGGCGGGCGGAAGTTCGTCCGCATTCAGCACCTTGGCGCCCGTGAGGCCGCCCGTCGCCGAAAGGATCGCGTAGCCGCCGCGTTTCTTGGGATCAAGACCTTCGGTGTCCGTCAGACGGATCCCCGCGCCTTCGTCGAAGGTGACGGCCGTCGCGTATGCAGGCCCCTTCCCCGCGAGAAGGTCCGCGCCCGACAATGCGAATTCACCCGTCACGCGCAGCGAGATGCCGTTGAAGACGAGATCCGTCGTCGTGCCGGGGAGCAGCGTCTCCACCTCCAGCACGGACGCGGCGCAGCCCGTGATCATGCCGGCAGGACCGCCCACGGCATGGAACTTGTTGGTGTAGCCGCCGAAGTCGAACGTGCCACCCTCCACCGAAAGCGCGCTCTCGGACGAAATGAGGTTCGCGTCGCCCAAGTACAGCTTCCCCTCCAGGACGCGCGTCATGCCCACGTAGTCGTTCGTCGCGACCAGCTTCAGCGATCCCGTGCCACGCTTGTTCAGGCCACCGGGCACATTGGGCGCAAGCGCACACGGGAAGTAGGAGAAGGCAGGCGTACCGCCCGCACTCATCGCCGTCATCACCTTCGCCGTCGCAACGGTGTAGTCCTCCCCGGGATTCGTCACGAGGATATTCGTGATCGCCCCACCGTCCATCAAGGCAAACGCCGTCGCATTTGTGCCATCGCCGAGGATCTCCACGAACGGACGGGCAACAAGCTCCGTCTCAAGCCGCTGCCAACCGCCCTCGATGCCCGCCACACCGTTGCCGGAGGCGCTGTGAATCGGGTTACCCGCCGAGGTATTGCCAGCCAGCGTATCGATGCCCAGGCCCGCGCCGGCCGCGACGATGCGCGTCGGCCCGTAGCTGGACTCGCTCAGGGGATTACCCATGTCGCCCATATAGGCGAGAGGCGACGAGGTGCTCGTGATCCAACCGCCATCCACATAACAGCTGAACACAGCCCACCAGTCGTTTTTCGCGTGATAGCTCGACTTGAAGCGCGACGCCGTGAGATAACCTCGGAAAACCGCGCCGTCACGAATCGAGAGAATCGGGTTCGCGCCCTTGTCATACCCCCACGCCACACCCTTGTCGGCGATGAAAAGCGTATTGGAGCCCGTCACTGTGATCGACGCCCTGGAGCCACCCGAGCGCGCCAGCAGGATATTGCCGTAGAAATGCGACGTGCCGCCCGTCTGAAGCCAGTCCGCCCTCACCGCGCCTGAACGCCCGACATCAACAAAGCACTCGCCAGTCGTCGTCATGCCGAGCGAACGGAACTCGCCGCCTGTCTGAAGGAACGTGGAATAGCCCAGGTTCTCGCCACCTATGCCAAACTGATGGTAACCGCGCCACGTCATTGTGCCGTCTGCGAGCGTGACGGCGCATGGCGCGTAATAGCCCCAGATGGCGGCAAGCGAATCAGACCCACTACCGAGGAAACACGTCTCGCCGCCAGTCTGAATGACGGCACCCTGCGTCTGCCGTGCTGCCGCGCCCTGGCCCCAGGCGCACATGCAGCGCGCAGTGAGCGTGCAGTCCTCGCCAATCGTGAGACGGCCCGGGTGGGCAACGCCCTTGGAAGACGAATCGTAGCTGCCCACGATGACCGCATTGTTCGTGTAGTCCGGACAGTAGTCGTCCCGCTTGTCGTCACGGCTGAAATTCTGGCGCAATCCCTCCATCGTCACCGCCGTGTGGGCCAGCAAGAGGTCACGCGCGCCACCCTGCGTACCCACATAGTAGGGATACTCGAACGTCATCGTGCCGGCGTTCGTGACGGCGAGCGTGCCCGTAAAGGTTGCGGTATCGCTGGAGACCTTCATCGCCGACAACTGCGGCACGGCGCCTGCCACGGCCACCGTGTTGCCGCCCCAGGCAACAGGCTGAAATGCCTTCGTGAAGTTCCCCGTGACCGAGATCACGCTGTCTGCCGGCCGTACGCCCACGCGCAGCGTCGCAGGCTTGTCCGCCGCAGACGCCGCCTCGAGATCCGCCGCCGCATAGACGAGACTGCCATCCAATCCCGACGCCGAACGGTCCACCACGCTGAGGCTCATCGCATCCAGAGACATCTTCGTGAGATCGCCGATCTGTTCCTCTGTCCAGGCCTCACCCTCGGCGGGCAAAACGGCAGTCACAACAGCACCCCCGGAAACTGTGACCTTTTCGTAGTCGGGCACGGCACCATGAGCCGGCAGGCGCAGTTCACCCGCCGTCACATTCACCGGCCCTGTGAAGGCGTTTGTGGGGCAGCTCAGAACCACCGTCTTCAGTCGCGACCCTGTTGCCGCAACCGTGAGGCCGCCCGGGCCGTACACGTATCCGGTGATCATCATCCAATAGGGGTCGCACACAAAAGAGGACTGATCGGAGAACTTGCACGTCAGCACGCTTCCTGGCTGCGCCAGATGGACAGGGCCGGCCAGACAGACGGTCGTCTCGTCCTCCACGCAGATGTCGGAGGCGGTCTGATGCGAATGGAGCAGCGTCGCCGTGCCGTTGACCGTGAGCTTGCCCGGATAGGCGGCCGGCTCGTTGTAGAGGCAGAGCGTAGAGCCGTGATTGAGCACGGTCTCGAATCCCGCGTCCGTCATCGCGAACGTGCCACGCTCGCACAACTGCGGCCGATCTGTGCCATCACCCACCACAAAACGGCCATTCTGGCATTTGCCGCTCATAAAATACAGATTCTTCGACCCGAGAAGCGTAAGGGCGTGCCCGTTGAAATCGTAGGTGGTGCCCCGCGCGAACAAATAGCCATTGTCGAGCCGGATGGTGGCATCGTCATCCAGGATGAAGTCCGTCCAGGCAAAAGTATCAGAAGTATTCCCCAGCGAATAGTAGGCGCCCCTGTTCTGGTATCCCGTACCGGCGAGATGGAGTTTACGACTACTCAACCGCCAACCGGCAGATGCGGCCGCGGCCGTTGCCGTGAAACTCGCGCCAGAACGGACATACAAGGCATACGAGCCCGACTCGATGCCAAAAGCCGTCTTGGCGGCACTCGCTTCCACAATCGTCACGCCGCCTTCCAGCACCCAGTCGCCCCTGAAATTCGGCTGGGCGGTTGTGATCGACCACTCCGCATCGCCGCGCTTGACGAATGTGCCGCCCGTGCCCGAGAGCGCCACGGTGGGCGCCTGGGCCGTGTCGAAGACGAGCTTCACGCCCGCCCCCACCTGAATGCCCGCCAGCGCATTCGCCGCCGCATAGTCGGCATCGGTCACCACCACTTCGCCGTTCGCGTCGCAGTCGGCTTCGGTCAGAGTCGCCGTGCCACCGGCCGCCGGCCAGTCATATCCAAATGCCGCACCGGCCGCCAGGACCGCCATCAGCGCAGCCCCAAAAATCTTGTCGTTCTTCATAATACCCCCATTCTGGCAAAGAGTGCCGCCCTGGTGGACGGCACGTTGCGGATTGGCGAAACAGATTACTGGGCGGGAACGTCAAAATCGGGCTGACGTTCAATGAAGCTCGTCCAGGTGCGCTTCGTCTTGTCCACTTCCGCGGAGCCTTTCGTGCGGGCAACCCACCAGTCGGCGCCATCCTGGAAGATGCCCACATTGCCGGGCGTGTCCTCGAAACGCGCGACTTCCCGGAAGTTCTTGTCCAGCTTGAGCACCAGCCCCTTGCCCTTGTAGAGGAAGAGATAATAGTAGTCACCCTTGCGCTTGATCACCTCGATGCCCAGTTTGACGGTGACGTTGTCCAGCACATGGCTCTTGATGAGCTTGAAGTCCTTGTCGAGGTGATGGAAGCGCACCTGATCGGGCTTCAGCTCCGGATGGCGCAGGCATCCCACCAGGCACGTACCGTCCTCGAGGAAGCAGAACGACCCCGAGCGGTCGTTGATGTCCGTTATCTTCTCTTCCAGCAACTCCAGTGTGTTCGCATCAAAGACATTGATCTGCACCCGGGAACCGCTCAGCGTCTTGCCGCCCGTCTTGCTCTGCATCGCGCAGACGGCCACATAGAGCTTGCCATCCCGCACCTCGCAGCCGGCATGGTGATCGGGCATTTCCTTCCGGGCCAGCACCTTGCCCGAGAAGTCCGTCTTGAGCAGCGTACGCGTGTGCATCCAGTAGATGTAGTTGCCGCTGCGGCAGACGTCCTGAAGATGCCCCGAATAGGCACCCTCCAGCACAATCTTACCCGATTCCGGCAGAGGCTCCAGCTTCGGCGTGGTCATACATCCCGCAAACGCGGCCAGCACAGCCGCTCCAGCCAGTTTCACATACACGTTCATTTCTTGATCTCCTTTGGAATTTCGTTTAGAATCACATACGCAGGCACGCCCTTGATGTCCAGCCCCGACAGCTCAGGGTAGCGCGCCAGTTCGCCGAAGTCATTGATTTCAATGCGCCGCACATTGAAGTTCGCCAGTTCCTTGAGCACGGCAGCCTCCTTGAGCGTACTGCGTTCCATCGCCTTGCAGTTGCGGCACCAGGGCGCGCCGAGGATGATGAGCGTAGGCTGATCCTGGCGGATGGCGGTCGACGTCGACGCGGATTCCTGCGCAGCGTCCGAAGGCCGCCACGCCTGCGCGGCCTGCAGACCATACCAAGCGGCCATTCCCACAAACACCAGCGCGAAAGCCCGCTTCACCCACACCATCCAGGCGCCGGGCTTCGGCAGCACCGAGAAACCGGCGGCGGCAAAAGGATACGGCAGGCCCATGCCTGCTCCCAGTACGAAAGGCAATATCACCGCCCAGATGCGCCCCGCCGCGAACCATTTGGCCGTCAGAAGCAACGTAGCGATCAGAATGGGCTCCACGCACGCGCTCGCCAACGTGGCGGCGCCCAGACCCAGAAAATAGGGGCCCTTGAGGCCAGGCGTCGGTTTGGCCACGCCCCCTTGCGCAGGACTCTTGGAGGATTTCCATCCCTTGATCTTCTGGATGAGATTCGGAAGCGACAGCACGTCGCACATTGCGCAGGCAAGCAGAATGAACACCAGCGCCACACCGGCATTGAACCAGGGGCTCGCCTGCAGAGAGCCGAAGGCCAGTCCACCAAACGCCGCCGCCAGGCCCAGCGCGCCATAGGTCGTCGTGATGCCGGCCGCATAGGCCGCGCCGCGACGCCAGCCTTTGCCGATGAGAATGAGGTTGATCGGCACCAACGGCAGCACACACGGCGTAAGGTTGGCCGCGAGGCCACCCAGCAGCACCAGCAGCAATACCACGCCCAGCGCGTGGTCTTCGAGTCCCCCGCCGACAGGTGCCTCATTCTTCAGGAAGGCCGTGAATTCGGGGACGTTCATGTAGCCCAGCGCCAGCCGCCGGTCAGCGGCGGCAGACGTTGGCGCGGACGGCAGCACCACCCCGGCCTCGCGCGCGGCTTCGGCCGAAGGGTAGCATACGCCGTCCACACAGACGGGCTCCGCCCGCAGTCCCGGCGCCATCAGCGCCGCGACCGCGAGGAACCCGCCCAGAAGCGTTCTTTTCAGGAAGAGCCGCATCAGACCTTGGTCCAGACGTTACCCTTCTTGGAGGACGCGACCACGGCCTCGATGAACTTCATGCCGCGCACGCCGTCCGCGACGCTCGGGAAGTCGAGTTCGAGTTCGGTGGGTTTCTTCTTGAGCTCCTTGGCGCGAATCGTGTCGGTGAAGTTCTTGTAGTGGTTGGCGAACGCCTCGAGGAACGCCTCGGGGTGGCCGCTCGGCGTGCGCGTGCAGCGTCCGGCCGCGGGGGACTTGGCCGCCACATAGGCGTTGCCGCGCTTCCACACCTGCTCGGGCTCCGTGTCGGAGATGACATGCAGGTAGCAGGGATCCTCCTGGTTCCAGTAGAGCGAACGCTTGTCGCCATACACGCGGATGCGCAGCGCGTTCTCTTCGCCGCTCGACACCTGCGACGCGACGAGCACGCCCTTTACGCCCTTCTCGAAGCGCAGCAGCACGTCGCCGTTGTCGTCAAGCTTGCCGCCGAGATAGGTGGAGAGGTCGGCGAGCACGGACGTGATCTTCAGGCCCGTGATGTACTCGGCGAGATTCGCCGCATGCGTGCCGATGTCGCCGATGCAGCAGGAGGCGCCGCTCTGCTTGGGGTCGGTGCGCCAGGCCGCCTTGAGCGGCATCGTGGCGGCGAGCTGACCAAGCCAGCCCTGCGGATACTGCACCACCACCTTGCGAATCTTGCCCAGGTCGCCGGCCTTGACCATGTCCTTCGCGAGCTTGACCATGGGATAGCCCGTGTACGTATGCAGCAGACCGAAGGTGAGGCCCGTCTTCTTGACGAGCTTCTGGAGCTCCTCGGCCTCCTGGCGGTTCATCGTCATCGGCTTTTCGCACATCACGTTGAAGCCGGCCTCCAGGCAGGCCTTCGCAATCGGGAAGTGCGTGAAGTTGGGCGTGCAGATGGAGATGAAGTCCACGCGCTCGCCTTTCGGCAACGCGCTCTCGGCCTTGAGCATCGTCTTGTAGTCGGTGTAGACGCGCTTCGGATCCAGACCGAGGATCTTGCCCTGCTCGAGCGAACGCTCGGGATTGATGTCGAAGGCGCCAGCCGTCACCTGGACATAGCCGTCCATGCGCGCCGCCTTGCGGTGCACTTCACCGATGAAGGCGCCGATGCCGCCGCCCGTCTGACCCATCTTGAGGATTCTCATTCTCGTTTCCTTTCGTATGTGTTTGGATAGTCTGAAATTCAGCGAATCAGAAGCGTGACGCCCGAGGTTCCCAGACGAATGGCGCCCGCGCCCGCAAGATGCCCCGCCAGCGCCTTCGCCTCGGCTTGCGTATAGCGTCCGTTGGGAAGCCGTACGCCATTCAGCGTGCCACCGACAAACCCCTGACGCACGCCCGCACACGATTCGATTACGCCGCCATCCGCCACAGACAGGACCGCCCTGTCGGCGGCAAACGGCGCCGAATGCAGCACCAACCGTCCTGTGCCTTCCACGCCAACCTCCGGACCATGCAGCCAGGAGGCGCCCTTTCCGGCGCTGTCCACATCCAGCGTGCCCCGCGACACCATGAGACTGCCCGTGGTCGTACTGGCTCCACCAACCATCCAAACGGTGTTTGTGGCGTCAATGCTCAACGAGACGGCGTCTTTGAACGGGCTCCACAGATACGAGCCGCCCGAGGCCGTGCTGCCGCCCGTCACGCGGAAAACAGAGCCCTCGCTTCCCGTGACTTTGGCCGACGCATACAGACGCGGCTGGTCCACCGTGAAGACCACGCCGTTAAGCTTCAGTACCGAGGCGCCATCGCCCAACTGGAAATACGAGCCGATGGAAGTGAACACATTGTCCGCATTCATCTCCGCCACCACATTGCCGCAGAAGTTGAGACTGGACTCAGTCGTGCATTCCGATGCATTAAACGTCACAGAGAAGCCCTGTCCCTTGCCATTGAAGGTGACACGCCCCTTATTGACCTTGGAATAGCCAACCTGCATCGGACCATTGAAGATGATCGACGTACGCTCCGAACCGTTTTGTGCGATGAACTGCTGCGTGTTGCCACAGAGATACGGACCATTGAAGACGAGTTGCGTGTCCGTTTCCAGGTACAGGTCGTTTGACGCCGAATAGTCGAATTCGCCATTGAAGACATTCGTGGTACCAGGCGCATAGACGAACTGCGAATGATTGTTTACATTGTCTGGCGTGGAACCAACGGACTGGGGCAGAATGCGCTTATGGCACACGAGGTTGGACACCACGGTGTTGGCAAAGTAATGAGGAGCTTTGTCGTAGGACCCGTAGCTGGTGAATTTGCCCTTGTCGCCCACACTGCCCAGAGTGCCCGTCAGCAACAAAGAGCCGCGCCGCATGACGAGATCGCCCGACCAAGAACTGTCTCCCTGCAACGTAAAGGCTCCGCCCAACACGCGCCCCTTGAAAGAGGTACCCTCTTGCTCAAAGCCACCCTTCTGCTGACGACCATCCAGCGTGAGATTGCCGACACCCCTCACACCCGCATTCACCGCCAGCGTGCCATTGGAGGGAATCGCGAATTCAACGTCAACGCCTAGTTGAACAGGCACATTGAACACATAGTCCGTACCAGCATCCAGCGCATCCGCCACAGTGACAGACCCGTAAAGCGACAGCTTCGAGCCAGCGGCACCATTTACGGTGGCGCCATTACGCAACGTAAGGCCGCCCAAGAACATTTCGCCATCCGGTAAGGTCAGCGTCGTATTATCAAGAACGACGGCAAAATAGGGCATGGAGAAGTCGGGAGGTGTCGTAAGCGCTGAGCCCTCTTCGTCCGACCAACTAGCTGGATCCATGAAGTCTGCACCACTCCCCGTGTAAACGATCGTCGTGGGCGTACCGCCTGTAAAAACCTTCACGTCACCTTGGCGCAGGGAGAAGACCTCGCCCGAACCATCCGCGACGCCCGTGTAGGAGCCAATGGGGGCCGTGACGCTGACATTCTCGTCGGCCTTTTTGTAGAGAAGCGACAATACCTCAAACGCCTCATCACCCTCAACATAGAGTGCATCTGAGGGCGTACCGGCATCCGCATTCCAGCCCAGCAGCTTGAGCGTGACCTGCCGCGGCGTGAAGACGCCAGCTCGCAATCTGTATGTGAAGGACGATCCGGATCCCAGGGTCTTGAGGCCAGCCAAAGCGCCGTCAGGCATACCGCTGAAGTCAGTGGCATAACCGGTGTCGGAGGCATAGGCCGTCATATTCGAGAACGTGCACCCATCAAAAACGACGGCACTGTGCGCCATTACCTCGCCCGACATCGTATTGTGGCGTGCCCGGAAGGTGACAGGCGTCACAATCTCAAAGTCCATTGCACCATCAAACTTCGCATAGCAGTCGCCAATTCCCATCTTGAAGCGGAACAGACCGCGCGTCGACGAGCTGTTGATCACCTGGCAACCTTCGGATTCGGATGTAAGCACGGGCGTGGAAAGGCCGCACACATAGCTGATGGTCTGACCATTGATGTCGAAATACCCCCACCCGTCGGCCAGATGTTCACCCGTGAAGGCGAGTTTGAAATTCCCGGAGAAATTGGTCCGGCCGCAGATGAAACGGGTCTGATCCAGGCAGATCGTTCCGATGGTGTTGCCGGTGGAGGATATGATGAAGGAGCCGAGGTTGCCCTGCGTCTTGCAGAGCGAAACGGGCACATTGGCCGCATTGTCCACGTAATAGCCCTCAAGGGTATCGGTTGTCAGCTTGCCGGCGAAATCGACACGACAATGCGGCGCTGCCGCCAACCGCGCGCCTGTAGCTATATTCACTTCGCCCGCAAACGTGACTTTGACGATGTCGCGCGCCGTCACATCATCTGCCCAAGCCGTAGAGAAATGAAGATCGTCCAACGCAGAGACATTCCCGTTCAGTACGCTGATGTCCGCGAAATGAAGCCCTGGGCGCATCCGCGTGGAAGCGCCTTGGAAAATCAGATTGTTTGCCAGCGTCGTGGCAACCGCCAACTGCGCCCCTGCCGCCTGATCAATCACCACGTCACCCGAGCCCAGAGGAGTCGTGGCAGCATTCAGCGAACACGTCTCCAGCACACCGCCCAACACCTCCGTACCGCCGGTGTAGGCATTGTCGGCCGCAGCCATCACCAGCACACCGGCGCCCTTCTTGCGCAGGCCACCCGGACCGGAGACCTTGCCGCGCCAGACGACGGTCTTCCCCTCGGCGACGTCAATCGTCAGATAGGTGTCGAGCGGTACCGACAACGAATCCTCCACCGCGGCGTCCTCGGCATAGGTACGCACCATCTCCGCCTGCCCCACGTCAAACACGAAGGCGTCCACCCCCCAGCTGACCGAACCGCCATCCACACGCGTCACCACCAGCGTATTGTTCCCGGCAACAAAGCTTGTGCGCGGGAAGAAGACCTCTCCCGAACCCTGCGCGTCCAATTCGGCGACAACCGGCTCACCGCCGTTGACGGATACCGACAGGCGCCCAACGCCTGCGACCGTGTGAAGGACGAAGCGCCGCGGCTGCGCGAAATCCTCGGCCGACAGCGTTCGCGTGAGGGTAAACGAATCCCCCGCGGCGAGGGTGGACGGGAACAGGCGCCAATCAGATGCATCCCAATCCAACGATACGCCGGCCGCACCGCCAAATTCGCTGTTATCCGCATTCGCATACCCCTTCTGCACACCGGCCGGAGCCTGGGGGGTGCGGAACACCTCCAGAATTTCCTCATCCGACAGCGCCCGATCCCAGAACGCCGCCTGGGCGATGTCGCCTTCGAAGAACTTGCTGTTCTTGTAGGCGTCCGTTTGGGCGACTGTCACGAGAGTCTCCGTACCCAGGTACCATTCCGAAGCAGCGGTAGGAAGAGGCGGCAGACAGGTACAATCCGCCGTTAGATAAGGCTGCTCTGCAGTACCCACACCGACATAGGCGCACACCACATGAATGGCTCCCGTAGACACGGCACGACCTTCTACCTGCACCGTGTAGTTACTTGCCACAAACGCTAAATCAATCCACTTGTCGGACTCCACGAGAATCCTGGACTTGGAACTGCCAGAAGTGGGAAGCTGATCTCCACTTCGGTAGACACGCACACTATTATTGTTGAAGCCAAGCTCCAGGGAACCCATGTTCAACACCCAAGACGAATTTTTTCTCACATCCGAACAGCGTACGCGAAAAATACCTGTGATTTCCGTCTTAGTGAAGTCACGAAGCGCGGACATGACTGGCGTCAGCCTGGCGTTGCCGTGGAAATATCGGCCATCAACAACTGTATTGCCCACGTGATAGGCCGTGAAGGTCTGCCCCGTAAGGAAGCGGGTTTCCTGATTTTGATATGTCTGGATGGCATTATTGACATTGTGCCCGTAGCAGGGAGCCTTATGGGAGGCATCGCTCAGATCTCCGCCTTTCACCAAATTAAGCAGTTCGCCCGCCTGTGCCACGCCATCGTCATTGAGGTCGGTGGGGTGCATGGCCCAGACGACGTCGTCATAAACGCCACCCATAACAAAGGCCACTAGAGAAAGAAAAGACCACAGTATAACGTTTCGCATATTCTTGTCTCCTGTTCTCGTGTCACGGTCGCAGCGGCGCGGGCGGCAGATCGGTCTTCATGCCCACGAGGGCGATTCCCTGGCGATTGGCGAAGGCGATGACCTCATCGCGGTCAAGCAGAATGAGCCGCCCGGCCTGGAAGGCGAGGGTCGTGACGCCGGCCTTCTTCATCGTTTTGAGTGTCTTCAAGCCCACCACGGGAATATCGAAGCGCATGTCGTGCCCTTCGCGTGCGCCCTTCACGAGCACGGCGCCCTTTCCGCCCAGCTTCCCGCCGCGCTTGATGGCCGCATTGGTCCCCTCGAAGGCCTCCACGGCAAGCACCATGCCGTCCTTCACGAGCACGGTCTGCCCCACATCGTGGCGGCCCATGTCCTGCATCACCACCATGCCGCGCTCGATGTCCTTCATCTCGCGTTCGTCGGGCGCACGCGTGGTCAGCACGCCTTCGCCCGGCAGGTTGCCGTCCATGTAGCAAGACGCCGCCAACATCTTCACGCCACGCTTCTCAAACTCGTTGACGAGCGTACCATAAATCGAATGTGCGCATTTCGTCCTAAGTGACGCCAGCAGCGCACGTGTCTCGGCGTCAAAGGTCGTGCGGAAGAGCGACAGCGGATTGATCTGTCCCGCAAGGATGGCACCGTCATAGCCGTTCTCGGCCACCCATTTGACGCCCGCGAGCGTATGTCCCACGCCCTCCACATGCACGAAATCGGCCGCTCGCGCCGTTGCGCGTTCGGCCGATCCCCGTACCGCCAGCACGTGCACCTCCGGCACACCGGCGCGCTTGGCGCCTTCCACGACAAGGCGCGGGTAGGAGCCCGCGCCGGAGATCACGATGATCTTCTGCGGCGTCATGTGCCCCTCCGGAAACGGATAAGCCGCGCATCCTCGTCCGCCCCCAAACTCAGCTCCACATGCCAGGCATCAGGCGGCATCAGGTCGCCGGCGCGGTCCGGCCATTCCACGAAAAGCACCGCCCCGCGCGCCAGGTAATCCTCCCAGCCGAGGTCCAGCACGTCGTCCGGGCCATGCAGACGATAGAGGTCCATGTGCACCAGCAGGAATTTGGGCGTGGGGTGTTCCACCACCAGACAGAACGTGGGGCTCGTCACGGCGCGTTGGGCACCCAATGCGGCGGCGAACCCCTGCGTGAAGGTCGTTTTGCCGGCCCCCAGGTCCCCTTCCAGGGCCACCACGGCACCAGGCGAGAGCTCGGCGGCAAATTGCCGGGCGAGCTCCCACGTTTCCTCAACGGAATGGACCTGGTACTCGGCGTTCATCTCAGGAGAACAGCAGCTTCACGTGGCGTTCGCCGATGTTGGCCTCGATCTCGCGGCCGATCACGTCGGCACTGCGCTCCAGGGCGGGAATGTACTCGTCCTTGAGCTCGGCGGCCACCTTGAAGGACACGTGGATGAGCTGACGGAAGGACGGATTGTAGAGCGGCTCCACCTCGTCGTGGCGCAGCGTCTTCGCAAAGGTCTGCGCGTCCCAGGCGTCGACCACCTCGGGCGCGGGCAGCTTGGACTTGTCCACGTCGATGACGGTGGCGTAGGGCACGGTGAGCTCGTCCATGCGCGTGAGCGCGTTGCGGTAGATCTTCTTGGCGAGCGCGAGCGCGGCCGGGTCGGCGAGCGAAAGGCCGATGATCTCCTCCAGCCAGGTGGTGCCGGCCGTCTTCACGTGGATACCGGCGTCATACTTGCGGATGAGGCGGCCCATGATCGGATAGATGGAGAACTTGTCCGAACCCGAGTGGATCGAGAGCTTGAGGTTCGCGGGCAGGCCGAGCTCCTTGACGGCCCAGGCGATCACCTTGAGGTCTTCCTCGAACTCCTTCTCGAACTGCGCGAGATCGCCCACGTAGTCCACGCCCTTGTTGAAGCGGCCCGTGAACTTCGGCGCGAAGGTCTGCAGCGGCACCTTCTCCTTGGCGAGCTCGGTGAGGATGTACTTGATCTCCTCAGGCGTCTGCGCGACGTCCACTTCGTCCATCGAGACTTCCGTCACGAAGTTGTCGGCGCCCTTCTTCTCGGCGATGTGGCGGTAGATCTTGCCGGCTTCGCGGACGGCGGGCAGATAGCGCTCCTCGAGCGAACCCGACTTGCCGATGTAGTCCGCCACGTCAATCGTGAAGAAGTCGCAAGCCTCGATGAACTTGTCGACGTTGTTCATGTTGATGTGGTCGGCATCGCAGAAATACTGGTCCTTGTAGCCCAGCGCCTTGACGGCGGCATCGGCCTCCTGGCGGGTGGACATCGGCTCGGTGCCGATGATCGTGTGTTCGCGGTTGGACTTGTTCCACACCGGCGTGAAATGCACGCCAAACTTCTCCTCGGCCTTGATGAGGGCCTTGAGCTGATTCACACCCTCGTGCGCGAAACGATCGCCAATACCGAACGAATACTTGCTGATGGTCATTTTCACATCCTTTGAATGGTGGTTTACTGAAATCTCTTGCGTGTATTTTACACTATCGCACGCGTGCCGTCAACCGCTCAGCGGAATTTACCCCGGGATCGCTGTATTTTGTTGTTAATGTTGTTATTTTCTGTATTGTCAATTACACCGCATCCTGCGGCAAACCTATCCGCAACCTGCGGTGTAGTTTCCGCATGGTGCGGTATAGTTTCCGCATGGTGCGGATAAGTTTGCCGCACAGTGCCGTCCTGTTCATAACTTTCGGACACCCTGTGAGGCTGAAAGCCAGCCCCTGTTCATAACTTTCTGGTTCGATCCCTGGCGGCCATCCTCTCCCATTCACTGAGCACGACCAATGCCGCCTCAATGGGAGTTCGTCTTCGCCGCCGTAAGGCCAACACCGCCCCGCCTGAAGAAGCTGCGGTTATCGTCGAGGTCTGGCACTATCCGCCGCTTTTGTCAGGACGCAACAAGTTGGATGCGCTCTCCATCTGGCTTACGACACGCGACATTGCCGACGACGAGCGCGTACAGGGCGAACGAGAAGATATGATGGCGGAATTTCAATGGTAATCGGTTTTGATAAGTTTCGAGACATGTTTGGCGAGTTCGCCAACGACTATGTCATCATCGGCGGTAGCGCCTGCGACTGGCTCTTCACGCATCGTGATGCTCGTTTCCGGCAACCAGCGTCGTCGGCTCGGCGCTGCGGGGACTGCGGGCAGGCGCGCGGCTAGTGCCCTTCATCGCCCCCAACGTTTGGGCGTCACCGCTTCAGAAACCCGTAGTCGTACACCTTTGGCTCGATCTTCGCCGCCAGCTTCTTCATCGCCGCACGGAGCGCGGAAAGAAGCGCGTTGTACCTCTCGTCCGTGCTGGTGGGGTTCATCTCTCCTTGCCCTTCGCCGTCGTCTTCATCCCCTGGAAATGGCGGCGAATGTCGTAGTAGGAGGCATTGGGGTTCGCGTGGGGTTGCGCATGGTAATACCGCCACAGTTCCCGCCCCGCGTCGAGGACGGCACGCGCCGCCGGGGATATCTGGACAGGATTCACAGGATTTCCAGGATTGAGCGAGACGATC
>JAKSOW010000239.1 GCA_024405395.1 Kiritimatiellia bacterium | reverse complement strand
CCGTCGAGGACGTTGCCCGTCTTCCGGTCGAGGACGTCCTTCCTGAGGAACCGCCTCAGGCTCTGGCTCTGCGCGGCCGTGATCCTGAAGCCGCCCGGATTGGCCTTGAGCTTCTCGACGAACGAGAGGAAGGACGCGTTCTCGTGCAGCTCGCGTTCGTAGAAGTGCTTGCTCCAGTAGACGACGACCTTCTCCTTGAAGGTACGCCTCTTCCCGTCCGGGAGGACGACCGTGCGGTTCACTATCCGCGACTTGCAGCGGAACTTCTCGTCGGAGAAGTCGTAGCCCCCGGGGCTGATCGCCCACGCGATCTCCTGCTTCGTGCTCTTCCTGAGGCTTTTCGCGACGATGTAGCCGTTGCCCGCGTCCGTGACGTGGCACATGTTCGGGCCCGAGTACATGCCGCGGTCCGCGACGAGGACGAACCGCCCCAGGCCGAGCGAGTCGACCGTCTCCTCCATCGCGGGCCTGAGCGTGTGGTGGTCGAGCGTGTTCCCCGGGAACATGCCGAACGAGACCGGGATGCCGTCGTCGTCCAGGAAGAGCCCGAGCTGGACGATGGGCTGCCTGCGGTTCTCCTTGCTCACGCCCATCTTCCGCAGTCCCTTTTCGACGACGTTGCCGTCCGCGTCGAGCGTGTCGGGGTCCGGATGCGCCGTCTCGAAGAAGAAGTTGGTCACGTCGTAGAAGACGGCCTTCGAGCTGCGCCCCGTGCCCCGCGCGATGCAGGTGTTCATGCGCCGGACGATCTGCTTCGCGTGCTTCTGGATGACGTCGAGCGCGTCGTAGACGTTGTCGTCGTTCGCGCTGGAGACCAGGGGCCGGTAGTACTTGCCGTTCTGGCCCATCGTCGCGGACTTCGACGCGGGATCGAGCAGGCGTCCGTACGTCAGGAGCCGGACGATCCCCGTGAGGTCGTAGCCGATCTTCGACGAGAACTTGACGCTCGCGAGGAGCTCGTCGAGGCCGAGGGCGTTGAATATGGGGTCGAGGATCGTCGCCGCCATGCGCCTCGGCTCCCCCAGGCACTTCACGTCGCCTTCCTCGAACTCAATCGTGACCCTGCCTTTCGCGGCGCCGTCGACATAGGGCAGCAGTTCCTTGATGATGGGATTGCCGGCCCTGTACGATTCCCGCAGCCGCCGGAGGTAGTCCGGCTTCCCGTCGTCGTAGCGAGACAGCGGGCCCAGGTTCAGCACGTTCTTGCGGCGATGCACGACCCGTCCGCCGACCTTTTTGAGCCCGAGCGAGGACACGAGGCGGAGATAGGGCGTGTTGTGGTTCTTGAAGCATTCGATGTTCATCAGCTGTTCCTCCAGTAATAGCGGCATAGCGGCATGTGAATATTATATCATATCTGTCGCGAGGGTGCAAGAGTAAATGAAAGAAAATCCGCCAGTTCAGATGAACTGGCGGATTTTCAGACTGCATAGGGGAAAGGGTTAAGCTACTCAAGTGGCAAACTCGGGAGTGTGGTAAACCTTCATTTATGGGCGTTTTGTGATTGACGCCTATCGCGTGGTCTGTTAAAATACAAAACTACCATTTTTTTGGGGGAGAGAAGGGTCTCTTCGTAAAAAAGAAAGGCATGGATGATGAAAATGAAAGCAATTGGATTGTTTGGCGTTGGGGCCGTTTGCGCCCTGGCATTGGTCCAGCCGGCTTCGGGGGCCATCTCGGTGGTGCAGAAGAGCACGGAATACAAAATCATCGTCGATCCGTCAACCGTGGACGGCGCGGCTTCGATTGTGCTGGTGTGGGATACCGAAGACCGCGGTGAAACGCTTGACGGTTGGGCGGGATCGCGGGAAGTGACAACCCAGCTTACGGCGGCGGGCGGTGAGTTCTACACGCCGATCGAAGGCATTCCCGAAGGCAACGTGGTGCGGGCGATCGCGAGGCGCACGTTCCGGTTCTATTCGGAGGACGGCTATGTACAATTGTCCGGCAATCAGTATTTTGTGACGGACCTCAAGGAGAATGCCACCTCGGGCATGGAGATGACGTTCGTCATGATGGGTGGCAGCGCCTGGTGTCCGTTGATGGCTGGATCGCACGACAAGTTCACGGTCGCGCGCCGGAACACCGATAATTACCGTACCTACGTTCGCTGCCATGACGGCAATGAAATTGGCACCTATGCATCGTTCACTGCCAACGCGAAAACGGTGATCTCTTTGCGGCGTGGCGGCGCAGACGGGAAAAGCGGCGTACTGAGCGTCAATGGTGCGCAAGTCACGAGCAAGGCCTATCCAGAAACCTTTTTGCTTTACAAAAATGCCAGTAGTCTCATCCACCTGGGTACCTCGGTGAATCGGCAGAACTTCACGAACTGCAAGTGGTATGAAGTCAAATTCTGGGATGCTAACGAGAACTTGGTGCGTGACTATGTTCCCGTGGTGTGTGTCGAATCGGGCGCGGCGGGGCTTTATGAGAAGCGCTCCCAGTCCGTCATCTACAGCGCGGGGTCAGGTTCGGCGGCCATCTCGGGCACGCCGACCGAGACCCAGGTGCGTCTGCTCGCGTTCTCCCCGGTTGCGACGGCCGTGGATCCGCTGATGGTGGTCAAGGCGTCGTGGACGGGACTTGCCCGCAACGGAAATCCGCATGACCCGGCGAACTGGGCGTGCACGAACCTGTTGGATGAAGTGGTTGAAAACGCCTTGCCGGGGTCGAATGCCGTCGTCACCGTGACGGGCGAAGTCGATCTTCAATTGACCGAAGGGTTGGTCGTCACCGCGCGCACGGTGACGGTGAATGCGACGCTTGCGGGTGACACCGATTGGCAGGGGCATTTCAAGACGGTGACGGGGAATGACGTTCTCCAGGCCGGCAGCGCACTCGAAATGAACGGCCACGGGCTCACCCTCGCCGGTTCCTTCCTGGGGACGCCGAATCGGGTCACGCTGCGCAATTCGGCTGCGGGCGATCCTGCGACGCTCTGCATCGTCACACCCGAGGGAACCACGTGCGCGAACAAGGTGGCGTGGCTCAAGGGCAATCTTCGCCTGGAAAAGCAAGGCGCCGGAACTTATGTGCCGTATACGCAGACCGGTAGCGACGGAAGCGATTTCACGGGTGGTACCTATTTGCTAGAAGGTATCACGCGTTTGGTGGATGGTACCTGGTGGCGAGTGTTCGGCGGCGACAGCAAGATCGTGCATGTCGGCGCGAACGCGACGCTTGATACGGCGGGCACCTATCATGTGTGCAACACGCCGATCTTCCTCGATGGCGGCACCATTCTCCAATCCAAGGGAATGGGCAACCAAAATACGGACTCTTTCGGTCACATTACGTTGACGGCGAATTCGACGTTCCGAGTGACCGCAGACACGGTCATCAATACCACGGCCGCTCTTAACAATCAGTGGGGTGCGGCGTTGATCGACCTCGGCGGCAAAGAGCTCTGGTTCGATGTGAGCGGCTCGCCTTATCTTGACTTTGGCAATGTCGTCATCACGAATGGTTCGGTGAAGGTGACCGGCAGCGGAAAGTTCCGTACGGATGGGCAAAACTACCACGGGATAAAGGGCGCGACTGCTGACTTTGACATCGAAGCGCAATGGATTGAGCTCTACAGCAATGTCTCCGCGCACGACTTCACGTGCCGCTCGAAATCCTCGCCTGGACATGGCGACGTGAATAAGACCATGTCCGTTTACGGCACATTCCGTCCCGTGACGCCGCACTTCACCAGGGTGAACCTGATGGCCGGTGCCACGCTCAGTCTGATCGACCAGACCGGCAGCTGGTCGGTGCAGAGCGCGTGTACCAGTAAGCCGGCCTACCGCACGGTCTTCCCGGAAACGGGTACGATCAACGTGGATGTGACGGGACGAACCGATTTGCTTGAATTGGGTCATTCGGACAATCCCTATCTCGTGACCTGGCGCGCAGGCGAAGTGCCCACGAATGTTCAATTCCAGCTCGTGGGTGCCAAGAAGGGCTTTTCGGTCATCGTGGATCAGGCTGGGTTGCGTCTGCTCACGCCGGAGTTCTTCATCTTTCTGCGCTAAGGTTGGAAGATGCGCCAGTTCTTGCCGGCCTTGCCTGCGGCATGCACACTCCGCCGCGTCCGGCGCGCGGGTACCGCGC
>JAKSOW010000238.1 GCA_024405395.1 Kiritimatiellia bacterium | reverse complement strand
GCGCGCGACCTCTTCTTCTGATGACGCGCGCGACCCCAGTGGACGGAGCTCTTGAGACGGTCGATGGCGCCGTCAAGAGCATCGTCTACCGCAATGACGAGACGGGGTACAGTATCCTGAAGGTGACGAGCGGCGAACCCGCGCGCGGCTATGGCGAGGCGCGCGAGGTCACCGTGCTGGGCGTCTGTGCCGCCGTCTGGGAGGGGGAGGAACTGCACGCCGAGGGCGTGTGGGTGGACGATCCGCTTCACGGGCGCCAACTCAAGGCGAAGACCATCGAATGCATCCCGCCCAAGTCGGTCGAGGGCATTCGCCGCTACCTGCAGAGCGGGCTCATCCGGGGCATCGGCCCGGTTCTCGCCAACCGCATCGTCGACAAGTTCGGCGCCGACACGATCGAGGTGCTGGAGCATCGCTCGGAGCGGCTCAGCGAGATCGCGAAGCTGGGCCCCAAGAAAATCGAGGCCATCCGCCAGGGTTGGCGTGAGGGCAAGGGCACGCGTGAGATCATGATCTTCACGCAGCAATACGGCATCTCGGTGGCCAAGACCACGAAGATATATCGGCGCTATGGTGCGGATGCGATTGCCGTGATCAAGGCGGATCCCTATCGGCTCTGCCGTGACATCTGGGGCATTGGCTTCATGACGGCAGACCGCATCGCCATGGCCGTGGGCATTCCGAAGGACTCGCCCCTGCGCGCGCGCGCGTCGATCGTCTACACGCTGCAGACCGAGGCTGACGACGGGGGGCATTGCTGGACGTCGGAGCCCGATCTGCTGCTGCACGCCCAGGAGCTGGTGGGCATCTCCGTGGAGGTCCTGGCCCTTGCGCTGCGCGAAGAAGAGGCGTTTGGACGCGTCGTGATTGAAGGTGGCGGCGGCGAGGACCCGCGTCGCGTGTACCTGCGTGATCTGCACAACGCCGAAAAGCGGGCCGCCGCCAAACTGCAGCGGCTGCTGCAGGCCCCCTCGGGCTTTGCGGCGATTCCGCCCGACAAGGCGATTGACTGGTGGGAGAAGAAAGCCGGTTTCCGTCTGGCGCCCGCACAGTTGCGGGCCGTGCGCGCGTCGTTGGGCGCCAAGGTCTCGGTGATTACGGGCGGGCCGGGCGTGGGCAAGACAACCATCATCCGGGCGCTGGTGGACATCTTCGCGGCCCGCCGGCTCAATGTGCGCCTCGCCGCCCCCACGGGGCGTGCCGCCAAGCGCATGACGGAGCAGACGGGCGCGCCCGCGCAGACGCTGCATCGTCTGCTCAAGTACAATCCGCAGAGCAATGCATTCACCTATAACGAGGAGAATCCGCTCGAGGGGGATGTGTTCGTCTTCGACGAGACGTCGATGCTGGATATCCGCCTTCTCGATGATCTGGTGGCGGCGCTGCCGAGTTCCGCCACGTTGATCATGGTGGGCGACACGGACCAGCTGCCTTCGGTGGGGCCGGGCAACGTGTTGCACGACCTCATTGTCTCGGGCGTCATCCCGTTCTCGCGGCTCACGGAGATCTTCCGCCAGGACAATTCGGGTCTCATCGTGCGCAATGCGCATCGCGTGAACGAGGGACAGCCCCTTGAGACGCGTGCAGGCGAGAGCGACTTCTATTTCCTCGCGCGCGAGCAGCCGGAGGACGTCCTCAGGCTGGCGCTGGACTTCATGACCACGCGCATCCCGAACCACTTCCGGATGGATCCGCTGCATGATGTGCAGGTGCTCACGCCCATGCGCAAGAATCTGCTGGGCGCCGACAACCTCAACGCGACGATCCAGGCGCGCCTCAACGGCAGCGGCCCGGCCGTGCAGCGTGGCGGCACCTATTTCCGTGTGGGCGATCGGGTGATGCAGCTGAGGAACAACTACGACAAGGACGTCTACAACGGCGACGTGGGATTCGTCAAGGACGTCAATGCCGCCGAACGTTCGCTTGTGGTGCTCTTTGACGGCCGGCCGGTCGAGTATGGCTCGGGCGATCTGGATGAGCTCACTTTGGCGTACGCCACCACGATCCACAAGTCGCAGGGCAGCGAATACCCGGCGGTGATCGTGCTCCTGCACTCGCAGCACTACATGATGCTGCAGCGCAATCTGCTTTATACGGCCATCACGCGCGGACGCAAGCTCGTCCTGGTGGTGGGCGCGCCCTGGGCCGTGAAGAAGGCGATCGAGACGAACGACGTGCGCGAACGCCGTACCACGCTCGCCGAACGCCTGCAGACCGTTTGATGTGCACTCTGAAAGTACGGCCTTACTTGATTGTCCGGCGAAATCCTGGGTGTTGAATCGCGGGAAATATGTTGAGCAAAAAGCGGAAAGATTTATCAAGATATGCTATACTACCGAAAGTCTTTGAGACTGAATATGGGAACTGAGGAATGAGTGAATTCTGTAATGCCAACGGAAAAGAATGCCGCGATTTGAAGACGCAGCTGACTTTGTTTCAGTCGCGCGATGGCATGGTGTCGTTGCCGGTGCCGACCGATGGCGATACTGTCTGGCTGTCACAGGCGCAAATGGCCGAGTTGTTCGGCAAGGATCGAACGGTTGTCGCAAGACACATTAAAAACGCCATTAATGAAGGTGAAATTGACCCCAATGTGGTATGTGCAAATTTTGCACATACCACTAGACATGGCGCCTTGGAAGGTAAAGAACAGCAGCATGAGATTGTGTGTTACAACCTGGATGTGATCATCTCAGTTGGCTATCGCGTTCATTCGCAGCGGGGCGTGGAGTTTCGTCGGTGGGCGACAGGGGTGTTGAAGGATTATCTCATTAGAGGTGCGGCAATCAACAGAAAGCGCCTTCAGCAGCTTGGTCAGGCGATTGAGGTGATGAAGCGTGTATCCAACAGCCTGGATGCCGAGCAGATTCTGGATGTCGTGAAGACCTATTCCGCGGCGTTAGATTTGCTGGATGACTATGATCACCAGCGGATTGGAAAACCGCAGCTGAAGTCGCGTTCTGTGGAGTTGACCTACGCAGATTGCCGATCTTTCATAGACGACATGAAGTTCTCGGCGCAATCTGATCTCTTTGGGAACGAAAAGGACGGATCGTTCAAGTCTGCACTCGGGGCTGTTTACCAGTCGTTTGACGGGAAGGACCTTTATCCGTCTGCGCAGGAGAAGGCGGCGAATCTGCTCTATCTCGTGACGAAGAATCATGGGTTTTCAGATGGTAACAAGCGTATTGCGGCTGGCCTGTTCCTCTACTTCCTTTCGCGCAACAAGCTGATGTTCCGCAAGGACGGCTCCAAGCGGATTGCCGATCATACCCTTGTGGCCCTAACGGTGATGATAGCCGAATCGCGTCCGGAAGAGAAGGAAATGATGGTCAACTTGGTCATGACGTTTCTTAAGTGAAATGACCTACAGACCGATTCGCGGCTTGGGCCACCAGTATCTGGAAAAGTATGGCCCAGGGTTCCGCAAGGATGGATTGGATCCTGGCCCCAAGTGACGATATGGGAGGTGGCGGCGAATACCGCCGCTGAACCCCAAAGCAGCTAAAGGGAAATCGTTTGCCCGTAAAGGGGAGAGGCGCCGGCCCTAAAGGGGAGGCGAGCCGTCCCTAAAGGGGGCACGCGCCGTGGCTACGGACTACATCGTTTGCCCGTACGGTCGATTCGTTTTGGAATACGGTCGATTTGGCTGGTCGGTACAGTCGATTCGCGAAAACCTAACCACCGATTCGCGATTGGTCACCCACTCGTCGCCAACGCTCCACCTACTCGTTGCCAACGCGCCACCCACTCGTCGATTCTCTCGCTGCCGCGGGCGTCTAGCAGGAGGGGATGAGGCAGGAGACAGGAGGCGATTTGAGAGGCTTCGCAACCTTGATCGGCCTCAAATCCAGTGGCAGTTCCAACTCCTGGGGCGACACAAAGCCCGATAAACTGAGCGTAGCGTCTTGAGATCGCCTCCTGTCTCCTGCCTCATCCCCTCCTGCTAGACGCCTGCGGCAGCAAAGAATCAGTGAGGGGAACCTGGCTTTTTAATCCTGGAAATCCTGTGAATCCTGTCCAGATATCCCCGGCGGCAAGGAAATGATTCAAGTCTTCAAGCCTTCAAGGGGGGTATGTGCGGAGGGGTGTTTTTTTCGG
>JAKSOW010000237.1 GCA_024405395.1 Kiritimatiellia bacterium | reverse complement strand
GGCCCGTACCGTCACAGGTTGGGGACGGGTGGTTTTGTGCCGAATCGTCGGTGCATTCGCGCTTTTCGCCGTCGGGACGGCGTGGGCGGGCCTGGATGACGTCCGCATCGCCTATTCGACGCCGGGCACGGATCGCTACGGCGACGGCACGCCGGTGGCGGACGGGGAGTGCTACGCGCTTGTCCATACGCGCGCGGGCGCGTCTTTCGGCGGGTTCAACCGCGATGGTTCCCTCCTCGCCCCGCAGGACAGCGAGCTGGTGCTTGTGGCTCCATCGGCACTGGACGGTGCCTGCCGCCCCACGCTGTTCCAGGTGCCGAAGGCCTATGTGGACGCGCGCCGGGACGGAACCTGGCAGGTGTGCCTGCTGGATACGCGCGGGGCGGATGGGCTGCCTGCCGGGCTTGGCGCCGACGGCAACCTCCTGCGCGTGAACCGCTACAGTCTGCCGGATGCGGCGCTGAACATCGGGGCCAAGGCGGAAAAGGCGGCCCCTGCGGCGCTGATGGCGGCGCCAGGCTCGGCGCCGACGCTCGCCGCCACAGAGCGGGCGCCGCTGCCGAAGGATATGCCGCAGCCGCGCATCACCGGCATTTCGGTGCGGGACGGCGTGGTGACGCTCGCCGTTGCGGGTACGGTGCCGTATGTGACGTATGGCGTCGACGGCGGGGCGGCCCCGACGGCGCTGACTGAGGCCGCCGAATTGGCGCCGCAGGACGGCCAGGCGGGCCGGACGATCGAAATCCAGGCCAGTGGCACGCCGTCCGCGCGTTTCTTCCGGATTGTGGAGGCGCAGTAGGAGAAGGGCTGCGTGAAGAAGCTTGCGTCCATACTGTTGCTTGGCGTGATCCTGGCGGGAGGTCTCTCGCCAGTTCGGGGGGACGACATGCTGCTGTGGATGGTGAGCTATGAGGATCCGGTTTCGGACTTCGCCGACCCGTCCGTCGTGACCGTCAACGATCTCATCTCCCGTCCCGACGGCTATCAGGTCAACGGCGTGCGCATCCACGTCGAAGGCGCCGGCTCGACGGAGTATCTGCCCATGATCGTCGGTGAGCCGGGCAACTACGAGGTTGGCGGCACGATCGCGTTGTGGGACCGCGACTACGAGGAGGCGGGGCCGGCGTGGGCGAGTCTCGCCGGGTGTGATGCCTCGTGCATCTTCATGATCGAGCTTGGCTATTTCGACGCATCGGAGAACTGGACGGTGATGGCCGTCGGCGAGAAGGCCACATATGACGACTTGCGTAAGTTCATCAGCCACGACATCATTGACGTGCCGGGCTACATCCCGTGGACGTCGTCCTATTCCGTCCCCGAACCGTCGTCCGGGTTGCTGCTCGTCCTTGGCGGGGCGCTGCTGGCTCTCCGCCGCCGTACACGTAATCTCTCGTAAAAGGGGGTCGTGAGAATGAAAAAGCTTATTATGGGACTTCTGCTGCTGGCGGCGTTCGCAGTCTCGGCAACGGCCGTCGAGAGCACGAACGCCTATGGCCTCCTGAAGATCGTCTCCGGCTACACGAACACGATCATCTCGGTGCCGTGGACGGGCTACACGGAGGACGGCGCGCCGACGCTTGATCTGCGGGCGGACCGTCTGGTGAAGCCGCGCAACCTCGCCGACGGCGACGAACTGCTGCTGCTGGGACCCGACAACACGGTCTTCGCGTCCTGGGTGCTGGCACGGACGAACGAGACCGTGGACGGCGTCGCCACGCCCGCAGGACACTGGGAACCCCGCCTCACGGCGCATCGGCGCACGGACGGCTCGTCGTTCGTCTACCTCGGCGCAGAGACGAACGTCGTCGTGCGTGGGTTCGGCCTGTGGCTGATCCGGCAGCATCCGGTGGTGAACGGCGTCACGAACGCGGTCTATCTGCAAGGGCAGTGGACGCGTGGCGGCGCGACGGCGACGATTGCCGGCGTGGATCCCAAGCGCGTGAACGGCTACGTCGAGGCGGTCTACACGATGCTCGCGAATCCCGACTGCACGCACGAGACGGCGATCAACGATCTGCCGTGGCAGGACGTCGACGCGAGGGACACGCTGATCCTCAACACGGACGCGACGACGACGAAGTACTGCCAGTGGCGCACCGACCGGAAATTGGGCGTCACGGGCTGGTGTGCGGCGCGTCAGGAGAAGGTCACCGCCACGGTCTCCCGCACGGTATACGACTACGATCTGAAGGTACCCGCCGGCGTCGGCTTCTGGTACGTGCGGCGCGCGGGCACCGACACTTCGCTCGTCTGGCCCACGCCATCGGAGGAGTGAGATGAGGCGAATCGCCGTCCTTCTCTTCGCCTGTACGCTCGCCGCCGCGACCTTTGCCGCGGAAGGGGCCGCGCTGCCGGACGGCGTCGACCGGAATTCACCCGACTTCGTCAAGGCGTCGCTCGTCGTGATGAGCCCGGGAAATGAGATCTTCTCCTGCGCGGGGCATGTCTGCCTGCGCCTGGAGTGCCCGACCTTCAAGCTCGACAACTGCTTTTCCTACGAGAGCGAAGAGGTTCAGAGCCGTGTCTTGGCGTTCCTCGCCGGCAAGCTGAAGATGGGGATGTTCTGCGTGCCGACGGACAAGTTCCTGAATCTCTACCGTGACGAGGGGCGCGAGGTGCGCCAATATCGCCTCGATCTGCCGCCTGTGGTCAAGCAACGGCTGTGGAAGGTGATGGACGACAAGGTGGCGGAAGGGATTGCCCTCCCCTACGACTACGTCCACCGCGGGTGCGCCTGGTCCGTTCTCGGCTGCCTTCGCGAAGCCACGAAGCCTGTGGAGATCGTCGCCGCGCCCTCGCCGGAGAAGCTCAAGAAGTCCCGACGCGAGATTCTGGCGGGCGCCGTCGCCGACTACCCCTGGTTCCGCTTTGCCCATCAGGCGCTCATCGGCGCGGACGTCGATTTCGGGGAAAGACCGGCGGACAAGGTCATCCTGCCCACCGATCTCGTGGCGTTTCTGCAGGGCGCGTGCCTCGCCGGGCGGCCGATTCTGTCGTCCGAACACGAGATTCTCCTGCCGAAGGCGGTGGCGATTGAACCGGCCTCGTGGTGCTCGCCGTTCGCCGCCGCCTTTCTGCTGCTGGCGCTGGCCGGCGTGAACTTCTTCCTCAAGTCGTCGTGTCTCGATTGGGCGTTTCTCCTGCTGCAGACGGCCGCAGGGGCGTTCTTCGTCTATCTGGTCGTGTTCTCCGACCTCCCCGCCACAAACTGGAACTGGCTTCTGGTGCCGTTCAATCCGCTGCCGTTCCTGCTCTGGAAATGGCGGCGGCGGTGGGCTCTTGTCTTCGCGGCCGTACTGCTCGTGTGGGTGATGGGGATGGAGATCCAGGCGCATCAGCTGACCGATCCGGCGTTCCTGATCATCGGGCTCGCGTATGTCGTCTTCTATTCCAAAATCGCGTTCGCCAACAGGTGGCAGACGATTCCGGCGGGAGCGTTGTCGACAGGATTTTCAGAATTGACGGGATTTTCCGAGAGCGGAGGTGAAAGATGAAGTTCAACGGGATCAGATCGTTCTTCCTTTGGGCGCTGATGGTCGTACTGATGGCACCGACGGCGTGGGCAGGTGGCAAACACTATGCCTCGTTGACCACGACGGTTGCGACAGGTTCGGGCGCGGGCAAGGTCTATGCATCGAAAACCGATTCCATCCAGACCGGCAGTTTTGCGCAGAGTGTAGGGCCCGTGCAAAGCGACAACCACACGGAAGAGTTCAACATGTATGCGTATGCGTTCCCCAGCCACGGGTACAGGTTCGCGGGGTGGTCGCAGCAGAAGCAAGGGGCGGCGACATATGAATCGACGGACGCCTTCTATGCGCCTTTGCTGGAGCCGTCGCAAAGCAATAATCAGACCAAGCCCTATACCTATTACGCCTATTTTGCCGCGGCGGAGGTGAAGGATATCCATCTGTGCGTCGGAGATACCGTCCGCCTGTATTTCCACAATGCCACATCCAAGACGTGGCTGACGTCGCTCAACGAGGCGTTCGTGACTGGGGCGGGTGTGTCGGCGGGCCGTTATTCGAGTTTTCAGCGCTCGACCCAGAATGCGTCGCAGGCGTTCAATGTGCTGATCACCGCCACCGGCGTCAGCGGGAGCGCCTCGGACAATGTCACCGTCATGGACTGGAACGGCAACACCTACAACTACCGCATCCATGTGGCCGCC
>JAKSOW010000236.1 GCA_024405395.1 Kiritimatiellia bacterium | reverse complement strand
TCAGCCTTCAATCGGCTTGCCGGTTCTGCCAAAGTAGTCGCGCGGCGTGGCGCGCCAGGTCACGCCCTCGGGAATCTCATCCTTGCCGAAGACGCAGACCACAGGCTTGGTCACCTGCGTCATCGGCTTGAGGGCATTCAACGAGACCACCAGTTCGCGGGCGACGACCTGCCCGTCCTTCACCGCGCACACCTCATAGTCCATCACGCGGCCCTTCGCGGCCGCCGCCGGGATCGCCGCCGGGAAGGAGACGGCGATCTGCGCCTCCTTCTTGTGCGCCCGATTGGCGCCCTTCTGCTCGGCGACCGAGATCTTGGCGCCCACGGGGAACTGCGGCACGTCGCTCGCAGCACCATCGCCATAAGGCTGCGCCTTGTCGCCCTGGAACGGACGCGCCAGGCGCCAAGTCGGACCCGCCATCTCATTCGCGTTGTTCTCGTGGCGCTCGATGGTCATGTGATCCGCGTAAAGCGAAAGGATGAGCGTTTCGTTGCGTCCGCCGCATTTGAGCTCTTCCGGCACGGGCATGTGCGGGGTGCGCAGCGGCGGCGCGCCCTTTTTCTGCTTCTTCGCGCCCGTGTTCTCGTAGTTCTCGACAAACGCCGCCGAGACGAGAGCCGTGCTGCCGCCGGCGATGGACGTGAACGAACCGCGCCACAGCGCGTGCTCGCTCGTGATCGTGCGATGCGAATGCCCCGAAAGCGCAATGCAGTTGGGATAGCCGGCCAAGACGGCCGCGGGGCCCTTGTCCGTGCCGGCAAGGCCGGAGAAGACCGTACCGCCGGGATGCGGGTGCTGCACATAGAAGAACGTCTCGTCCGCCTTGACGCCCGTCTTGCCGATCCAGTCCTTCAGCTGCTTCTCGAAGCCCCAGTGCGCGACCACGACCTTGTAGCCCTTGATCTCCCGCACACACCACTCGTCGCCGATCGGCTCCCCGAAGAGCTTGTTCCAGATGGCGTCGGGGTGGCTGAAGATCGAGATGTCCTTTTCGGCCTCACGCTGTCCGGGCTGGGTGATGGAACTGCGGCGATAGTCGCGGTTGCCATAGCAGCCGATCACGGTGACCTTCTCGCCGCGCGCATTCTTCGAGCCGGGGAATACGGCGTACCAGGCGTCGGCGAACATCTTGAGCTCGGCATCGCGCCCGTTGTTGGCGAGGTCGCCCGCCACCAGCACGCCATCCACATCCTGCGAGGCGGCATAGGCAAAGGCCTTGCGCAATTCCTCCTGCGTATGCGCATCCGTCACGTGCGGATCGCTCATCAGCGCAAGCTTGATGAGCGGCTTGCCCTCTTCCGCCGCCCACGCATGCGACACAAAGGCGGCTGCCATCGCCGCCGCCGTGCCGCCCAGAAATTCCCTACGCGAAAACTGCATGTCTTTCCTCTTTCACTTTGCCGCCAAAGCCCGGCGGATGATCGTCTCGGTGCTCGAGACCGACGGATCTTCCTCCAGCACGCGCTGCACCTGCTGACGTGCCGTGTCGTCCGAAAAGCCCAGCGCCGCCAGCGCCAACATGGCATCCCGCAGAATACCGGCCTTGGCGTCGTCGCCTTCCGCGGCCTTGCCGTTCGCCAATGCCTCGATGGGGTTGACCTTGTCGCGCAATTCCACAACAATGCGCTCGGCCGTCTTCTTGCCGATGCCCTTGACCGCCGCCAAACGCTTCGCGTTGCCGTCGGCAATCGCCAGCTGCAGGTCACCGACCGTAAGGCCCGACAGTATCGCCAGCGCGAGCTTGGGCCCCACGCCCGAAACCGATGTGATCAGCTCGAAGGTCTGCTTCTCGCTCTCCGTGGCGAAACCATAGAGTATCTCGGCGTCCTCACGCACCACATGGCTCGTGAGCAGCTTGACGTCGCATCCGGTGGCCGGCAGCCGGTCATAGGTGGATAGCGGGATCAGACACTCCCAGCCCACTCCGCCGCAGTCCACAACGGCCGCGGCGGGCGTCTTCGAGTCCAATATGCCACGCAGATACGCAATCATCTTAGCCGAGATAGACGTCCTGCGCGCGCAGGTTCTTCTGGAGCTCCGCCACATTGAGTGCACGCGGGGCGATGCCCTTCTGCGCCGCCATCGCCGCCGCCACACCGGCAGCCTGGCCGGTGACGAAGCACGGGCAGATGAGGCGGAAGATGTCGATCGTGTCGCCCGTGCCCAGGCAGCGGCCCGCGCAGAGCACGTTGTCCACCTTCTTCGGCACAATCTGGCGATACGGCACCGGGAACGCCTGGTGCGGACCGTCGGAGCCGAACCAGCCGATCACGTCGGTGGGGTTCCACGGCGCATCCAGCGTCTCGCGACTGATGATACACTCCGTATCCACAAGGCGCGAGGCGCGCGGCCCAATCTGCGAACACGTGTTCGCGATGAACACCTGCTCCCAGCCCGGCTCCTGACGCATCGCCGTGACCTTTTCCCACCACTCCTTGCGGAAGCCGATTTCGGCGGCCGTGAGATCGCGCACGTCAAGGCCATTACCCTTGGGGCCAGCACCCGTATTACCCCACCACATGGCGGGATTGGCCTCATTGGACTTGAGCGGCCACTTGCCGGGCTTGTTCTTGCCGTCGGGGCCCTTCGGAATCGCCGTGGCGGTGATGCGGTCCATGTTGCCCAGGCGCACCACATGGCCGATGCAGTGGGTGATCTGACGGTACTCGCCGCCGGCGGCGAACAGGACATCGGCGTCGCCCGTGCAGTCCACGACCTGCTTGGCGAGAATCGCCTGGCGGCCCTGCTTGGACTCGAACACAACGCCCTTCACCTTGTTGCCGTCCTGAATCGTATCCACGCCCCAGGAATGGAAGAACATGTCGATGCCCGCCTCGGCGACCATCTGGTCCATCAGATACTTCGCGCCTTCCGGATCGACCGTGGGCTGCCAGTGGTTGGTGCGCCCAAGGCGCGTGTGCTCGTCGAAACCGGGCGTGGAGACCCAACTGCCGAGCGCACGGGCGCGGTCGGCGAATTCCGTCACGAGGCCCTTGGTGACGAGGCGGTACTTGTTGGCCGCCTCGCGGAAGCTCGTGGAGAGCATGATGAGCACCATGCCGTTCGTGAAGAGGCCGCCCAGCGAACCATAGCGTTCAACCAGGGCCACCTTCGCGCCGGCGCGGCGCGCGGCGATCGCGGCGGCAAAGCCGGCGGGGCCGCCGCCCACCACCACCACATCCGTCTCGTGGAAGACCGGGATTTCGCGCGCGGGCTGGATGATCTTGCCGTTGACGAGCTGACAGCTGGGGCCGTCCTCCATCGTGTGCGGCAGCGGGAAGATGTTGCGGCCCCAGGCCAGATGCGCCGGATCGCCAATGGCGCCGGGCGGCAGCTTGCCCTTCATCCGCACCCATTCGTCGGCCGACGCGGCCGCCCCAACGAGGCCCACGCCGCCCATGCCCAGCTTCTTCAGAAAGTCACGCTTTGAAATCTGCATCTTCCGCTCCTGTTCTTCAGGGGTTAGTCACACTCACACGATGCTCTTCGCATCCTTCCAGATCTTCTCGAGGCCGTAGTAGGCACGCGCCTCGGGCGAGAACACGTGCACCACCACGTCGATGTAGTCCACCACAATCCACCCGCTCTCGGGATCGCCCGAGGTGCGGAAGGACTCCACGCCGACTTCCTTCATCGCCCGCTGCGTACCGCCCACAAGTCCCTTGAGATGGGGTGCGGCCGTACCCGTGGCGACGACAAACGCGTCACAGAGGCCCGAGACACCACGCACGTCATACGTGCGGATGTCTTCGGCCTTCTTGTCTTCCAGGGCCTTGACAACGACCCTAACCTGTTCTTCTAACGTCATTTTACCTGATTCCCTTCAGGCCACACGTGCCTCAGCGCTTCTTGATGAGCGCCGGATTCACGGGCGTGACCTTGACTTTCTCCACGATCTCCGCCACGACCTCAGGATGGTCCTTGAGGAACTGCGTGGTGGCGATCGATCCCTGGCCGAGCTGCTCGGTGCCGTAGGCGATCCAGCTGCCGCGCTTCTCGACGATGCCGCGGGCCAGAGCGGCGTCCAGCACGCTACCCTCCCACGAGATGCCGCATGTGTAGAGGATGTCGAATTCGGCTTCGGCGAACGGCGCGGCCACCTTGTTCTTCACCACCTTGACGCGCGTGCGGTTGCCGATGACGGTGTTCGACGTGTCCTTGATCTGGCCGATGCGCTGCACCTGCAGACGGCAGCTCGCATAGAACTTGAGCGCCTTGCCGCCGGGCGTCGTCTCGGGATTGCCGAACATCACGC
>JAKSOW010000235.1 GCA_024405395.1 Kiritimatiellia bacterium | reverse complement strand
GGCACCAACTATGTGCACCAGACGGCCGTCCAGCCCGCGCCTGTGCGCCTCACGTGGCAGTGGCATCTGAAGGGCGGGTTCGTCCTCAATTTCCGCTGAAGCCCGAGCAAACTCCGCATTAGGGAGCGTCCCCCTGGGGATGCGTTCGGCAGTCTTGCCGCGTGTGGCGTTTATCGTTGTTGCCAACTGGCTGTGGTTGTGGTAAATTATACCTTGACGCGGTGATTCGGCCGCGGCTAAGAAAGGCTTATCGACTATGAGAATTGCGATGATGGTGGCGCTTGTCGCGTTGACGGCGGCGGCGACGGAGTTCAGGATCACGTGTGATCATGCGGACGCGAAGTACAAGCTCGGCGAGGACGCGACGTTCACGGTCGAGGCCTATGAGACGAATGGCGTGCCGCTGAAGGGCATGGCGAACATTCAGCTGGACAATTTCGGCGACCGCGTCTTCTTCTCGAACAAGGTGGATCTCGCCAAGGAAGCCAAGTTCACGGTCAAGGGGCAGATGGATCGCCCGGGCATGCTGATGCTTCGCGTCACGGCGCGTGGTTCGCGTGCGCTCTTCGGCGTGGCCTATGAGCTGGACAAGCTGACGCCCTATCAGGATTGCCCCGCCGATTTCGACGAATTCTGGGCGAATGCCATCAAGAAGTATGACGCCGAATGTCCGCAGCCCATCAAGATGACGAAGGTCGATCCGGGCAAGAACCAGACGCGGGACCTCTTTGAGCTGCAGATTCCGGCGGTGGGCGGGCGTACCGTGTGGGGCTATCTGGCCGTGCCCAAGAACCAGATGCCCGGCAAGAAGTATCCGCTCGTCTGCTGTGTGCCGGGTGCCGGCCCCGCGTCGTTCTTCGAGGGTGGCGATGCCAACGCGCTGCGCCTCTTCGTGAATGTGCACTACTATCCGCCGAAGCGCGGCATCAAGTACAAGGGCCCCGAGTCCAATGCCCTGCAGAAGATCGAGGATGAGGCCTATGCCAAGAAGTATCCCGTCAAGACGGTGCGCTACACGCAGTGCGGCATCGCCGTGAGTCGTGAGGACTACTTCTACTACGGCATCATCCTGGCCGTCAACCGCGCCATCGACTGGGCGGCAGCGCGTCCGGACGTGGATCCGGCCCGCGTCAAATACACGGGCGGCAGCCAGGGCGGCGGCTTTGGCCTGATCATGACGGGCCTCAACAAGCACATCCGCAAGGCGGCGGTGCTCGTGCCGGCCATCACCGACCACCTCTGCTACAAGATCGACCAGCGCGAGGCCGGCTGGCCGCGTCTCGTGGACGCGCAGCTGCCCGAGAACCGCGCCGCCGCCGAGAAGTGGGCTCCCTATTTCGACGGCGTCAACTTCGCGCGTCGCATCGACGTGCCGATCCGCTTCAACGTGGGCTACATCGACACGGTGTGCCCGCCGCATGCCGGCCACACGGCCTACAACGTGTGCCCCTCGAAGGACAAGGCCATCTACTGCGGCATCAGCCAGGGCCATCCGCCGCTGCCTGAGCTGAGCAAGAAGATCAGCGATTGGTTCAACCAGGACTGATGCCTGAGGTCTGCCGCCAACATCCCGTGAAATGACGATGGCGCACGACTGTCCAGTACCGGTTTTCGTCTTGGGAACGCCCCCGAAGGACTTTGGCCTCTCCAAGGCCGAGGTCGCGCAGGCGGCGCGTTTCTTCGCCGCCCGATCGCAGCGGCGGCTGGCGGATGCGCCCATGTGGCACGAAGTGGCGGTACATCTCATTCACGATGCGCAGTCTGACGAGATGCACCGTGCCATCATGAACATCGCCGGCGCGACGGATGTGATCACGCAGGCCTACGATGCCATTCCGCCCGAAGAGCCCGGCCTCTATGGCGAACTTTTCGTGAATGTGGATCAGGCTCGCCGCGCGGCCCCCAAACGGAAGGGCTGGTCGGCGGCAAAGGAACTGCTGCTGTATGTCGCCCATGGCATGGACCACCTTTCGGGCGCCGATGACCACGCCCCTGCCGACTATGCGCGCATGCGGCGGCGTGAGCTGGGATGGCTCGCCAAATGGCGTGGCGCCTTGACATTGCTGGCGGCGATGACGACCTTGGCGCTTTGGTCCGAGCCGGGTGCGACGTTCATCGACAATGGCGGCTTCGAAAAGCTGTCGGGAGCCAGGCAGGCCACACGCTGGCACTATTCGCGGCGCGGCTGGACTGCCGCCGAAGGCGTTGGGGTGAATGACTCACGCGCCCTGGTGTACGCCAATGCCGATCCGGCGCTTGAAACGGCGCCTTGGCAGTTTGTCGACTTCGAGAAGGGGCATCCGCATGTCATCTCCGCAGATGTGCAGATAGAGGGGACGCTGCAGGGAACCGGCGAAGGCGCCTATGTGGCGGCCGAATGGCTGGACGAGAAGGGAAATCGCGTCGCCGAAGTGCGGACGAAGGCGCTCCGCACGTCAGGCGAGGGCTGGCGGCATGTTTCGGCGGTGTCGGGGCCTGTTCCCGATTCGGCGGTGCGCTGCCGCGTGTCCTTTGGCGTCACCAAGGGCTGCATGGGGCATGTGGTGTTCGACAACGTGCGGTTTGCGCGCTGGTATACGCCGCGCCTGACGGGGCTTTCCACCTCGGCGCCGGACAATCAGGCGGCCGAAGGCGAAATCGACGTCATTGCCGACCTGGACGCCACGGATGCCGATCTCGCTGCGCATAAGGCCTTCTTCAGCTGGCGTGGCGCGGATGGGCGAACGCATACGGTGTCGCCTGACGAACGCAATGCCGAGCGTGCCCAGATAACCTTGCGCGTCCGTGATCTCGCCGTGGGGCCTTCACAGATCGCCTTTGTGCTGTTTCGCCCCAACGGGGAGATCGACGCACGTCGGGAACTCACGTTTGTGCGGCAAGCCGTCAGGCGTTGAGAAGCGCTGGCTCCAATCGTAAGTCAAACTCCGAGGAGCCAAGGCGTACGGGAACCATCCGGTTTCGGGAACCCTGACTTTCCAGTCTGTCGGTACGGTCGATTCATTCTCGAGTACCGCCGAATCGCATGATCGGTACAGTCTAATCGTGTACGCCTAACTGTCGATCTGCGATTGGCCACCCACTCGTTGCGCTAAATCCACCTACTCGCTACGCTAAGTCCACCCATTCGTCACGTGGGCGGTACCGAGCTCACCAACAGGACACTGTTCGCAAGTGCTCATAGGGTTTTCCAAGGGTGTGGAAAAACAGTTTTCCCGCCTCATGGGAAAACGGAGGCCATTTCATTCCGCATAACGATAAAAAACAATGGCTTTTCTAAAATAGCAGCTATTTCCCCGTTTTTCCAAGGCTGTTTTGGGAAAACAGTTTTCCCGATTTCCCGTTTTCCCAGCGCCTATATATATAGGCGCATGGGTGGGAAATTACGGGAAATTCGAAGGCCGGTTGGAACGTTGCCGCCCGATGTCCAAGAACTTGTCTGCGGTGTTGAGTTGATCTGGGGGTGGACTTGAGAAAATTTGGCGAAACGCCAGTTCGTTTGCCCCATTGGCAGATAGCCTCTGTCTATGGTAGAATTCTTTCTCGCGAAGAGTAATAATCTGTTTTTACATTGCAAGAGCAAAATGAATGGCTTAAGAAAGTTGCCTAAGTACGTGAAGGCGTGCGGTGTTGACTGCCTCGACATCCGCGCGTTCTCGCTGTCTGGAGACTTTCCCCTTGCTGTTGCGACAAGATATGATGCGGTTCAGATGATGCTTTTGGGCGAGATGACAATTGCCTTTGAGCCGAAGCGTGACGTGTTGCCGGATGAGATCATTGCCGCCTATCGGCAGATTTCGGGGCTTCATCGGGCAGTTGTCGTTCTTGAGTTTGCCGATCGGGAGTATAGTGAGTGTCTTCGGAAGGCGAAAGTCAATTACATTGTGCCTGGGCGGCAGATATTCGTGCCGCCTCACGCAGTACTGACGCCTCCTGAGGCCTATGAGCGTTTTGAGAAGTCCTTCTTGCGCGAGTTCCTTTCTCCGTGGGCTCAAGTCATTTTCTTCCGCACGTTGCTTTTTCATAAGGGGGATGAGTCAGTTTCGTATGCTGCGCTTCGCGAGGAGTTGTCGATCAAGGATGTCTATCTGACGCGGGCTTGTCAGGAACTGGAATATCATCAGCTTGCGACACTATGCAAGACGGGGCGGAACCGTTTTGTTTCTCTGCCGAAAGACAGGATGCTTCTTTGGCGTTCGGCCGAGAAATGCCTGCGCACGCCGATCGTGAAATCGGTTCGCTTTACGGGGAAGGCCAAT
>JAKSOW010000234.1 GCA_024405395.1 Kiritimatiellia bacterium | reverse complement strand
TTGATTGGCGTCGAGAAGGGCGCAGGACGCAGCCGGAGGCGGTCAAGCCGGCAGATAACCAAGAAGAAAAGCACACGGCAATGCCTGCCGTGCAGGGGTACTTTTTCTACGTGATGTCGGAAAGGCGTCGACGGCCGCATAGATGTGCGAAATGAGGTACTTCGGCATCAGTCTTTTTGCAGGGGACTGTCCCCGAAGAATCCGCCGGACGCGGCCCCATTGAGTCGCGGATACCCGCACCCGTCAATTCCGATTGGCCCGAGACGGGGTATTGGCTTTCGACCAACAGCGACGCCCGCCACAATTCCCGCTGCCCCAACTACCGCAAGACGCGCGGCTATCCCTGCACCGCCAATGAAGGCCGCCCCTGCGGCAAATGCGGCGGATGATTCAGGATATGGTATAATTCGGTGCACTGATAACAACAGCTCTGCGAGTTGCTGAGGTGGAGCCTAAAGGAGAATGTCATGAAGGAATGCCTATGGGGCAAACCCCAAGGCGGCCGGTCCTGTGGCGAAGTTGATGACGCTTTGCAAGTCGCGCGACAACGACGTGCACCGTGACTTCTCCACCCTGCTGCTGACGAAGGGGATTGCCGCCGACCAGGTGGAGCAGCACATCGCCGCCATCAAGAAGATCTGGCGAGCCGCAAATGGCGTCCCCGCCGATCGGGTCGCCTTCGTTCAGGAGTACCTTAAACGGCTGTGAGGTTTCGAGACAACAGCATATTGGCGGATGATTCAGGATATGGTATAATTCGACGCATTGATAACAACAGCTCTGCCAGTTGTTAGGGTGGAGCCTGAAGGAGAATGTCATGAAGGAATGCCTATGGGGCAAACCCCAAGGCGGCCTAAGCCTATCTCGGTACGGTCTAGGTTCGTTTCCTTTTGGCGCATGGGGTTCCGGTGTGGACTCCACGTCGCGTGGCATAGTCCTTGTGAGGTGTCTGAAGGTTTTGCAATTGCCTCGATTGCGAGAAAGTTATGGTGACGGAGATTGACTGGTTGTTGGATCTTAAGGCTGGGCGGGCGTCGTCTGGCCAAGGTAGGTGCATGAGGGCATTGATTCTCCTCTGTGCCGTCTTTCTTGCCGATTCGCTCTCCGCCAATGTCTTAACCGACGAATTCGTCGCGGAGGCTCGTCGGACGTATGTGACGCCGGCATATCAGAGCTACACGAATTCGCTTGTGGGCCAAGGGCGCTTCTGCTGGCGGAAGGGGCAGCCGCGTGCCGATGTTGGCGGACGTCTTGTGCGCTGGATTGACGTTGAAGGCACGTGCAATTTCCGGGATATCGGCGGTTGGAACGGATTGAATACGGGCCTCGTCTACCGTGGGGCAGAGCCGAATTGCCACACGAATGCAGACTATCTGGCGCGCCACAATCAGAAATGCCACAATCTGATGGCGACGGAGAAAGGATTGCGGGTGCTTTCGGAGGATTTGGGCATCCGAACCGATCTCGACCTTCGTGGCGAATCCGAGAGCCCAACGCCGAAGGAGACGCCGATACCCGGTGCGCAGCTTATCCGCATGCGCTGCGGCAACTACACGAACTTTCTGCAGAACACGGAGCTTGCCGCCAAGCTGCTGCGCCTCTTTGCCGACCGCAGCAACTATCCTGTCTACTTCCATTGCTACGGAGGTGCCGATCGCACGGGTTCGCTGGCGTTTCTGCTCGAAGGACTCTGCGGCGTGTCCGAAGTGGATCTGGCCATTGACTACGAACTGACCAGTTTTTCGCGCATAGGGCGTCGGGCGCGTTTTGACAAGCCGTATTTCTATGCCTCCATGCTGGCGGCGATGAAGAGGCGGCCTGGTGCGACGTTGCGCGAGAAGTTCGAGAATTATGCAATCGGTGAATGCGGTTTGACGCCCCAGGAAGTCGCCGCGATCCGCCAGATCCTGTCGGACGGGCGAAAGCCCCTTTGAGAAGAGAAAGGGAAAAGTGTTATGCATAAGACGATCATCACCTCGGTTTTGCTTGCGGCCTCACTGGCTCAGGCCGTTACGCTTGTGTCGCCGCAGGAGGGCGAGGAACTGTGCCTTCTGAACGACGGCAACAAGGCGTTCCTTTCGATGGACGCGGCGGCGAGGCGGGAGATCTTCAAGGACAAGGCCTGGCGGCGTGAGGCGGCGAAGAAGTGGCGCTCGACGCCGAAGCCGGTCACGCTCAAGTGGACGGACGCCAAGGGCGGAAAGGTCCATGTCACCGTTACGAAGAAGGGGGCGGACAGGCCGTGGTTCGACGCGGACGTGTCGGGCGACTCCGTGGATGTGTGGGACCTTGAGATCGCGCGCGAGTACGAGTGGACGGTCTGTGAGGGGGAGACGTGTGTGCGTCGTACCTTCCGGACGCAGGATTTCGCGCCGCGTGTCATGAACGTGAAGGGCGTTCCCAACTTCCGCGATCTCGGCGGATGGCGAACTGTCGACGGCAAGCGCGTCCGGCAGGGACTCGTCTACCGTTCGCAGGGCCTCAACCAGAACGCCGGCTACTATCTCAATTCGAAGGAGACGATGAAGCTCTACAAGGCCGGCAAGCTCGAGGAACTGTACGGCAAGGACGGCCTGGAGATCAAAAAGCGCATCGATCGGGAAGGCGGCAAGGTCGATTTCGATCCGAACGCGCCGTGGATGCGCAAGTCGCTGCCGCGTAAAGACCCGCAGCCGCCGAAGGCGCGGTTGGACGAGCCGACCAAGGCGTATCTTCTCGACAAGCTCGGCATCAAGTCGGACATCGATCTGCGTGGACCAACGGAGGTCTGGGGGATGAAAGAGTCGCCGCTCGGCTCGCGTGCGACGTGGTTCTGGTACCAAAACCACGCCTATGGCGGCATGCACCAGCCTGTCGGCAAGGAGGGGTTCACGAAAGTGTTCAGGGTGTTCCTGGACGAGAAGAACTATCCGATCGATTTCCACTGCATCGGCGGTGCGGATCGGACGGGATGCGACGCGTGGATCCTGAACGGACTCCTCGGCGTGGCCGAGGACGATCTCATGAAGGACTGGGAACTCACCTGCTTTGAGTACGAAAGTCAGGCATTCGGGCATTCCTCCCGCATTGACCATTTCCTTGAGGGGTTGAACAAGTATCCAGGCGCGACGATGAAGGAGAAGTGCGAGAACTACGTGAAGGCGCTCGGCTTCACGGACGCCGATCTCGCGAAGTTCCGCTCGATCATGCTGGAGAACTGACGGCGCCTCCATAGGCGATTGCCCCAGGTCTGCTTGCGGCCGCACTGGGGCAGACGGACATGCGTGAGTTGCCGAAAGTCCTCGCGCGCGCGCGCATTATTTGATATAATAAGAGTCCAAAGATTGAGGAAAGCCATGTCCGAAAACAACGCTGAAGAGACTGCCGCCACCCCGCAGGCCGGCAATGCCGCCTATAACGCCGCCAACATCCAGGTTCTGGAGGGCATGGAGGCCGTGCGCAAACGCCCGGCCATGTACATTGGCGACACCGGGGAGCGCGGTTACCACCATCTCGTCTACGAGGTGGTGGACAACTCGATTGACGAGGCGTTGGCCGGCTACTGCTCGCTCGTCGACGTGCAGATCAATCCGGACGGCTCGCTTTCGGTTACGGACAACGGCCGCGGCATTCCCGTTGACATGCATCCCACGCAGCACCGTCCCGCCATCGAGGTGGTGCTCACCGTGCTGCACGCGGGCGGCAAGTTCGACGGCTCGAACTACAAGGTCTCGGGCGGTCTGCACGGCGTGGGCGTGAGCTGCGTGAATGCGCTTTCGGACTGGATGAAGGTGGAGGTCAAGCGCGGCGGCAAGCTGCACCGCATCGAGTTCTCGCGGGGGCATGTGACCAAGCCGCTGGAGGTGATCGGCGACTGCGGCGACGAGACGGGCACGAAGGTCACGTTCTTCCCCGACCACTCGATCTTCTCCTGCCACGCGTTCAAGTGGGAGATCCTCTGCAACCGCCTGCGCGAGCTCGCGTTCCTCAACAAGGGCGTGAAGATCCACTTCAAGGACAACGAGGGCGAAGGCCACCACGAGGAGACGTTCCACTACGAGGGCGGCCTCGACCAGTTCGTGGAGTACCTCAACGCGAACAAGAAGCCGCTTTCGCCAATCATCCACTTCGAGGGCGAGAAGGACTCCGAGCGCCTGGACGGTTCGCACTACGTCATCCAGGCCGAGGTGTCGATGCAGTACAACGACAGCTATTCGACGCTGGAGCAGACCTACTGCAACAACATCCACACGATCGAGGGCGGCACGCACCTCTCCGGCTTCCGGCGCGCGCTCACGGCGACGATCAAGAAATACGGCGTCGAGAACAAGCTCATCAAGGAGAAGGAGTTCGACTCCCTGACGGGCGACGACATGCGCG
>JAKSOW010000233.1 GCA_024405395.1 Kiritimatiellia bacterium | reverse complement strand
TCATCTTCGGGAGGTCCTTGATGTTCTTCGGGCTCGGGAAGATGATCTGGTCCTTCGGCATCAGGAGGTCGGGACGGATGCGGTTGAAGAGCAAGGGCCCGATCTGCCCGCGGAACGAGAGCGGATTCGTCATCGGGATGAGCTCGTCCTTCTCGTCGTCCACGTACTCGTCCATGAAGAAGAACCGCACGTTCTTGAGCGAGAGGTTGCGGTAGTTGATCTTCTCGGCCATCAGGCGGTAGGGCTGCGTGGGGCCCACCGGCATGATGAAGTTGACGATCTTCTTGCCCTTGGCGGCCTTCGCGAACTCCTTGACCATCTCTTCGGCGAGGTAGTCGTACACTTCATCCAGCGTATCGAAGATGACCAGCTGGCCCTTGGCCTTCTTGATCACCTCATCCGGCTCGAGCGCGTTGATCTTGCGGACTTCCGCCTGGCGCTGCTTTTCAGTCAAGTACTTCATGTGATTCTCCTTTTGGGTAGATTTGCGTATGCGACAAAATCAGTTGTCCTTAGCGCTTCTGGGCTTCCTTGAAGGCCTTCACCACCTCGGCCCTGGGCAGGGACGTCTTGAGGTACAGGCGGTTGCCGGCCGGCAGCACCGTGCCGGCGGCTTCGGCCGCGAACGCCACCGGGCGGCCGGCGAACTCGTCGAAGAGCGCCAGCGAGGCGGCCGGCAGACCGACGAAGAACTTCCCTTCGCCGCTCACGTGCCAATAGACGACCCATGTGGCGCCATCCTTCTCGAAGACGAACGCACGCACGGGCACGACGCTCTCGGCATCCCAGCCCTCCGTGACCATGTCGTAGCGCACGAGGTCATAGCCGCCATTGGCCAACTTCACGAGGTGATGCTCCTGCATGTAGTCACGCTTGAGCTCCGCCCGCCATTCCTCCTTGAACAGGCCATTGCGGCGCACATCGGCCCAACGGCGCATCGTCTCGAGGATGTCACCCGTACGCGGATGCTTGCGCAGCTGCGGCAGCGGCATCAGGATGGAACCGGCGCAGTTCCAGGCGAGCGCGACGCCGGTGCCGTATTCCCAGAGGTCGGCCTGCACGCCCACCTTCTTGCCCCACCAGTCGGCGCTGCCATTGGCCCAGAAGCCCCACCAGCCGAAGTCGACGCGCGACATGTCCTGCTCGGTGATGGGCGCCTGCTTGAACGGAAACTCGCGCAGCTTTTCCTTGAAGATCCGCGGCGAGAAGCAGTCAAAGGCATTCGCGCCCGCCAGCATGTGCCACCCGAAGTGCGACTTGGCCGCGCCCTCGCCGAAGATGGGCTCCGGCTTCAGCTGTTTCCAGAGGCGGTACTGCGCGTTGGCCACATGGTAGTTGAACGGCGGGATCACGCCCTCGGAGCCATCAAGATAGATGTAGTCAAACCCGCAGTTGTAGAACTGCGCGAGCTTTGCCGCCACCTCGTCCTGCAGGTCGGTGTTCTGGTCGATGTAGCAGCTCATGGGCGTGCCGTACTCGCTGATGTCGAGGATGCCCCCGATCTCGCCCTTGGCATGGGCCGTGGGAATCGTGTTCCAGGCACCGCGCTTCACGCCCAGGAACTTGTAGGGCGGCGTCTCCGTGTAGTCCTCGTAGGAAAGCAGCTCGCCGCCGAACTGCAGCACGCGGCAGGCGGGGAAGCGCGTCGTGTCGGCCGTGGGCTCATACACCCGGACCTCCGCGATGTCGTTCGTCCCCACCGGCAGCGGCTCGGCCAGCGTGAAGCGCCGCGTCTTGTTGAGGCGCGGATCGGCCACCGGCGTCACATAGCGGCTCTTGAGGCCGATGTGGGAATGCAGCGTGTGCAGGCCCACCTTGAGGCCCGCCGCATGGAACTTGTCGAGCACGGCCTTCAGGTCCGACAGACCGTTCGGATAGTGGTCCCGGCGCAGATCGTAGTCGCCGAAACGGCCCCAGCTGCCGATCTCGTGCGTCACGTCGCCCATGTTCATCGTCACCAGACGGAAACCGCCCTGCTTGGCATAGCCGATGAGCTCGTCCACCGTGTCGGGCGCAAAGCCGGACGAAAGATGGAAGATGAATTCCTTCAGCTCCGGACGCCGACGGCTCGCCACGCCTCGCGGCATGTCGAAATCGCGCTCCAGATCATCCATCGCATCAAGGAACGGTTCGCGCCCCGGCGCGGCCAGAAGCGCGGCGCCCGAGCCACGCAGGCCGATGCCCGACTTGAGATCGCCGAACAGCAGCTTTGCGCCCTTGCGGTCTTCGTGGTCGATGTCCGTCTTGGTGGAGAGCCCCGCCACGCAAACCGCCGCCTTCTCATCCCAGCTCGCGTTGAGCCAGTCGCCGAAGTTGCGGCGATTCTTCACCGGCAGCTGCAGCACGCGGAAGGCCGCAACCGGCGGAATGTCCATCTTGAGGTAATCATACGTCGTCTTGCGGTCGCAGCGGAAATCCTCCAGCGTGAAGGCGATGTACCGCGGCGCAATCTTGAGCGCCACCACAGCCTCGTACTGGCGATGGGCGAACGACGCCACCAGCTTGTCGCCCTCCCGACGAAGGGCGCAGGCGGGATACATCGTGCGCTTGTGCGGATGGATGAGCTTGACCTCGTTGTTGAACGGCCGCTCCTGGATCGACGCGACCAGCGGCGTCTCCAGATCGGCGTCCACGCACTCCTCGCCGCTGGCCTTCACGATAAGCGACTTGACGCAGGCGTTTGTGCCCACCACCAGCTTGAAGTCGTTGTTTTCGACCACGATGTCGGCCGCACCGACAACCGCCGGCAGCAGCGCCGTGGCGAACGCGAACAGGGAGATTACGCGAACCATACCCAACCTTTCTCTTGGGGGATTGTCCAAAACAGATTTCGTCAGATGTCCAGCGCGCGCACGTTGAGCGCGTTGTCCTCGATGAACCTGCGGCGAGGCTCCACCTCGTCGCCCATGAGCAGCGTGAAGATGCGGTCGGCCTTGACGGCGTCCGACAGCGTCACGCGCAGCATGTGGCGCTTCTCGGGGTTCATCGTGGTGTCGAAGAGCTCATCGGCGTCCATTTCGCCCAGACCCTTGAAGCGGTAGATGCTCATGCCCTTGCGCCCGCGGGCGCGAATGGCCTCCAGCAGCTCGGGCAGCGACTTCACGTCCTGCGCCGAACCATCCTCCTCCAGCGAAGCGACCTTCCCCGACTCGCCGAGGTAGTCCTCCACCGTGAAGCCCATGCCCTGCAGCGACTCCATCTGCTTGTGCAGCAGCGAGGAACGGTACATCTCCAGCCAGCGGATCGGCATCTGGTCGGTGGGGTGGTAGGTCTCCACCTGGGCGGCGGGAATGTCCACCACCGTCTGCGCCTCCTGCTGATAGGCGGCGATGGCAGCCTTGAAGGCCTCTTCGTCCTTGGCGAACGAGATCTGGGCGGCGTCGCCCGAACCCCGCACGATCACATAGCGCGGCACGGTGCCGTCAGCTTCGCGGTGGTCCAGCAGCAGCTTCACGTCCAGTCCGCGCTTCTCCACCGACTTGGCCGTGCCCTCGATCTCCGCCAGCAACTCCAGCAGCTTGCGCGCATCCTCCGTCGAAAGGGCCTCGCCGTTGGCGCGCTTCACCGTCATGTCGCTCAGGCCGAGGAACAGCTGCTTGGACGTCATCTCGCCGTCCGTCAGCACGTATTCGGTCTTCTTCTTGCGCTCCACCTTGTACAGCGGCGGCTGCGCGAGGTAGATGTAGCCCTTGTCGATGAGTTCGGGCATCTTGCGGTAGAAGAAGGTCAGCAGCAGCGTGCGGATGTGGGCGCCGTCGACATCGGCATCGGTCATGATCACGATCTTGTGGTAGCGCGCCTTCGAGACGTCCCACTCGTCCGCGAAACCGCAGCCGATGGCCGTGATGAGCGTGCGGATTTCGGTGTTCGCCAGCATGCGGTCGATGCGCGCCTTCTCGACGTTGATCACCTTGCCGCGCAGCGGGAGGATGGCCTGGGTGGAGCGGTCGCGCCCCTTGCACGCGCTGCCGCCGGCGGAGTCACCCTCGACGAGATACAGTTCGGTCTTCGAAGGATCGCGCTCGGAGCAGTCGCGCAGCTTGCCGGGCAGCGACAGACCGTCCATCACGCCCTTGCGCCGCGTCGATTCGCGGGCGGCACGTGCGGCCTCGCGGGCACGTGCGGCGAGGAGTGTCTTCTCAATCACGGACTTCGCGACGGCCGGATTCTCCTCGAAGAACGTCATGAGCTTGTCGTTCACGATGCCCGCGACGATGCCGTCCACTTCGCCGTTGCCGAGCTTCGTCTTCGTCTGGCCCTCGAACTGCGGCTGAGGCACCTTCACGGAGACGATCACCGTGAGGCCTTCACGCATGTCGTCGCCCGTCAGGGAGTCGAACTCCTTCTCCTTGATGAGCTTGTTCT
>JAKSOW010000232.1 GCA_024405395.1 Kiritimatiellia bacterium | reverse complement strand
CTTGGATCTGGATGTCCAGAACCGTCATCAGGTCGAGTATAATTTGGAAGGTTCTGAATTGTTGGTGACGATTAGGGGGGACTATGCCTTTCGGGAACCATTCTGTTTCCCGGCACCTTTTGGGGCCTCGCCGCACGATTACCTCATCTTTCCCTCAAGTGAAGGATTCCGTCTGCCCTTTACTGAGAAGATTCCTGGCGCTTTCTGGAATCCACGCGCCTGGGGTTCGTCTTTCTGCATGCCGTTCTTTGGCGTGGAGGATGGACGTGACGGCTCTGGCTGGGAGGTGATTCTCGAGACAGCGGACGATGCGCTGATGATGACGTACAGCGACAAGGGCCGTCTGGCGGCGGTGGCGCCGGGATGGGCGCCACAACGTGGCCGGTTCGGCTATCCACGCAGGGCACGCTATGTCTTCTTCGCGAAGGGTGGTTATGTGGCGATGGCGAAGCGCTATCGTGAAGCGGCTCAGAAGGAGGGACTCGTCAAGACTTTTGCCGAGAAGGCGAAAGAGCGTCCGAATGTCGATCGACTCCTGGGGGCGGCGAATGTATGGTATTTTCAGGGCACGCGGGAGCCGTCTGCGGTGATCGTCGCCAAGGAACTTCAGGCTGCGGGCCTTACGCGTTTCCTCTGGAGTTCGGGGCATGGCGCAGAGGCTGTGCGCGCCATCGCCGCCCTGCCGGATGTGCTTGTGGGACGCTATGACTGCTACCGCGACGTGTATTATCCGGAGATGTTTGCGCAGATGGGCGGCAATCGTTGTCCACCGCCCCCCGAGAACGAGATCTGCAGCAATACCTCTGCCTGGCCAGAGGATATCATGTGGAATGACGCTGCCGATTCCAACTCTTGGCGAAAGGCCTGGGGCGTGTGGGACAAGACCGGCAAGAAGAAGATCTATTGTGCCGCACAATGTGATCTCAAGGCGATTGATCGGGCGCGGCGTAACGTGGCACGTGAACTGCAGACAGTCCCGTATACGGCCCGTTTCATTGACGTGACGACTGCTGTGGGATGGGAAGAGTGTGAACATCCCGCCCATCCCATGACGCGCACGCAGAGCAGGACTGCCAAGTGCGAACTTCTGGCGCTTTTGGGTCGCGAATTCAATCTGGTGGTGGGTAGCGAACAGGGCATTGGTGCAGCCGTACCGATGTGCGACTACTTTGAGGGCATGCTCTCGCCAGGTTGGTGTCGCATGCCGCATGGGAGACCTGGGGCCGGGCGCAAGGACATCTTTCGCGATCCGGCAATGCCAACCAATGTTACGCCCGCCGAGATCGCCAAAGTCACGAAATTCGGGTTGAACGGCAGATACCGCATTCCGCTCTTTGAGCTGGTGTATCATGATTGCTGTTGCGCGCATTGGTATTGGTATGATTATTCGAACAGGCCCTTGGTTTTTTGGCGACAACGCGACCTCTTCAATGCACTCTATGGCACAGCCCCCATGTACATCTTCGACTATCGCCACTGGGTCGAGAATAGGGCACAGTTCCTGACGAGCTACAATCTGGTTTCGCCGATTGCCCGACGCACGGGCTATTCGGAAATGCTCGACCATCGGGCGCTGGATGCTGACCGCCTAGTGCAACAGAGCCGTTTTGCCGACGGTACCATTGTTACGGTCAATTTCGGGGACGTGTCATTTGCCCTGTCAGATGGAAAGATGCTGGAACCGAAGGGCGTCCTGCAGACTTGTGCCGCTGAATAACCGTGCCATCTCTCGCGGCAACGTTGCGCTGGTTGAGGTGGCGACAAAGAGGGTGTGAAGTCGCGAGGACGGCGATTTTTTCGTTGCTTTTGCAACAGAGGTGACGTTTTTCTTCTTTGTTTCTTGCACGAAAATAAACGATATGCCATAATGATGACATAAGCCATGCTCAAGGTGAGCAGTTGGCAAAAAAGGAGAATGATACTATGAAGAAGGTTATCTACGCGGCCGCTTTGGCGGCTTTGGCGGCGGGCTGTGTGTCCGTCAACCAGAATACGGGCGATGACGCCTGCCTGAAGCAGTGGATCGTCAAAGATGTCGTCCACCAGAAGTACTCCGTTGACCAGAACACGGTCTCCGCCTGCAACCAGCTCAACTGCCTGTTTGGCTGGATCTGCTGGGGTGGCACGGAGCTGAATGCCGATCAGAGCGATGCGGGTCTTTTCGGCGCTGAGGCGAAGGCCAAGAACGGCGCCTACGCCAAGGCCTGTGAGGCGGCTGGCTGCGATCAGCTCGCGGCGGCCCGCTACAAAGTGACCACGGAGGACTACTTCGTGTTCAAGAAGGTCAAGGCCGAAGTGAAGGGCTATCCGACCAAGGTCGTTGGCGTTGAGGTTCTCGAGAACAAGACGCTCCCTCCGGCCGTTCCCTGCAAGAAGGGTGGCGCTGCCGCTGCGAAGGGTGGCTTCGGCCTCTTCTGAGCGCAACGTGTCCGTTGAGTTCTTAGGCTCAGATGGACACCGCTGAAAAAAATGACGCCGCGGAGGAATCCGCGGCGTCGCTCTTTCTGTCGTTCAAGTACAGGTTACTTGAGGTTGTTGTTCTCGTCGAAGACGCCGACCTTCGGTTCGAAGGCACGCGCCTCCGCTTCCGGGACCTGAGCCCAGGCCATCACGATGAGGCGGTCGCCAAGCTTGCCTTTGTGGGCAGCGGCGCCGTTGAGGCAGCAGACGCGCGAACCGCGGGGACCGCGGATCGCGTAGGTCTCGAAGCGTTCGCCGTTGTCGACGTTCGCCACGAGGATCTTCTCGAAATTGTACATCCCCACGGCGTCCATGAAGTCTTCGTCCAACGTGAGCGAACCCACGTAGTCGAGGCAGGCTTCTGTCACGCGGATGCGATGCAGTTTGGCACGAAGCAGTGTTACGGTTGCACTCATCTGAGACCCTCCTGCACCATCTTGGCGGTTACGACAACCTTTTTGGCCGTACCGCCGGCCGTGTACATGATGTCCGTCATGATCCGCTCCATCGCGGCCCTGAGGCCACGGGCGCCCGTCTTGCGGGCGATGGCCGCCTTGGCGAGCTCGCGCAGCGCCTCTGGTTCGAAGGAGAGATCCACGTTGTCCAGTGAAAGCAGCTTGCGGTACTGCTTCACGAGGCTGTTCTTCGGCTCGGTGAGCACCTTGACGAGCTCGTCCTCGGACAGCTCGGTCATCGCGGTGACGATCGGCAGACGGCCGGTGAACTCGGGGATGAGTCCGAACTTCACCAGATCCTCAGGACGGACGTCCAGCGCGGTCTTGGCCGGATCCGCCGTTTCGGGAGTGGCTTTGCTGTCGGTGGTGTCGAAACCGATAACCGACTTGCCGGCACGTTCCGCGATGATCTTGTCCAGGCCCACAAAGGCGCCGCCGCAGATGAATAGGATGTTCGAGGTGTCGACCTCGACGTATTCCATGTCGGGATGCTTGCGGCCCCCCTTGGGCGGGAAGCGGCAGACGGTCCCTTCGAGGATCTTCAGCAGCGCCTGCTGCACGCCCTCGCCCGAGACGTCGCGCGTGATGGAGACGTTCTCGGTCTTGGAGGCGATCTTGTCGATCTCGTCGATGTAGATGATGCCGCGCGCCGTACGCGCCACATCACCGCCGGCGTTCTGCCACAGGTAGCGCACGACGTTCTCGACGTCCTCGCCCACGTAGCCGGCCTCGGTGAGGGTGGTGGCGTCGCCGATGGCGAAGGGCACCTTCAGCAGTTTGGCAAGCGTCTTGGCGAAGAGCGTCTTGCCGCAGCCCGTGGGGCCGATGAGCAGGATGTTGGACTTCTCGATTTCGACGTCGGCGAATTCGCCTTTGGTGGCCTTGCCGGCGTCCTGGGCCTCAAGACGACGGTAGTGGTTGTGCACGGCCACCGAAAGGATCTTCTTCGTGGTCTCGTGGCCAATCACATACTTGTCCAGCAGCGCCTTGATCTCCTTCGGCGCCGGAACGGGGCCCATGGCCTCGGCTTTGGCGCTACCGTCCTTGGGCGCGTTCTTGGCGCCGCCCTGGTCGATCTTGCGCGCTTCGGCGACGATCTCCGTCACCTGGCGGGCGCAGTCCTCGCAGATGTTGGCGCCGTTGGGGCCAGGGACGATCACGACCTGACGTTCGTCGCGTCCGCAGAAGGAACAGCGGATGAGCTCGGTTTTGCGTGGCATGGTCAGTTCGCCTTCGGGGTGAGCACCTTGTCGATGAGCCCCCACTTGCAGGCCTCCTCGGCACTCATGAAGTGATCGCGGTCGGTGTCCTTGACGACATCCGCCATCTTGCGGCCGGCGTGCGTCGCGAGAATGCCGTTGAGCATCTCCTTGAGGCGCAGGATCTCGCGGGCCGTGATTTCAATGTCGCTGGCCTTGCCTTCGGCGCCGCCCCACGGCTGGTGGATCATGATGCGGCTGTTGGGCAGCGCGAAGC
>JAKSOW010000231.1 GCA_024405395.1 Kiritimatiellia bacterium | reverse complement strand
CCAGCGACCAATTGATTAACAGTCAACTGCGCTACCACTGCGCCACGCCCGAACATGGTTCGTCGAAAACAGGAGATATGATACCAAAATAGGTCGGCCAATGCAATAGGGAAAATCGAAAAAACTCCATTGCCCTTCCTCGGCTCATCACATGTCCCCACTTTTCCATCTTTCGCAGAATTGTTGCAAATGCTATAATATCAGCCCTTCAGAAAAGGCTACATATGGCAAAGACGAACTATCTCAAATATCTTGAAGAAGCAGACCAGGAGCGCGCACGCGCCATCTTCGAAAAGGTAAAGGACGCCCCCGCTTCAGACTGGACGCTCATGCTCAAGGTGAACGTCGCCCAGCCGCATCTCCGGCGCATGACCCTTCTCGCCTTCAAGGAACTTGAACGCTTCGGAAAGAACATGAAGTTCTATACGGGGCAGGGCGCCGAGGCCAAGAACTGCCTGCCCCTCTCCGCCACCATCTCCGGTATGAACACGCACACCGGCCACCCCGACACCCCCATCGGCGAACTCATCACGGTGGCCCTCTCGCTCAAGGCCTCGACCATCGCCGGCTTCGCGCCCGAAGAACTCAACGATGGCGAATGGATTGTCTCGCTATGGGTCCGCTCCGTGGCCAAGACGCTGAACATGAACCTCGACAGCGACCTGCTGCTGGCGTTGCGCAAGCTCTTCAAGGCCTGCCGCCTTCACGCCAAGAACTTCGAGCAGGGTCTCAGCGATGGCCCGATCATGGAGGAGTCTCGCAACTTTCTGCGTGACGGCGTGGACATCCTCATCAAAAGCGCCGAGAATGTCCGCTCCGAGATTGAACGGCAGGAGACGATTGCCCGCACCTTCTTCGCGAAGTAACGCGCGTCAGCGGTTGTAGCTCTTGTAGAGCCGCAGGAAGTCGCGCCGATGCGCTTCCATGATCGCGACCTTGCGCCGCAGATCCCTCAGGAACGAGGCCTTCGGGCCAAAGCGCATGATGGTCTGCTCCGCATCCGTCGCCGCATGGTCCACCACAGGATCGGCGGCGTTCTCGACAATGCGGATCATCTCATGCACATTGTCGATTTCCGCGCGGACGATGAGATTGAGCTTGTGGAGACGGACATCCCCCTGCTCGCGAATGTCCCAGGTCGTGTCCTCGGGCGTTTCATCGTAGTCCGTGCGGTCGAGAATGCTCTGGAAATTGATGGCGTTGTTCGCGTTCTTGACGAGGCACACGTAGAACGCCGTCTTCGCCGCCTGATCGGCCAGCCAGCGATTCGCCGCCGCATCCACGCCCTTACCCTGAAGCGCTGCGAACTTTGCCGCCGATGACTTGATGCTCGCCAACACGCCATGCGTGAAGAGCATGGACGAGAGCTTCTGTCCGCCATTGCCGTTCAGCCAGCGGTTCGCCTGGAGGTCCAGCATGTTGTCGGCATCCTCTTCGGTCTGCGCCTGGAAGATGAACTCGCGCCAGTAGCGGCGGTCTTCGCCCTGCAGTTCATTGGGGAAGGCCACAAACGGACGCGTGATCCAGCGCTGGTGCAGCGATCCCAGCAGGAAGAGATGTCCGCCCGTGTAGAACGGATCCAGGCGCTTGTTGGCTTCGTCCAGCGCTTCCCATGCCGCAACCAGCGCAGGCGCGTTGGCCTCGCCCACGATGGCGGCCGCCACGTCGGCAATGGCCGTCCATCGGGCGGCAGGCCCCACGCCAATGGGCTTCTTCAAATACTTCTTCAGGAGAATCTGCAGGTCCAGCTCATTCGGCGACCGGAAGCCGATTTCGCAATCGTGCTCCGGATGCTCCTGCGCCTTCTGCAGCTGCCCGGCCAGGCGCGGCAGGCGCGTGAGCGCATAGATGGGCGCACAATAGTCGGTGAAGCGATTGGGGAAGCCAATGACCTCCGTGGCGCTCGCGCCGTCCTTCGTCTTGTTGTTGAGGCTCTGCCCGGGCTTGAGCGCCAGAATGACATTGGCCTCATCCTCGGCGAATCCGGCGCGGATGTTCACCCGCGGATTCTTGAGCCCCGCCTGCCTGGCGCCCTCCTGAACGGCGCTCATGAAGTCCGCCACGCGCGGCCCCATCGCACCTTCGGCGCAGCGGTCCGGTCCATTCGCCCCGGAGTAGAGGCACTTCACCCAGCAGAAGCCGGCACCCGAGTCGTTCGACCGGAACTTGAAGAACTCAAAGGGACAGATCTTGCAGAGCTCGGCGACCGTCTTCACATACATCGTCCGCACTTCCGGGTCGTCTGTGCAGGGCGCGTAGTATTCGCCACGCGCACGCCGTGCCTGGTCGCAGCGCGCCCCACGCCAGTTGGGATGGTCGAGGTAGGCCTGCTCGGGGAAGTAGGCCGGCTCCATGCCGGCGAAATTGCTCTTGAGGCCCAGGGTTTTCAGAATCTCGCCCCGCGCCTTGAGCGTGGCGAGGTTCCGGGCCGCGTAGTCCGCGGGAATGTATTTCTTCAGCTCTTCGGGGACAATGAACTTGAAGATCGACGGACGGTGCATGGACCAGTTCGGGTACGGATCGTACCGGTTCTGATTCCACTGCCACAGCGAATGCTCGATCTGGCAGGCATCCACATGCGTGGCGCCAATCGACTTGGCGAACTCCGCCACCTGGCGGAATTCGTCGAGGTTCGCCGTGGGGCAGCCGACCACAAGGTCGCCGCCCAGCGCCGCCGCGGCAAGGCCCGCGACTGCAAGTAAGGCAAGATTCTTCATGTTCCAGCTCTCCCCAAAGGGATTGGCACAATCACTCGGCAACGGTGACCTTGGTGATCACCACAGGCTCCACCGGGACATCCTGATGGGGGCCCGCAAAGCCCGTCTTCACCTTCGCGATCTTGTCGACCACGTCCATGCCCGCCGTGACCTTGCCGAAGACGGCGTAGCCGAACATGCGGGGATCCGGGCCGCGGTAGTTGAGGAAGTCGTTGTCCACGAGGTTGATGAAGAACTGGCTCGTGGCGGAGTCCACCACCATCGTGCGGGCCATCGCGAGCGTGCCGCGCGCGTTCTTGAGGCCATTGGCCGCCTCGTTCTTGATGGGGGCCTGCGTGTCCTTCTGGACCATGTCCTTCGTGAAACCGCCGCCCTGGATCATGAAGCCGTCGATGACGCGGTGGAAGATGGTGCCGTTGTAGTGACCGCTCGTCACATAGGAAATGAAATTCTTGACCGTGATGGGGGCCTTGACGTCGTCGAGTTCCGCCGTAATCGTGCCCATGCTCGTCTCAATGGTGACTTTCTTCATGTCTTTTTCCTTTCAGATGTTCACTGAATCCTGTTCGTTGAATTATATCAAAACCTTTTCCCTGCGGCAACTCAGCAGGTGGCACACAACGGCGTCATTGTGGCGGCCAACACAGCCTCGGAGGCATGGGGATGATTCATGCAGACTTCGGCTGCGGCAAAGGCGTCACGCGCCGGCTTCTGCAGATCTTCGCCCTGCAAGACCACCTTGCGGATGAACGCCACCACATCCTCTTCCGAGAACGCCTTGTGCGCGTAGTCAAGCAGCCGCCGGCTGAACGGCAGGAACTGCTCGTCCACTGTTTTGGGGCTTTCCAGCAGATAGCACTGGGGACGCCCGGTGTAGAAGTATTCCGCCAAGAAGGAACCACAGTCATGAATCATCGCGTCCGAATCCGCAAAGGTCGCGAAGTAATCGCCGCCCTGCTGGAACTCGACATTCGGGAATGCCGCCATCTTCTCCCTGTAGGCCGCCGTCCTTTCCGTACCCCACCACTTCGGCGTAGCCAATCGCACAAAGAGCAGCGGGTGCGGACGGAAGACGAAGTCAATCTCGGGGAACATCTCCGGCAACTTGAGATAGAGTTCGGCGTGCTGCAGGAATGTGGACAGCGCCAGGCCATCTGCCGCCTTGTCGATGGTGTGGTGCGGCGAGAGGATGACTTTCTTTCGCCGCGTCGCCGCCCCTGCGTCTGCATGAGCCGCCGCGGCCTTGGCCTTTTCGACCTCCAGACGGTCCATCTTGGTGTAGCCCACGGCCTGAATGCAATCCGCCAACAGCGGATTACGGGCCAGACTCATCTGACGCGTCGCTTCGTTCGAGACGAAATAACGCCAGGAGAAGACGATGTTCGGCAGGAACGGCGTCTTCTTCTCATTCGAACGGAAGAGGCCGCCGTAGCCGTAGTAGAGGATGGAGACGAGCGATCGCTCGGAGAGGTGTTCGGTGGTGTAGTCCGGAAGCGTCTGGTCCTCATAGAGGATCGTACTGAAAACGAGATCCGCGTCCAACTTCTCCGCCTTTTTGGTCTCGGGATCATACAGCGGACGAACAGCCGCGCCATATTTCGCCGCGAGCCCCTTCACCGTCTTCGCGAGCGTCTCGCGCAGGAAGTCCTCGCCGCGCGTCACGCGCGGCGCCACGCAGATGGAACAGTCGAAGCGCGGATCGTCCTTCATCTTCAGGAA
>JAKSOW010000230.1 GCA_024405395.1 Kiritimatiellia bacterium | reverse complement strand
AACTTGAAGGGGCTCATCCGCGCCAACGAGGAGAAGGAAGTCGTGGCCATCAAGCGCGCCTACTATGCGGTGCAGAACGTGGTGAGCGTCTTCGACGACTCCTGGACGCGCGTGAAGGACTCTTCGTTCGACGGCGTCGGCTTCGGCACGCGCGACGCCTCCATCACGACCTACCACTACGTGAAGGACTCCGGCGAGCCGTTGTTCGTCTTCTGGGCGCATGGGCGCGACTTCGAGGTGCTGCAGAAGCCCAAACCCGGTTATGTGCTGGGTGAAGGGAAGTATGCCCTCAAGTACGACCGCCCTGGCGATTCCTTTGAGACTCGTCCGGCGGCGTTCAAGTACACGGGCGGCGCGGCGCTGAAGGATCCGGTGTGGGTGGACCTCTTCACGGGCCGTGTGTATGCCTTCCCGACGAAGAACCAGCTCGTGGCGCGCAAGAGCATCCGCTTCGTGGACGTCCCCGTCTACGATTCGCCTTGTTTGCTCACCGAAAAGAGCGCATTGAAGCTTATGAAATGAAAGGACCAAGAAAAATGAACAGACGTGAATTTCTCGCCACGGCGGCTGGAGCCGCCGCCTTTTCCGGATGCTCTTCTCTGCTGGGCGCACCTCGCCCCGAGCCGAAGTTCGTGTGGAGCGAGCTCATCCACTTGGGCATGAACGAGTGGCATGAAATCCCCCAGCAGCAGAAATGGCCGAATCTCACCGACCCTGTGCTGATGAAGGCGGTGGCCGACGAGTACAACGCCGCCGACCACGTCCGCTTCGACGAGGCGGTGTGGGCGCGCGTCTCCAAGAAGTTCGCCGACACGGGTGTCAACCAGGTGGTGATCGACCTGGGTGAGGCCGTGCAGTATCCGAGCCACCCCGAAATCGCCGTGAAGGGTGCTTGGAGTCCGGACAAGCTTCGTGCCGAACTGCGCCGCCTGCGCGCGATGGGCATCGAGCCCATCCCGAAGCTCAACTTCTCGGCCACGCACGACATCTGGTTGGGCATGTACCACCGCATGGTGTCCACGAAGAAGTACTATCAGGTCGTCGCCGACCTGATCGCCGACGTGAGCGAGATCTTCGAGTCGCCGCGCTTCTTCCACTTGGGATTGGACGAGGAGACGGCCGCCTTCCAGCTGAAGGGCCAGAGCGTCATCGTGGTGCGCCAGGGCGAGCTGTGGTGGCACGACGTGCTGTTCTACATCCGCGAAGTCGAAAAGCACGGTTCGCGGGCCTGGGTGTGGAGCGACTATCTGCGCCATCACCCGCGGGAGGATTTCGTCAAGCGCATGCCCAAGAGCGTGGTGCAGAGCCCCTGGTGCTACTGCAACGAGACGCGTTCGCCGGAGAAGGTGCAGACCAAGGCCGTCGTCGCGCTGGCCGAGCTGGGCTACGACACGGTGCCCTGCAGCTCCAACTGCTACAGCTACAAGGACGCCATGTCCACCCTGGTGCAGTTCTGCCGCGGCAAGTTCGATCCGCAGCATCTGCTCGGCTTCCAGATGGCGCCGTGGCTGGAGATGAACACCACCTTCGAGCCGCGTTGGGGCGAAAGCGCCGACCTGCTCGCCGCGGCCCGCAAGGCCTGACGGGCGTGAGACGCCGCATGGCCGCAGGCGAATGCCGCCTGTGGCCATGATTTGCCGCATTTCGAGAATGTTGTCGTGTGGAAGAAAGGTAGTGTCATGAGAGTACGTGGTTATTTGATGGGCGTTGCGTTGACGCTGGTCACGGCGCTTTTTGCGGGCACCTATGACGACTATGTCTTGCTGACGGCTGTTGACAACACAGACAGTCAGTCCTTCGACAACAATAACAAAGGAAGCTGGAAAAAAGGCGGGGTGGCTGAGACGCAAGGCCCACATGCGGGCGAGCGATACTACACGAACGGCAAGACACTGTGCACGACAAACATGACGGCCTCCGCGTCGAATCATCCGATCGATCTCGTATTTCAGGGTGATGAACTGGCGCTCAGCGGGCGACTCTGGGTGATTCTGAAGCGCGGCAGTACCGATTCCGAGAGAGATGACTGGGCAACGCTCACGATTCCGAGCCTGACGGGGTTGCCCGGCGGAAATTTCTATTCGGCGGGACCTTCCCCGGCACGTGTGGCAGGTACATTGACCGTGGAAAGCACCGTGTCGGACGCAAACCCCTTCATGTTTTTTAACAATGCCAGCGCCGTCTCGCGCATTGTGGTGGCGTTTGACATGATTGGTGAGCAGGATGCCTGTTTTGTCGTCTCCAACAAAGTGTCGGAGGCGACGCGCGCGGCTTTCGTCTTCACTGGTGATGCCCATGCCTACACGGGCACGATCCGGGCCGTCAGTCCCTGGACGGGGCTTGTGTTGGCCGCCCCTGGTGGTTTTTCCACCCCAGGAACCCTTGCGCTTGTGGAAGGCGCCCCGCTGACGGTTGTCGCCGGCAGTACGGCTACAATCGGTACCCTGGACTGCATGGGCAGCACGGTGACCTTGGCGACGGATGCGGGTGTGACGGCGCCTACGCGACTGGTGGTGACGTCGCGCATCGTCAACCACGGCATGCCTATCAAGATCGCGATGCCGCGAACGTTCGATTTCTCCATCGCCGAAAAGATTCCGCTGGTGACGCTGGCGGCAGGGGCGCAGGGTGTTTTGTCCGCCGCCGACTTCGCGTTGGTGCCTGGGTACACCTGTACGCATCCACAACTGTCGCGTCCAGAGGATCTTGCGGATCTGGATAATCTTCTCAATCTGGCGGTCGAGACGGCGGCGGATGGTTCGCAGACGCTGTTTGTGAGCCATCGTGCGGTGGTGGTACTGAAGACCAGCGAGGGTGATCCTAGTGCCTCCGCCTTCCTGTCGGAGAACGCCGACCATTGGGATCCTGCGGGGGCACCCGTACCCGAAAAGGAGTACTACGTCTCCACATATGACGGTTCTAGTAGGGCAATTCACATGCCGAACCAGAACCATGTCTTTGCAGGCGCATCGTTGACGATAGGTGCCAGGGGAACGTTTTACGTCAAAACCTCCAAGACATTCCACATTGACCCCTGGCGCATGGTGCCGCGAGAACAGGGAAGCAAGATCGTTAGTCAGTTGCAGGTGTGGGATTCACCCACATTCACGGGCCGCCTGCAGATTCCCGACATGGGGGCGGCTCATGCCGTCCAGTTTGTTGGCTGGAATGGCCACAATATGAAGATTCAGTCCGTCTTGGAAGGCGGCGGCGACCTGATCCTTTCCTGCAATGCGACGGCATCGAGCAATCCGCGCATTACCTTCAGCCTTACGGGCGACAACTCGGCCTATGCCGGGAAAATCCGTCTGTGGCACGCCGATTATACCAAGTCGGACTATCTGGACGATCTCGATACGTACAGCGCGAAGCTGGTGGTGGCCTCGGGAACGGGACTGGGCGGTCCGCGTGCCGAATTTGCCGCCGATGCTCTGTCGCTTGAGCAGCATGCGCTGCTGCAGGTCACGAACAGCGCGGTATTCAATGAGCCTACCCGCGGATGGCAGATTGTCGACTGCGGTCGCATCGAAATCCCCGCGAACAAGACAGTGGCGGTCAATCAGACCATCACCTATGCGGGCGAATTCCGAAAGCTCGGCGCCGGACGCCTCGTCCTGGGCGGTTGCGCGCGCTTCACGCAGGAGTCCTCAGAAGAGCCGGTCGCGGGCGTGAATCGTCTCACGATTGCCGAGGGTTCGCTGACGCCGGCCTCGACCACGGCCTGTGACGGTCTGGCGATTGCCTTTGCGGCGGGCACGAAGCTTGTGCTGGACGCATCGGCGACTGGTGATCTGCGCCAGTATGGTCTCTACAATGTGAAGTGGTCTGCGCCATTTGCCGTCGAAGGCGGCATGTTGCCGGTTGAGTTTGCCTTGCCGGCGGACTTTAACGGCAACCAGTGCCATGAATTCGGCATCTGCACCGTGAATGCCGCCGCCGCCGAGGCCTTGACGCCGTCGCAGTTTGCCGTGGCGGCGCCTTCCGGCATGCGGGCCAAGGTGGAGAAAGTCGTGCGGGCTGGTGTAAATCCCGTTGTGACCTTCCGTTGCAGTCTGTCGCCGCGAGGCCTGAGCATATTCATCCATTGATGAAACGTCTTTTCCTGTGCGCCCTTGTGGTCGGCATGTTTTGTTTGGCCCTGGCCACGACGCCACCAACCCTCGTCGTGCTGTTGCGGCAGAATGCGCCAGCGATTGATGGCATCATTGAAGAAGGCGAGTGGCGCGCTTCGGCGGCGCTCACGGGATTCCTCCACGTCAAGCCCAGGGACGTACTCGCGGGCTGGGATTATATACTGGTGCGCTATTGAATTTACCCCTTGCTTTTGGTATAATCAAACCTGTTCGGCCAATAGGTCGGGCTTGGTTTGGCGAGTGGTGGTGGCAGCAAATTGGCGGCATCGGTCAAAAAATCAACAAATAGTGCCTCTGTAGCTCATCTGGACAGAGCAACTGCCTTCTAAGCAGTGGGTAGTGGGTTCGA
>JAKSOW010000023.1 GCA_024405395.1 Kiritimatiellia bacterium | reverse complement strand
CGCGTCCGTCGTTCCGCTCGCTGAAGTGGCTGGAGCGGACGGTGGACTGGCCCAGGCGGCGAAGCGCCTGACGGCACCTCCCGTGGGGGACAGTCCCCGCATGGCCTGACAGACACCAAGAAGGAGCCGGAAGGTCGATTGGCGCCGAGAAGGGCGCAAGACGCAGCCGGAGGCGGTCAAGCCGGCAGACAACCAAGAAGAAAAACACACGGCAATGCCTGCCGTGCAGGAGCACTTTTTCTACGTGATGTCGGAAAGGCGTCGACTGCCGCATAGATGTGCGAAATGAGGTGCTTCGGCATCAGTCTTTTTGCAGGGGACTGTCCCCGAAGAATCGTCCCCGAAGAATCCTGGGCACGGTGTGGCTGGGCGGCAGGAACATCAACCTGCAGATGGTGTCGGAGGGCTATGCCTGGGCCTACCACTACAACAAGGACCCGCAGTACAACGACGCCCAGAACGCCGCCAAGGCGCGCCGTCTGGGCCTGTGGGCCGGGGCGGCACAAGACCCCTGGGCGTATCGGCGGGGCCAGCAGGGGCGGAAGCGCGCATTCCAGCACCGCCGATGAAGGCCGGCCCTGCGGCAAATGCGGCGGGTGAGGTGTGACGGCGTTTTGGAATGGACTTCCGGGCTGGAATCTGCTAAAATTTAACTGACGGGGGTCTCTGTTGAAAAATAGAGATCTGTTTGGCTTTGGGTGAGAAGTAGAGGTGGAACCATGAATGCAACACGTTATTTTGTGCTGACGCTTGCCGCGGCAGCTCTTGCGTTGACGGCTTCGGCAAAGACCTATCGCTGGCGTGGCGGTGGTGATGGGGTACATTGGAGTGATCCCAAGAACTGGGTGGATCAGCAGACTTTCGCCGCGGTCACGAATCTGGAGTCGGGCCTGAGCACCACGCTCTACTTCTACACCGATCCCGAGGATGCCGACAATCCGAAAGTCTATGCCTTCGACACGGTGAACGACCTAGGACCCGATTTTCGGATGGGCGTTCTGCAGGTGGGCGGCTATGCGCGCAGTTTCCGCGTGACGGGCGACCCGATCTACACTGCCGGGCTCACCGACGCCGCGGACTCTAACCTGTCCACCGTCTTCACCTTTGACTGCGACGTCTACGCCTGCGGCACCAACGCCGCCTCAACCAGGGTCAACACCTTCACCTGCAAGACAGGCCATATCCGCTACTTCAACGGTCTCGTCTCGCATGCGCGCGACCTCACGGACGCCTATGTCAGCGTCTCATCAGGCGGCAAGTACGACCCCGCCACGGGCGTGAGCGGTACCTACATCGAATATTCGGGCGGCGGCACCAACGTCTTCAACGGCGGCTACCGCTTCGTCGGCAACAACTCAAACTACCTGTATGCGAGCGCGCAGGATTATTTTACCGGCGGCACGGCGATCATGAACTGCGACTGCATCGAGAGCTGGTTCCACTACCGCAATGGCGTACATTTCATCATCGGCCCCAAAGGCTCGGTCCGCAAGGTGAACACCGCGCTCTGCGACTTCTGGCAGCTGAGCACCACCGACATCTACGGCAAGTTCTTCTCCAACCAGGCCATCCCCGGCCAAAGCGGCGGTACGGCCACCTTCAACGTCTTCGAGGGCGGCTTCTGGGATGTGGCGACGTCTTTCCGCGTCGCCAACAACACGCCCACGATCATCAACATCGACGGCGGCGTGATGGTGCTGCGCGATCAGAGCTATGCGTTTGCCGACGGCAGCTACACCGAGCTCACCGTGAAAAGCGGTGTTCTCTACCGTGGCGCGAACGGGGCCGATGCGCTCAGAATCGGCCACAACGGGAGCACCTACAAGGCGAGCGGCACCGCCGGCACGGCGGACGAGAAGCGCAACACCCTCAATCTCGACGGCGGCCTGATTGCCTGCCAGTATCTCTACGAGACGACGCCTGTGGCAGCCGCCACGGACCGCAACCGCGACACCTGCTTCAACGGCGGCGTTCTGCGCCTCACGGCCAGCGGCGACGTCTATCGCTACGGCAGCGCCTACACGACGGCCGAGCTGAAGGCGACCACCAAGGCCTATCTGCGCGCGGGCGGCCTCAAGGTCGATACGGTGGGCAATTCCGTGAACTGGAACAAGCAGCTTGAGGTGCGGGGGGGCGACAGCGCGGGCCCTGTGGTGAAGTACGGCAGCGGGGCGCTCAACGTCACCGACGACATGACCGCGGCGCGAGCGGCCTTTGTGACGGGCGGCGTGTTCGCCGTGAAATCGCCTGCGTTCTGGACGGGCGCGGTGACGCTGGCCCCAGGTGCGGTCCTCACGTTCGTGGACGGCCCGGAACTGGCTATCGACGGCCTGACGAGCGACAACGGCGTGGTGCGCCTTACGTCCGGGAAGAAGCTCGCGCTCGCCACCGCCCCTGTGGTGGCCGCCGGCAAGGGCCTCATCTTCGACGTGCCCACGGGTGCGGACGGCACCTATACGCTTTTGACCTGCGACGAGGCGCTGGATCCCGCGTTGCCCGACCAATGCGCCGTGTTCACCCCCACGACCGGCAAGAGCGCGACGTTTGCGCTGGCCGACGGCGACAAGGCGCTGACGCTCACGGTGGCCGCCGGCACGGCCCCGAGCCCGGCTTCGGCGCGCTACGACCTTACGCCGTGGGTTGACCCCAATCCCCCGTCCGTCGGCGTGGACGGCCCCAACGAGTACGTCAACGACGCGGCCGAGCCACAGGCGTTCACCGAAGGCAAGACGTACTACGGCAATCTGCCGTTCATGCTCAAGGGCGGCAGCTTCGAGCTGAAGGACGAGTTTGCGTTCGACAGCAGCTATGGGCAGGTGAGCTTCCGCAATGCCGGAACGACGCCGCTGGAGGTGGCGATCCAGCCTGACGCCATCCTCAACGTCGGCACCCTCCTGGTCGGCGGTGCGCCCGACACCTCGTACCAGGCCTCGGTCTCCAACAAGGCGACAATCGTCCGCCAGACCGGCGGGCGGGTGACGGTGCGCACGACAGGCGCAAACCTGCAGGGTTCGATCACCACCACCACGGGCGGCTACGCCTATTTCGGGCCCTATTACAGTTCGGAGTACATGGATAGACGCCTGGCGCCACAGATCTGGGAGGTCTCGGGCGGCGTCTTCTCGATGCTGCCGCACACCTCGCTTGACCTCAACGGACGCAGCACGTTCGTCGTGAACGGTGGCAAGGCTGAGCTGGCGCGCGTCTATTCCGGACATCACAGCAGTTCGGGGCTGTCCTTCTTGACGGGCAACTTCGCCGGCTCGGTGGGAATCCGCGTGACGGACGGCGAGCTGAACGTGGGAGAGCAGTTCTCGTGGATTGCCACCGGAGAGGCCGGCCGCTATACGGAGTTCGCCCTGACAGGCGGCAAGGCGACGCTTCCGGCGACCACCCGCACCAACGCCAGGGTCGCCGCGCGGCAGAGCGGCGAGGCCGCGATGCTGCTGGACGGCGGCGAGCTGACGCTTTCGGGCGAGGCGGCGTATGGCGAGAGCAGCGTGGCCGACTACTTCAGCGGGCTTGACGAGCTGCTTGTGGGCGGCCAGGGCGTGACGATCCGGAATGCCGGGATGGCCGTGGTGAGCAACCGCGTGCTGGGCGCGATGACGGGCGCCGGCACGCTCGTGAAGAAGGGCGAAGGCACGCTCGAGCTGGCCAAGGCGGAAAATGTCCTCGGCGGCCTTGACGTGCAGGAGGGCCGCGTGAAGGCGGCTCTCGCGACCACGCCGGAAGGGAAGGTGCCGACGGGGCTCATCGCGTGGTGGGACTTCAACGGCGAAGGCGACGAATGCCTACGCGACAAGTCCGATCACGGGTTTGACCTCACGCAGGTGAACTTCAGGGGCAACGAGGACGGCTTCGTCCAGTTCGTCGAGGACGAGCTCACGCGTCCTGGCCGCGGCAAGGCGGCACGGTGGGCGGGCACGTACGAGTCGCTCAAGGCGGCGGCGGTTCAGAGCGCAGCCACCTACGACTACACGGTGAACATGTGGATCTATCTCGACAATATGACCACATTATCCTCACACATCATGTTCTACTCGAACCGCATCGACCCCGAGTTCACCAACAATGCCAGCGGCACGGAGATCGGCTACAAGGCAACCAATGGCCCGTATGGACTGAATGGTCAGCGGACGGCCGGCATCACGATGACCGAGAACACCGGCATCAGCTGCGACCATGTGGGCCCCATTCCCCTCAAGACGTGGATGATGGTGACGCTCACCTGCGGCATCGGGGGCACGTGCACCTATCTGAACGGTCAGCTGGTCACCAACAACACGGCAAACACCTCGGTGCTGCTTGGCGGCGGCCGCATCTTCACGCTGGGCCAGGGCATCGCCGCGAGCGAGTTCCTGAACAAGGGCGCGATGATGGACGATGTGATGATCTTCGGCCGCACGCTCAGCGCAGATGAGGTGAAGGGCCTCTATGACGCGCAGTGCACGCCCGAATCGCTGGCGATTCCCACGGTGGCCGTGGCGGCGGGCGCGGCCTGGGACATGAACGGCGCGAGCAACGTGGTGACGTCGGTCACAGGCGGCGGCGAAGTGGTGAACGGCACGATCGAGATCGCCGAGGCGATCACCTGTGCGGGCAAGTCGCTGCACATCGCGAAGCCCGTGATCACCTCAGCCGCGGGCACCATCGACTTCGGCGTCGACGACACGGTGCGTCTGCCGCGTGGCGAGCCGTACGCGCTGTTCTCGTATGACGAGATGAGCGCCGAATCGGCCGCGAACCTCGCGCAGTGGACAGTTGCCGGCGCCGGCAGCGACACGGGCCGCCTGCGGATTCGCGTCCATGCGGAAGGCTGCACGGTCTATGGCCTGGTGCCGCCGGCCGGCACGGTGCTGATCTTCAAGTGATTTACGGCTTTCGGACAGAAACTTTGAAAGGAAACAGAAAATGAGCATGAGATTGATGCTGGGGGCTGTGCTGGCGGCCCTGGTTCTGGCCCCGGTGGCCCAGGCCGCCGAGGCGCAGGCGACGCGCGTATGGAAGGATGAGGCGCCGGTGGGCGAAAACGCCGTGGTGCTGAAGCTGGCGGACCAGTCGCAGCTGCGGATCGACGTCCTCGCGCCGAACCTCTTCCGCGTGCGCGTGTCGCCGGATGGCGTGTGGAGCGAGTCCGGCATGAACCGCTATGGGGTCTTCAAGGCCGACTGGCCGGCGGCGAAGTTCGTGCGCGAGGGCAACGTCATCAAGACCGCCGCCGCCGAGGTGACGGCGGATGAGGCGGACGGCGCGCTGAAGTTCAAGTCGCTCGTCTCCGAGGCGGCGTTCACCGTGACGGGCGGCGTGAAGGGGAAGGGCTATGAGGTGCGCTTCCCGCTCGCGAAGGACGAGCGCGTGTACGGCCTCGGCGACGTGAACCGCAAGAACATCCAGCGCCGTCCGGGCCGCTATGAGATCTTCGTGAAGAACGTGAACAGCTACATCCCGATTCCGATGGCGATGACCTCGAAGGGGTGGGGCCTGCTGATGAACACCACCTTCAAGAACCACATCGACGTGGGCGAGAAGGATCCGGACGCGATGATCTGCTCGGCGGAGGAGTCGCGGCTCGACGGCTACGTGTTCTTCGGCAAGGACTACCGCGCGCTGCTGGACATCTACACGCAGCTCACGGGCCGCAGCGCGTTGCTGCCGACCTTCGGCTACGGCTTCACCTACGTGTGCAACCAGAACATCCAGGAATGGGGCCTGATGCAGGAGTGCCTCAACTACCGCAACATGGACTTCCCCTGCGACGTGATCGGGCTGGAGCCGTACTGGATGTCCAAGTTCTACGATTCCAGCACGCGCAAATGGTGGCGCAACGAGTCGTTCCATTTCCCGTTCTGGTCGCCCAAGGGGCCCCACACCTTCATCGGCGCGATGAACCGCCGCGGGTTCAAGCTCTCGCTGTGGCTCTGCGTGGACTATGACCTGTTCCGCTACGAGGAGCAGTGCCGGACGGGCAAGGCGAAGAAGCTCGGCGGCAATCTCGCGACCGAGGGCAAGGCCGACGACACCGAAGTGTGGCTCGACGACCGCATCGCGGACGCCGACTTCGCCAAGACCGAGAAGGACAACTACATCCGCAACGTCGCCAAGAAGCTGCCGTTCCGCGAGCGTGCGGTGCCCGAGGGCATGAGCCCCTGGTTCGAGCATCTCAAGAAGTTCGTGGCGCAGGGCGTGCAGTGCTTCAAGCTGGACTGCTCGTCGCAGGGCGTGCAGGCGAATATCCATCCCGGCAAGATCTACGCCAACAACATGCACGTGGACGAGGCGCACAACCTCTATCCGCTCATCTACGCCAAGCAGATGGCGCGCGGCTTCGAGGACTACACGTCCAAGCGCGCGATGGTGTACTCGTCCTGCGGCTATGCGGGACTGCAGCAGTATGTGGCCACCTGGGCGGGCGACACCGGCGGCGGCGCGGCGGTGTGCGTGTCGCTGCTCAACCTGAGCTCGAGCGGCCTCTGCAACCAGAGCTGCGACATGGCGATCGACAACGCGCGGTCCCTGCATTTCGGCATGCTGCAGCCCTGGAGCCAGCAGAACAACTGGGACTACTGGAAGCAGATCTGGTACGAGGAGCCGGATCGCCAGCAGGTGTTCCGCGACTACCTCAAGCTGCGCTACCGGCTGATTCCGTACATCTACGGCACGGCGGCCGAATGCTCGCGCACGGGCTGGCCGATGATGCGTCCGCTGCCGCTGGTCTATCCGGAGAATCCCGAATATGACCAGTGCCTCACCTCGTACCTGCTCGGCGACAACCTGCTGGTGGGTTCCTACACCGACAAGGTGACGGTTCCGCCTGGTCTGTGGCACGAATGGCGCACGGACGCGACTGTGACGGGTCCGACCACCCTGCCGGTGCCGAACGACCCGACGTGGGGCGGCGCCCTCTACGTGAAGGCGGGCGCGATCATCCCCACCTGGCCGGCGAAGCCGTACATCTCGGGCGGCTGGAACAAGGACGTGATCTTCGAGGTGTGGCCGACTGCCGACGGCACGGCCGAGCTCTACGAGGACGATGGCCTCACGCTCAAGTACCGTGACGGCCAGTACGCGCAGGTGCCGCTTGCCGTGAAGAAGACGGAGAAGGGGTGCGTGTTCGAGGTGGGGAGGCGTCACGGCACGAAGAATGCGACGTTCAGGCGCCCGGCCCCGCAGCAGTTCTCGGTCGTGTTCCACGCGCTCGCCGCAAAGCCCACGAAGGTGCTGCTGGACGGCAAGCCGGCCGAGGGCGAATGGGATGCCGAGAAGCATACCTATCGCCTGGACCTGGGGGATGTCCCCGTGGCGGGCTGCAAGGTTGAACTGGACTGACGCGAAGGCCGAACGGGGAACCCCGCAAAAAGGAGTTGGACGATGTTGACAGAAGTTGTGCGTGACTATGCGGCCATGAGCAGTGTGGGCGCGTCGATCATCTTCGCGGATGCGATGAAGAAGCTTTCGCGCGGCGAACGGTATAACCTGGGCCTGGCGACCGGCAACACGATGATCACGCTCTACACGGAGCTGGCGGCGAAATTCAACACGGCGCGCGCCGACCTGTCGCTGCTGTCCACCTGGAACCTGGACGAATACGCCTCGGACGACCATACGCCGGTGGCGCATGACCATCCGCTCTCCTACTGGAAGTACATGCACGAGATGCTCTTCTCGAAGTTCGATCCCGCGCTCGGCTTCAAGGAGGAAAACGCGCATTTCCCCGATCCGGCGAGCCCGGACGCGTATGACCCTGCCATTACGGCGGCGGGTGGCCTCGATCTGCAGCTGCTCGGCATCGGGTTCAACGGGCACATCGCCTTCAACGAGCCGATGCGCGAGGACGAGATCGCCGTAGAGGACTTTGGCCGTCTGCCCACGCGCGTGCTGCCGCTCTCGCAGGAGACGATCGACCAGAACACCAAGATCACGGCCGGCGGCGACAGCACGCTCGTGCCGCGCTATGCCGCCACCATGGGCATGGTGCCGATTCTGTCCGCCCGGAAATGTCTGCTGCTCGCCTGTTTCGCCGAGCAGGAGAAGCCCCTGCGGGACATTCAGGCGAAGGGCGCGCCCACGCCGTTCCTGCCGGCTTCGTATCTGTGGCGGCATCCCGATTACCACCTGGTCTACACGGCCGACAAGATCACGCTGTAAGCAGGCACAGAAGGGCATGGCCTGAAATGGGCTCAACGAGGAATATGACAATGAAGAAGATTCGAATTGGCTTGCTTTCGACGCTTGCGCTGGCGGCCGCGTTTTCGGCCGGTGCCGCACTCAACGCGCCGAAAGAATGGGCGCATGGGTTCATCAATGGCTATTTCTCGCTTATCGCCTACACCGAGAGCGGCAACCGGATTGAAGTGCAGATGAAGGACCAGGGCGCCGACGATTCCGCCTACCAGACGGTCTACCTCGGCGCCGGCGTGCATCAACAGTGGTCGTACACCGGAGGCTTTGCCAACGGCACGGACTATTCAACAACCTTCCCGGACATGCCCGGCCCTCTGCGCGCCCACAAGTTCGCCACCAACGTGTATTCCACCGTGACCTGCCGCATGCGCGCGGAGAACGGCGGCGACTACAGCGACTGGGTGGATCTGGGAGACTCGACGGGGTATCCGCGCGCCAGCGGCACGTGGATCGGCTACCAGAACGGCAATCGAATCTATGATGGCGACCTCGAGACGATGTATGACCACGATACCGCGCTCTGGGTGGGCATGGACTTCGGGCGCAAGATCAAAGTTAGGGGCATCCGCTACTATTCGCGGTCGGACGCGACCTATTCCCGCATCTACAATACCCGGTTCGAATATGCCTCAGATGCCTCCTTCAGCGATGCCGTGACGGCGTTTGAAATCAGCAAAACAAACAACAGCGACCGGCGGAACATTGTGGAGCTTTGGTTCGACGAGCCGGTGGAGACCCGCTACATCCGACATGTGTCGTCAGCTTCGGGCCGCTGTTCGATTTGCGAACTCGAGTTCATTCCGGCTGAAAACCCCTATCTGCCGACATTGACGCCCGACGGCTATTCCGACGAGGCCACGCTGTATCCGCAGATGACTTGGCGTACGCCGGCGGAAGCGGTGCCGGTACGTGGCCGTGTGTTGCGCGCCACCTCCGCAACCGGCACGTATGAGCCTGTCACAGATTGGTCGGAGGGCGGTTCGGGCAGTTTCACCGACGTCAATACCACGGTGGGCGTGCAGTACTTCTACAAGGCGGAGGTGGAATGCGCCCATCCGTCGTTCTCGGACGCCGGCTGCGTGAATGTCGTCGTCTCCGATGCGGTTCCCATGTACCGGCTGCGGCGACTCGACCGCGATCCCGTCGATGAGACACGGCTTTTGCCCGGCGTCTCGCTGATGGCGTGCACCAATGGTTCGGTGAACGCCACCATGGCGCGTGCCTTCGATGGCCAAGAGAATACCTGGCCTGACAGCATCGACTTCTACTATGGTCCCGTGGGGCTCAAGTTCGCCAAGAAGACGTGGGTGGCCCGCTTTGGCTACGTCTGCCGCCCCACTCAGGCCGCCCGCATGAAGATGGTGGCGCTCTTCTCCGCCGATGCCGACGACACGCGACTCGACAACAAGGTGCAGCGCTCGCCGCGGCCTACGGCGGAACAGGTGTCCGCAGAGCCGACGATGTTCTTCCTTGACGCCGATTCCCTGCCTGCCGAGGGGGCCGACCAGTATTTCCTCTGGAAGTGTGACAATCTTAATGAGACCTTCCACGGCAATGTCGCGGAACTGCGCTTCTATGGCTGGGATGAGGACGATGTGGCGAAGGCCGGCGTAGTGACGCCGCCTACGGAAATCACATTCGTGCGACAGGACGATGGGATTGCCGTGGCCTGGAACGCCGGCAGCAGTGCCGTCACGGGCTATGGTCTGCAGCGCCGAAGCCGTGGCGTTAGCGAGTGGACGGACGTCACGGAGACTTCAGTCGACGTGCGTACCTATGTGGACACGGGGCTGACCGATGGCGTCTACGAGTATCGTGTAGTCGCGAAGGGCGCGGATGACCAGACTGTGGCTTCCGCACCATTCACGGCGGTATTCTACACGGCCGGCAGCGGTACAGGTCTCCGCAGCGTCATCTATTCGCCGTTCAAGGCTATGGATCCCGAATTGTGCGCGCCTGACGCGTGCCACGATCGCGACGTGGAGGCGCCGAATCTCGAATTTGCCGCCGAAGATGAGTTCGCGCCGGGTGTGGTCAACAATGCCTATTCCGTGATGACGGGTTCGCTGATCGTTCCCTTTACCGGGTCCTACACGTTCCGTTTGGACACGGCGAATGGCGGCGCGGTGTTCATCGACGACGGTTTGTGGGCCCTGAACGCCTGGTGCTCTGGCGAGAAGACGGGCGAAATCCAGCTTACGGCGGGCGTGCATGCCATTGAGATCCACACGCGCCTGGAGGATGCCGCCAACCGCGTGAAGCTCTATTGGTCCGGCACGGTGTCAGAGGAACTGGTGCCGGCTTCGCAGCTTGTGCCGGCGGAAGTGCCGTTCTCCCTCGACTATGCCAAGGGCTGGAAGGCGCGGTTCTATGGCGGCGACAATCTTGGCTCGGTGAAGGCGAATGCGGACGGGGCGGTTGTGATCCGGGCCGGAAATCTAAATGCCGTCAATTGGCGCACGAATCCCAAGACCGTTTTCTATGCGCATGCATGTACGCGGGCATTCACGCTGACGGCGCATGCCAAAGACCTCATGACTGGCAGCGGCAACTACGGATTGATGGTGCGCGCGGGCAACGGTAATTTTGTGCGCTTCTACTGCGCCAACTCCAGTACCGGCTATGCCGACTACAAGATGTCTGTGCTGAAGGAGGGCGACACGGCCTACACGCTGGTGAAGGGCGAGACTGGGCCTGAGCGTGAGCGCACGGAGAACATGGTCTGCGACATGCAGCTTGTCTACAACGACCAGACCGGCGAATTCATCGCGAGCTACCGCAATCCGTCTTCAGCAGTCTGGGTCGAATTTGCACGTTGGGCGAATGACGGGTCGATTTATGGTCCGTTCGAGGTGGGCTGTTTCGTGGGCGGTGGCTACAGCGGGCACGCCTATGGTGAAGTCGCGTTCTCGGAAATCGACTTCAAGCCCGTCAAGGGAACGCTCATCATGCTCAAATGATAGGATCCACCGAAAAATCCCATATTCAGGAAAAGGAGCTCATTGGATGATGAAGCGATTGGTAATGGCAGGTGTGGCGCTGGTCATGGCCCTTGGGACTTGGGCTGAGGATGGCGTAGACCGCAACACCTGCTATCTGGTGACCAACATCAGCGGTTCAGGGAAGGGCTGTGCCACGACAAACGCCGCGTGCTGGGCCGTCGGCAGCGAATCTGGACCCGTTCTGGGCGAAGCCGGCGAAATTCCGCCGCCCGAGAACGACTATGTGGTGCGCAACAAATACAAGATCCAGTTTCAGGGGAACGGCAAGTATTTCAAGTGCCACTCCCTTCAGATCGGGGATCGGGACGCGAACACGTCGGGCGTCATCAACAACTACACCAAGGGCTCGGCCATGACCGTGGACGGCGAGCTCATCTGCGCGCTTGGCGACTGCTGCACCATGTCCAGTTCGGGCACCTATTTCCTTGTTGCCGATCGCATCACCGTGACGGCGGCCGAAAGCAAGCCCTTTACTTTTTCCCATCGCTACGCCAACAGCACGCTGACGCTGCAGGCTCCGGTCTATGGTGCCATCGGCACGGGCCTGGGCCTGGGCTTCAAGGGGACATCCGTGGACTCTCCCGGCTCTAATGACGTCTATGTGGTCACGAACGACTGGTCCCACTTCGCGGGGACGCTGTGCGTAACGAGCCTCATGGCGCGGGCAAGCAGCTATTTCAGCACCAAGATCGTCTTTGGCGCGGTCGAGCTTCCGGGCACACTGAAGGTGGGGCCTGAGACCATTCTCGAGTTCGCCGAATCCGGCGTCGCGCGGGTAGGGAATTTGGCGTTGGGCGACAATGTGCTTCTGACATTGGCGCGCGGCGCTTCGCTGGAGGTGACCAGCGCCTTCTCGCAGAACGGGACTGTGCACATCGGCTATGCCCATGAGCCGCCCATGAACGGCAAGACCAATGACGTCGAACTGCTGCGCGTGCCGGCTGGCGCGGTCCTTGACGCCGCCAATTTTGTCCTGGAAGACGGAGGGGCCACTACCTGGGGGCATTTGGGGCACGAGCTGCTGGTGAAGGTGGATGCCGAGACGGGGGCGCAGGCGCTTTGCGTGCGTTTCCCGCCGATGGTGTGCCTGACGGAAACGGACGTCTCGACCTTCAACCAGGCCAAAGACGATGTGCCCTATCCGAACTCGATGACGAATGCCGCGCATTGGTCGGATGGTCTGCTGCCGCATGCGGGCGTGCATTATCTGGTCATGCGCCGAGACGGGATGGCGATGTATCTGCGTACGCCGCAGCAGACGAACGGCGTGAACGACAACAAGATCGACTTCACGTTCCCGGGCGAGTCACTGACGATCGCCGATGACTGCAGGATGACGGTGTTCGGGGCCAAATTCCGCGCCAAGCAGATCTACATTCTCGATGGGGGCGACATCCAGAACGGACAGACGCATTACCCCGACATCTATGCGCCCATTCACATGCCGTCCGGTACGGCCTACCTCAGCGCGTACAATGGTAATACCATGGCCATCTACGGCGAGCTGACGGGATGTGCGCGGCTGGTTCTGGGCAGCGTGAGCGGTGGCACGAGCGCGCCGAGCGGCGGCGAGTATCCGGCAAGTCTCAACACGAATTTCCTGGGGACGATAGACGCCGGGCTGCGGGCCAACAAAACCAAGCCGACGTATGACAAGACCTATCACACCCTCAATGTCGCGGATGAACGCAATCTAGGCGGGCGTTTGCCGGCCTTTGACCCGACCGCGCTGCGGGTGCATGGCCCCTTTGAGCGCCTTGCCGCCAAGGCGGACGTGACGTTCACGACGAACTACAATCGCGGCGTCTATTTCTACGACATCCCCGTGATCAACACGCAGGGGCACCGCATGACCTTCAAGACCGCTGTTGGCGTAAACGGCACGCTCTTCAAGGAAGGGGAAGGCACGCTCGAACTCGGTGGCACGCTTGCGTTTGCGGATGCCACGGCCGAGTTGCCGACGGCGGGATCCAACACGCTGGACATCGTAAAGGGGACTTTGGCGGTTTCCGCCCTGGATGCGGTGAATGGCCTGGCGATCGCCTTCTCCAACAACACGGAACTGGTTCTGATGCCCGATTTCGAGGACGCCGCCTTTACGCGTTGGGGTGTTCGGAATGTGAAGACCGGCGTCCCGTTTGCGGTGGCGGCAGACGCCCAAGTGGCATTCCGCGTGGAGGCCCAGACGCCACCTACGCATAAGTGCACGTTGGGTTTGCTGACCGTGCCCAACGAGGCGGACGCAAAGACTGTGGCGCATCGTCTGGTGGGGACGCCCGGCAAGTTCTTCTCGGGTACCACACAGAGCGCCGTGCGCGAGATTGTGGATGAGGCGGCCCAGGTGGTGACGTTGGCCGTCGACATCCGCATGCCGGGAACCTCGCTGTTGTTGCGCTGACCAGTTGGGAGGCATAATCATGTCCAGACGGCATCTGGCGCTGTTTTTGGCGAATTTCCTCGTCGTTGCCTCCTGTTGGGCGGTGACGGAACGCATTCGTCTTGATGACGGGTGGAAGTTCAGCACGGCGGGCGAGAAGGGAACGCGCCGGTTCACCTTTGACAATATGGCGGCCTGGCTGGATGACATGGGCCGTGATCTCATGAAGAATGAGGTGCTGCCGTCCATCTACCCGGGAAAGGCGCCAGAGGTGGAGCTTGCCGCCCGCGACTTCAATGACGGCGCATGGCGGCAGATCCGTCTGCCGCATGACCGTGGCCTAGACAATGGCTTTGACTACGACCGCAATGCCTCGGATGGCTGTGTGGCGCCCGAACGCTATGGCTGGTATCGGCGCAGCCTGGACATCCCGGCCTCCGCGAAAGGCAGGCGCGTCTTCTTCGAATGCGACGGCGCCATGGCGTTTTCGCTTGTGTGGATCAACGGCCATTTCGTCGGTGGCTGGCCCTATGGCTATTCGCCTTGGCGGGTGGAGCTGACGCCGCACATCGACTTCGGCGGCAAGAACGTCATCGCCATCCGCACGGCCTTCATCCGTGAGGCCTCGCGTTTCTACACGGGGGCTGGCCTCTATCGGGAATGCCACTTGGCCATCTGCCCGGAAGACTTCCTGGAGCCGGACTCGGTGCGCATCACCACGCCGGAGGTGTCGCGTGAACGCGCGTTGGTGAAGGTGGCCTGGCGCATGTCGCGCAGCGGCGCGAAAGAGAAGACCTTTACCGTTGAGCGGCCGCATCTCTGGAATGTGGACGATCCTCATCTCTACGATGTCGAAATCGAGGGCGAGAAGTTCCGCTACGGCATTCGCTCGTTTGCGTTCCACGCAGACGGACGGCGTTTCCAGCTGAATGGGCGTACGGTGCCGATCAAGGGCGTCTGCGTTCATCAGGACCTTGACGTGCTCGGCAACGTCTGGAACCGAAGCGCCTGGGTGCGCCGGCTCAGGAAACTGCGGGAGGCGGGCGCCAACGCCATCCGCATGAGCCATTATCGCCATCCGGCCGGGCTGTACGACCTGTGCGATGAGATGGGGTTTCTCGTCATGGACGAGACATTCGACCAGTGGCGCGCGCCGTTCAACGAGAACGACTACCATCGGCTTTTTCCGCGTTGGCATGAACGCGATTTGCGGGCGATGGTGCGCGCGAACCGCAATCATCCGTCGATCGTCATCTGGAGCATCGGCAATGAAATCGCCGAACAGCGCACGGATCTGGGGTCGTACGACATCGCGCTGTTCCGGGAGAACGGGCAAAAGCTGATGCGCATCATGCGCGAAGAGGACCCAACGCGTCCCGTGACCACGGCGAACAACAACGGCCAGGCCTGTCTGCTGGACGAGGTCGACTTTGTCGACGTCTATGGATTCAATTACCGTTGGCAGCAATTTGCGCCCTACCATGCGGCCCGTCCCGCCAAGCCGACGATCTCGACCGAGACGGGATGCTATATCGCCACACGCGGCGAATACTTCTTCCCCGCCGTACCGACATGGGAATACCGGGATTTCCACTCATCCTCTTATCTGCTCAAGAAAATCGCCGCCATGGATGACGAATGGGCCGCCCACGACGCCGTGGAAGGCCATGCGGGCGGATTCTATTGGACGGGGTTCGACTATCTGGGCGGGCCGGCCAGCACGCCCCGCGCCCGCAAGGCGCCACTCAGCGAGGATCCCGAGACCGCGGAACGGATGAAACACGAGATAGCCCCCTATGGTCAGGTGCGCAGATCAATGCGGGCTTGTCCGACGGGATTCTTTGACCTGGCTGGATTCCCGCGTGACGTCTATTGGCAATTCAAGGCGCGGTGGTGTCCGCAGGAGCCGATGGTGCACCTGCTGCCGCATTGGAACTGGCCGGAACGTGTTGGGCAGAAGGTGCCGGTTACGGCATTTTCCTCGGGGGATGAGGTCGAGCTGTTCGTCAATGGCGTCTCGCAGGGGCGGCGTCGCATTTCGGTGCCGGGAACGCGTTTCTGCTGGGACGAGGTGACGTATGCGCCCGGGGAAATCACGGCAATTGCCTATAGGCAAGGCGTGCGCTGGGCCGAAACGAAGGTTGAGACCACGGGGAACGTAGCGCGTTTTGAAGTTGTGCCTGAATGTGCGCAGATCGCGGCGGACGGCTATGACGTGGCCTACGTGAATCTCGCCGCCGTCGATGCGCAAGGACGAGTCGTGCCGCGTACGCGCCTGCCTGCCCGGATCGCCGTTTCCGGTGATGGCGAGCTGGTGGGTGTGGAAAATGGCGATGAGGCCGATCTCACGTCCTTCGTCGCCGCCGAGCACGTGATCTTCAACGGCCATTTGTCCATTGTCGTCCGCGCCAAGGGGAAGAAGGCCGGGAAGATTCGCGTCAGGGTCGAAGCGGAGGGCGTGCCTGCCGCCGAGGCCGTGGTGGATGTTGTCGGGAAGTAGTCAGGGAAAATCAATGAAATCGACCGTGTGCATGCTGTTTGGGGTGTTCGTGGCCTTGGCCTGCACGGGACGGGCTGCGGATGTCGTCCTTGAGAATCAGGAGATGCGGCTGGTGCTGGACGCTGCCGGCTACGCCAAATCGCTGGTGGTGAAGAAGACGGGCTCGGAATGTCTGCTGCCGGGCGTGCGGATGCCGTTCATGACGCTGGCGCAGAATCGGCCGTATGACAACGAGAATTTCCTCACCTATCCGGCCAAGCCCACGACCTATCCGGCCAATCGCATTGTGCAGGGGCAAGGGGAGCTGTTGGTTGAATTCGAGGGCACGGCCGATGTGGCGCACATTGGGGTGCGGGTGGCCACGAATTACGTGGGCTTTGTGTTGAAGACGCTAGACTTCAAGATCGCCGACTATGGCCTCAAGCGCAAGACGGAAACGGATGCCTTTGCCCTGGTGCGCCTGCCGATGAGGCGGCGCGGGCATTTCGGCAGCTGGCTCAACGTCACCTGGGACGACGACTCCGCCGTGGCGCTGTTGGCCGATTCGCCGGCGTGTCGGGCAGATGCCTTTGCGCGAGAGGACGGCGGGCTGGAATTCTATGCCGGCATGGAGAATCGGGTCAAGCTGGAAGGGGTGGGCGCCGTGCTGGTGGCCACCGAAACCAGGCGCCTGCTGCCGGTGCTGGCGGATGTCGAGCGCGATTATGACATGCCCAATGGCGCAACGGCGCGCATGGAGGTGGGCGATTCGGCCTCGTTCTACTGGACCACCTGCATAACCCCGCAGAATGTGGATCGCCATATTGCCGCCTGTCGGGCAGGTGGGTTCAGGTCCCTGCAGATCTACTATATGGCGTTCGCGGCGAACTGCGGACATTACGACTTCAAGACATCCGTCTATCCCAATGGCCTTGCGGATCTCAAGGCCGTGACAGACCGCATCCGCGCGGCGGGTCTCGAGGCGGGCCTCCATTTCCACTACAACAAAGTGAGCACGAACGACGCCTATGTGACTTCTGGCGTGCCCGATCCGCGTCTTGCGTCACTGCGTCAGCTGTTGCTGGCGCGGCCGCTGGACGAAAAGGACACCACCATCTATCTGCAGGGGAATCCCGCCGGTATTCTGGTGCAGCCTGTGAAGAGCAGCAGTTTGGCGGGCCGCGAGAGCAGCCGGAATCTGGTGCAGATCGGAAAGGAGCTGATCCGCTATCGTCGGGCGGTCTTCACACCGCCCTATCGGCTGGAAGGCTGCCAGCGGGGCGCTCTTGGATCGACGGCCGCTGCCCACACCCAGGAAGAGCGGTTCCGTCACCTGGATGTGGATGATTGGCCGCTGTTCATTCGCGTAGACCAAGACACCGATCTGCAGGATGAAATCGCCGAACGCCTTGCCGGCATCATCCGTTCCTGCGGCTTCACCTTCTACCACTACGACGGTGCGGAAGACGTGCCGGAGCCGTACTGGTACAATGTTCCGCGGGCACAGGTGCGGTTGCGGCGGAAAATCGGCGACATGCAGCGTTGGGCACGCACGGCGGCGTTTTCGAACTACAGTTGGCACGCCATCTCACATGGCTGCGGCTTCGACATGTTCCCGCATGAACGGGTTCGGGCGGCTGTAGGACGCTATTGGGCCAAGAAGGCGCTTGAACTGGGGGAAAGCTTCACCACGACTGACTTCGGCAGCCTTGATGTGCAGTATCCGGACAACATCCGCACGTATGCCGACGGCACAAAACACCGCACGACGGGCATGCAGCCCGATCACGCCGAGTTCACGTTCTCGAAATCGCTGGCCTGGCGCGGCTGCGCCGGCATCCGCATCTATCGGGACAAGGATCTGGAGCATCCGCGGATAGACGATATCCTGGCCGTGATGCATCGTTGGGAGGACATCCGCCGCGCCAAGTCGCTCTCCCCTGAGGTTCTGGACAAGCTGAAGGACGTGAATCGCGAGTGGTTCGTGTGGCCGTTCGACTTCGATGCCGCGAAGCCCGTTCTGGTGGAATATCGGCAAATCACATCCGACGAGGAGCGCCCGATTCGCGCGTTCTCCTATGTGCGCGAAGGGCGGGCCGGCATTGTCTATTGGCGGCTGAACGGCGCCGAGACGCCCGAGATCACCCTCCCGGGCAAGGACGTGCGCACATTCGTCGACCGCGGCCGCCGCTTCATGGAGGCTACGATGAGTGAATCCGACTTGGTGGCCGCTTTCCGTGGACAATTGGCGTCTGGAGAGACCCGCTGATCCGGGGTCACTCAGGCCTTGCCAGATCCAACTGCAGGCGGTAGAAACGCTGTCCCTGTGTCGGCGTGACCGAAAAGGCGGGGACGCTTGTCCACGTGCTGAATTCGGTCCTGTCTTCAGGGAAGTCCAGGGTGTCGCTGGACATGAGACGATAGCGGATGGGCACACCTGTTCCGCCGGGTGGGACAGGCGTAAGCTCCAGCAAGATGTTCCCTTGGTCGTTTGAAAGTGTCAGCCGGGGTTGTGCGTCTGGCTCATCGGCGTTCAGGCCGAGGACGTAGCTGGCGTAGCCGCCCAAACCATTGGCCGTGGTGCCGTTGCTGGCCGTTGGCGAGGCCCTGAAACGTCCCGAGCTGGCGTTGCCTGTGAAGGTGAAACCCCTGTTTTCCTGCCAGATAAGCCGATGTCCCGCAAGATTCACCGTCATCTCGCCCGTGGCGGCATCTGGCGTGAAGGCAACATCGGCCAGCAAGGTCACGGTTTCGCCCTTTGCGGCGGCAAGCGCTTCGTTGAGGCTGTCATAACGTACGCCACGGACTTCGGCAACGGCGCCATCTGCAATGGTACCGGTGATCGCGCCGACGGCTCCGTGGCCAAGCAGGCGGATTTCGCGCAACGTCTGGGCCTGGGGCTCGCCTACGGGGTGCCAGGCGGTTCCCGCATCGTCCGTGAGGACCCTGTAGGCCGTTTCCCCCACGAGGCGTACGCCATAACGAGCAACAGGAGGTGTGGCCAGGAAGTCAATCTCCGTGCGAATGTGATAGGTTTCTCCAACTTTGGGTGTGTCGCCAGTCAGGGGCAGCCATTCCCGTTCTCCCGAAGGCCCCATTCGCATGCCGCACCAATAGGCGCCGTCTGTTTCCGACGAGGCGGCACAGATTCCGACAAGGGATTCTTGGGGGATTTGTCCACCATCACGGAGTGACAGTTCCTCGACCGGATAGAGTACTTCCGTGGACACCGTGCGGTTTGAGCCGGCTGTGGTGTCCGAAAGGGTGAAATCGGCCCCACCGATCACGTCATAGGTGCCATCAGGACGGTTGTTGCCGGGCGTGTGACGCCAGGTGCCATTGACGCCAGTGGGACGATTCCCCTCGACATTGGCCTGGAACCAAATGTCCGGGGCGGCAGACCCGGCGAAGGTTTCGCGTGTGATGGATGCAGTTGTCAGAAAAGGGCCATCCTGCAAGGTGGCCGAGTAGGTATAGTGCGCACCGGCGGCAGGCAGCGCCACTTGGATGTCATAGGCCCCGGCGTGGTCTGCCATTTGTGTATGGGCGGCAACGACATCTCCGGCCGCATCGCGTATGGTCAACGCAAGGTACTGTGCAGGAGAAGACACGGGGAGGTGGTCCAGTTCAATTCTGATGTTGGCGTTGGTCAGGTTCCAGCCAAGTTGGGGCTCGTCCATGACGAGGGAGGGGGTGGGCGGCAGGTCCGTCTCGAAGACCACATTCCTGAAGAGCCAGGTGTTGGGGCTTACGTTGTCCTGGAGCGTGCGCCCGGAATCGCTGGTGACATTGTGAAGATAGACGCGTTCGGTGAGCGCGTAGGGATTATCCCACACATAGGCCGCACTCGTGGCGTTGGTGGCAGGGTCGCTGAAGCAATACAACTTACCGGAGGTGGCGGTGTCGGCAATGTGGAGTCCGTCAACAAGGATGCGTTTGGGCATGGCGCAGGAGTAGCCATAGTCATGACTGCCGTCGTTGGTGCAGTAGACAAAAGACTTTTGGCCAGCGACGGTCGGCGCGAAGGTGCAGTTGCGCACAATGAATTCGCCCTCCCAGGTGCTGCCGTAGTCATAGCGCAAGTTGAAGAAGTCGCGGGAGTGAACCGTCGTGTTCTCCACCAGCAGGGTTCCAAAGCCAATGGCATTGATGCTGTAGAGCCGGCAGTTGCGGATGGTGGCATGACAGACGCCCTGATGCGCATCGAAGCGCGAGAATGAACAGCCATCGAAGAGCGTGTCCTTACAGAAATTGGAGCCGAAGATCCCCCAGAGAGTCGTGTCGGTTATGCTGTTGGATTGGCGGCAGTTCCTGAAAGCCAGTCGGATGGCCCGTGTGGCACTAAGGTCGTATGTGCCCTGTACGGTGCGGCGGTGGCCACAGAAAACCGAATCCCGCACCGTCACATCTGCCGCCCCGGAAACCGTTAGGAACCCCGAATAGGGGGCGCAGGGAACCGCAGGGGGCTCCACCACAAGATGTTCCAGATCGCGGATGAGTACATTCGAGCGCGAGACGCTGATGTTGCGCTGATAATAGGCCGCGGAGTCGTCTTGATTGGCGTAGGTGACGAATTTGCCGCCCGCAATCGTCAGCCGCCGTTTGGGAATGGGGTATGCGGTACAGGCGGTGATGTTCGTGTAGTTCCAGAGAATGGGCGTACGCGGATCGACATTGCCATTGCGGTCCACATAGATCACTTCCTGCTGGGCGGTTCCGTCATTTGCATTTCCGCCTGAGCGAATGTACCTGCGCGTCGTCTTGTCCTCAATGACCACCAGGCAGGGGTCGGCAAAAGTCCGGCCCAGGTTGTTTTGGCCGCGCGAGAGTGTTGAGAGGCCGGTTATCTTGTACGAGTCGGTCGATGGCACGCTGAAGATGTGGGCATCGTGGTCTTGCACGTTTCTGTCGTCAATGATGAACTGGGCGGTGCCGAAGTCAACATCCGTCTTCACGACAATGGTGTCGGAGCCACCGCCAATATAGTAGACGGCGTCATTGCGGGCCCGCACACCCCATCCCTGCGCATTGGCGAAGACATGGGCTTTGACTAGCGCCGGCTGGTCGTCGGTGAAGCCGTCGCCGCGCGCACCGAAAGCCTCGTACCGGACTTCGCGGCACGGCTTGATGTCGGTTCCCGTCAGCGGGAAGGGCATTTGGGGAAGATGGAGGAGGTGGCCTGCGGTGTTCACCACCAGGTCGGCGGAAAAGGCGCGCGTGTCAAGCCCGCGCCAGTCGCAGTCGGCCGAGAGCGTGATGTCTCCCGTCAGCAAGCCGTCCGGATAGTGGATGCCGGAACTTTCCGGGTAGTTGAAGTTGGTCCGTCCCGTAATCGTGTCGAGCGCTGTGGCCGATGTGGGCGCAGCCGACGACATGATCTCATCGTTTGCATTCCAGCAACGCCAGTTTGCAGGGTCACGGAGGTCAGCATGGTTACCTTGCCCAATCCACATGGCCCTGGCGGGCTGGGACAGATCCGCGCCGTCGATCAGAAGGTCTAGCCTGTCACCCTCCAGGACGAGGCGTGCGCAAGTGGGCAGGACAGGATCCATCTTGGCGAGATGCTCGGCGGTGATGCCGATTGCCAGGGTGGTCCGGCCCGAGAGCATGCGGTTGGTCACGCGCAGCGGAATCCTTTTCTGGGCAGGCAGCTCAAGGGCTCCCAGGACAAGGGGCGGGACATCGGGCGCCGCCTCCAGGAAACAGAGGGCTGAATCGGCGCTCAGCGCGAGTCGGGGGATGGTCCCTCCCTGCCGAAAGGCGATGGCGCCCGGACCTGTGACGGACAGGGTCCGGCCGGCGGCAACGTCAATGCGCCCCACCTCCGTGGTGAAGCCGGAGACGTTCAATGTGGCGTTATTGGCGAATATGGCTGCCGCCGTGCCGCGCGAGTTGAAGTCTGGTGTATGGATGGTGCCGCCGCGGATGGTCATGGCGGCACCGTTTGTGGCGTTGAGCGCTATTCCTTCGCTGGCGTTGAGCGTGCCGCCCGAGAGCACGATCTGTGCGCCGTTGTTGGCGCCCTGCACAAGCCGGCGGCAGGAGAACTGGCCGCCCTGGATCGTCAACTTGGCGTATATGGCGTTTCCGCCGCTTTCATAACTGTCGTCGGGCATGAGAAAATCGGCGTATCCACCCGTTGCCCTGTTGGTTGCCACGAAACTTGTCGGCGGCGTCGAGTTGAGAAGGGTCAACGAACTGCCCTTGGCGAGCGTGGTACGTGAGGCGCGCAGGCTGGCGCCAGATCCAATGGAAACGCTGACGCCGTTGTAATCCGTGGCCGCCTTGCCAATTTCCAAATCGTCTGCGCGCGTGAAATCCACAATCGCCAGGGGTGAACGCAGGGTGAGGGCACTGGCTCTTCTGCGCTGGATCGACAGAGCCTTTGTGTTGGCGACGAGGGTGAGCGCGTTGGAGAAGGTGCAGCCCCCGAGATAGAGCAGCGGTACGCCACAGTCGGGGGATTCTTCCCCGGTAAGGACGATGGGGATGCTGAACAGCAGGCAGTTGGAGCCATAATTTACGGGCTCGTACGCGATGGGCGGAGTGGCGGTGCCGCCGGCCGTGAGCGTGAGGACCCCCGATCCCGTAAATGAGATTGGGATTTCGGCCTGGGAGAATATGCGCGAAAGGGTCAGCCCCGTGTCCGGCACATGGCAAGTGATGGGTGTGGTGAGATCGGACCCAAATGAAGCTACGCCATCTGTGGCCCAAGGCACGTCGGCCGCCGAAAGTGTCAGGATCGTACCAAATCCGAGAAGCAGGGTGCGTGAATAGATACTCATGGCAGTATGGGAATGGGGGTTAGAGCCAGAACACGGTTAGGCCTCGACGATGGAACGTGGCCGAGAAGGTGACATTTCCGGTCTCGGCATCCGTGGACGTGGTCACGCCGGGGCATTTGTAGCCCGGAACGTCTCCCAGTCGGAAACTGTCTGCCGACAAGACCGTGGCCGCCTCGGCAGAGACGGTGCAGATGGGTGCCGTAAACGAGACTGCCGTCTGGGACTCGGCCCGAATCGAAACCGCAATCTTGCCGTCAGGCGCCGTGGTGGCGAGTGGCGTATCCCACTTCGTGAGCATGGCGCCCGTCCCCGCACGCGCCGTCTCGGAACTGGGGTCGATCAGCAGGCTGGCGCCCTCGGCAAGCGTGATGGCAAGGCCATTGGCCGCTTCTGGCGTCGTTATGGCCAGTGTGCCGGCGTCGATCTGAAGAAGATTCTGGTTGGCTACGGGAAGAGTGCTGCCTGCGCCATCGCCGAAACGGGCTGACCCCGCCAGTTCCAGGGTGCCTTCGCCTGACTTCACGAGCAACCCACGATAGGTGACCGGATTGGCCAGGCAGAGGAAATGCCCGCCGGTGACGTCGAATTTCGCGCCCAGGTCGATGAGCATGCCACGAGAGGGATCGTCAAAAGTGACGGAATTGGTTACGCAGACGAGCGGATAATTCTGCAGGGTGATGGCGTCATGGCCATCGGCTGTGGCCGTGTAGGAGCCGCCCCAACAGCGCGCATCGCCCAAATGGGTGCGGAAGGCGAAGCGCTTTGTGTCATCGGTCGCCACTTCGTTCTGCCTGATGATCAGCTTGGCGTGGAAATCGGGACTGGGGCGGCAAAGGTCGATAGCGCCTGTGTAGCGCTTGTTGTCGTGGAGCATCAGGGTGGTGGTTTTGCTTACGATGGGTGCTTCGATGTGCAGATGGAGATTGCCGTTCATGTAGAAGTTGACGGTTCCCTTGCCATAGAGCCCCAGCTCTTCAGGGCGGAGATAGCGTTGGGAAGTTCCGGACCACATCCCCAGCCCCACGTTGGAGGATGGATTTTGAGCATGGAAGTTGAACTTGCGGGTCTTGATGGCGTTGCCGCCTTTCCAGGAGCCGCCGGCGGCAATCGTGATGGTGGCCTGCGGCAGGTTGATGTCGGCGAAATTGCAGAAACGCTGCGTGCAATAGTAGTTGTATGCCGTGTCGGGCGTGAGGACGGGGTCCTCCAGATTGGAGAAATCGCCTGGGTGGCCCCCATTGAAGGCGCCGTATTCCGTGGCGCCAGCAGGATAGCCTGTCGTCTCCACATTGGCGTTTGTCATCATCACCAGGGTTGGCGTAAGCAGGCTCACGCTTTTGGTGCCATTGCCGTTGGAGTCGTACCCAAGAATAAGGTCGTAGGGCAGATTCCCGTCGACGCCGACGAGGTTTACCTGGCTGAGGTCTGCGTCAGCAGTCTCGGGGACGTTGAAGAGCTGGGCGTTGGTGCGGCCATTGGGATTGTCCGGGGAAATGCCGCGTAGGGTACGGTTTACGTCAGCGGTGAGGCACAGCGTGCTGCCTGGTGCCAGGGAGAAGGCATTGGTGACGTTGATCATGGGGAAAGGCACACCAGTCGCGGCGTTGCCGGCGAAGCGCAGGATGCCGCCGACCATCTCGAAGCCTCCCACAGTGGCAGATTGGCGGGGGGCGCTATACAGCGTCGGGTTGCGGTAGAGCCAGAGTTCGCCCCCGTCAATGCGCAAGGTGCCCGGCATGGTGATGCCTGTTGCGTTCTCCAGCGAGACGATGGTGTTGTCGCCTGTAATGCATAAGGTGCCAGCATAGTCCTCGAAGGACTTGCTGTTGGTCGTAAACATCTTGTAGCCGTAGTTCAGGGTGCTGCCGCGATAACTGACATGAGGACGCAGGATGCTGAGCCAGCTGGCGGAATCGCCGTAGAAAACGGCGGAGAGTTCGCATTCGCGCCAGGCTGGCGTGCCGGGGTCGGCATAATTGAAGGTCAGCCAGGCAGGCGCGTCTGCGGATGAGGCCACGGTGACATGGGTGATCTTGCCATTACGGGCACAGAAGGGGCCGTAGGCATCTGTGCAGATCTCGCTGCCACGCAGCAGAACGAGATCTGGGATGAGCAGGCCATATTGGTTGCCGTGTCCGGTGTTGGTGCGCAAGGTTCCGCCCAGCACCAGGCGGCCCCCTGTCCAGTCGTTCCATTCCGTGTGGGCTGTGTTATGGACGTGATTGAGCACCTGGTTGGCGGCGACAAAATAGTTTGAGGCCGGGTCTGGAGCCGCCGCGTAGGACCAATTGCCGGCGGTGGCGAAGGAATTGTCGCTGGCCGCGTCCGACTTCGTCAGGGTGACGTAGCCCATGGCCTGAGCTTCCTCGGACGTCTCGGGATGGGTCAGATTCCCATGGGAAGTGGCGGCAAGGACCATCGATAAAGACAGAAGAATGGCTTTAGTGCGTTTCATAACTGCCTCAATTGTAGCAAAATCGCCTGCCTGAAACAAGCAGTCGGCATCTTTAACTGCGAAAGGGGACGGCGATTGACAGCGGCAAAGGTTTTTTGGTAGAATAGCGCCCAAAATCACTTTGTCGATTAAACATCATCTGCCATGATTCTCAAGATTACGAAATACGGCGAGAAAGTCCTTCGCGAGAAGGCCACGCCTGTGCCGCAGGTTACACCCAAATTGGTGGAATTGGCCGCCGATATGATTGACACGATGCACAAGGCCCGCGGGGTCGGTTTGGCGGCCGAGCAGGTGGGGCGCACGGAGGCGCTTTGCGTCATTGACGTGCCGTTGGACTGCGAGGACGACGACGAAACGCGCGAATTCAACGCCCGCGTGGAGATGCCTCTGGTGATGTTCAACCCTCAGATCCTCAAGCTGGAGGGCGAGCAGGAGGGGCGTGAGGGCTGCCTCAGTTTCCCGAACATGGGCGCGCCCCTGAAGCGCGCGGCCGAAGTGACGGCCCAGTACATGGACGAGAAGGGCGTGCCGCAGATCATCACGGTGAGGGGTTTCCTGGCGCGTGCCGTGCAGCATGAGACGGACCACCTGAAGGGCGTCCTCTATGTGGACTTGCTGGAAGAGGCCGATCGGGCGAAGATCGAGAAGAAGATCCAGGCCCTGAAGGAAAAGACCGAAAAAGCCGCCAAGAAGGCGTAAAGGAGCGAAGATGAAGAAGATTGTCTGCTGTCTGGCGGGTGCGCTGGCATTTGCCTGCCTGGCCGAGTACAAGGAACTCGTCGTTCAGGAGAAGCCGTTCCCCCTGACCGTGCGCGAGTATGTCTATCCCGCCGCGAATTTCCCGATTACGGATTATGGCGCCAAGCCGGACGGTTCCAAGTGCACGGAGGCGTTCGCCAAGGCTATGGCTGCCTGCAATGCCGCAGGCGGCGGGCATGTGGTGGTGCCGGCCGGCAAGTGGACCACAGGCGCCATTCGTTTCAAGAGCAACTGCGATCTGCACCTCAGCGAGGGCGCTGAAGTCGTCTTCACCCAGAACCCCGAGGACTATCTGCCGGCCGTGTTCACGAGCTGGGAGGGCATGGAGTGCTGGAACTACTGTCCGCTCATCTACGCCCTTGAGTGCGAGAACGTCGCCATCACCGGGCCGGGCATGATCCGCGGCTTCGAGGGCGAATGGAAGCAGTCCTTCTGGTATCCCTGGGTGCCGCAGGACAACGGCATCCGCGCCGCGCGCCGTCAGCTCTACGACTGGGGTGCCACGGACTATCCCGTGGAGAAGCGCCAGATCTGGAAGAAGGAGAAAGCCAACACGCGTCCGCACTTTGTGCAGTTCAACCGCTGCCGCAACGTCAAGATGGAGGGCTTCAAGCTGCGCCAGTCGCCGTTCTGGACGCTGCACGTCTACCATTCGCAGAACGTGGTGGTGCGGGGTCTGGACGTCTACGCCCACGGCAACAACAACGACGGCATCGACATCGAGATGTCCAAGGACGTGCTCGTCGAGAAGTGCCGTTTCGACCAGGGCGACGATTCGTTCGTGATCAAGAGCGGGCGTAACCGCGTCGCTTTTAGCGTTGCGGCGCCCACCGAGAACGTCGTCTTCCGCGACTGCCATCTGGAGGACGCGCACACGCTCCTGGGCGTGGGCAGCGAGATCTCCGGCGGCGTGAAGAACATCTACGTGCATGACTGCTCGGTGCAGCACGCCAATCGCCTCTGCTACATCAAGACGAACCAGCGCCGCGGCGGCGTGGTGGAGAACATCTGGTTCGAGCGCATCAAGGCCGAGTCCTCCACTGAGGTGTTCTCGATCGGCATGGACGTGCTCTACGAGTGGGCCAAGTTCCCGGACTACGAAATCAAGCTCACGGAAATCAAGAACGTCTATGTGAAGGACGTCACGTGCGGCACGTCGAAGCAGGCCATCATCCTCGTGGGCGATCCGCGCCTGCCGCCGAAGGGACTGCACCTGGAGAACGTCGCCGTGGGCAAGGTCACAAAGTCCTTCAGCCGCATCGAGAACGTCGAAGACGTGACCTTCGACAATGTGAAGCTGAAATAGGAAAGTTGCGTGGCTGTATGAAGCCGATTGTCGTGATTCCCACCTATAACGAAAAGGAGAACGTCGCGGAGATGGCCGCGGCGGCGCTGGCGAATCTGCCGCCTGAGGGCATGGTGCTCTTCTGCGACGACAACTCTCCCGACGGCACGGGCGCCATCATCGATGGCCTGTGCGCGAAGGAGCCGCGCCTGGCGGTGCTTCACCGCACGAAGAAGGAGGGCCTGGGACGCGCCTATGTGGCGGGATTCGCCAAGGCGCTGGAGATGGGGGCTTCGCACGTATTCGAGATGGACTGCGACTTCTCCCACGACCCCAAGGACCTGCCGCGGATGTTGGCTGCCGCCGAAGAGGCCGATGTCGTGATCGGTTCCCGCTACGTGAAGGGTGGCAAATGCGTGGGGTGGCCGTTCAAGCGGTGGTTCATCTCGCGCTTCGGCGGGATCTTCATCCGTCTGGTGATGGGCACGCCGGTCAATGACCCGACGGGTGGGTTCAAGTGCTTCCGCCGCGAGACGCTGGAGAAGATGGGGGACTTCTCGGCCATTCAGTCGTTCGGCTATTCCTTCCAGATGGAGATGAACTACCGGATGTGGAAGATGGGGCTCAAACTGAAGGAAATCCCCATCACGTTCACGGAACGGCGCGCGGGTTACTCCAAGATCACGGGCTCGATCGCCACCGAAACGCTCAAGCTCGTCTTCAAGATCCGCTTTGGCGGCAAGCGATAGCGCATGTCGGAAAACACCATGGGAAATCTGCTTGAGGTCAGCCATTTGCGCGTCGCCTTCCGTCGGGAAGGGCGTGAGATCGTGCCGGTGCGCGACGTGTCCTTCGCCGTGCCGGAGCATGGACGGGTGGCGCTTGTGGGTGAATCGGGCTGCGGCAAGTCTCTGACGGCGTTGTCGCTGGCGGGCTTGCCGCCCATTGACCGGGCCTCGGTTTCGGGCACGATTGCCTTCAATGCGCCGGCTGATCGCCCCCAGGCCCGTTTGGCCTATGTATTCCAAAATCCGGTGGAGTCGCTCAATCCCGTGATGCGCATCCGCGACCAGATTCGCGAAGCCCTGCCGAAGGGCATGGACCGCAAGGCTGGCGATGCGCGCATTGTGGAGTTGCTGGCGCGCACAGGGTTGCCGGATCCTGTGCGGGCCGCCACGTCCTATCCCTGTGAACTTTCTGGCGGGCAGCAGCAGCGGGCGATGATTGCCATGGCGCTGGCGGCCGAGCCTGCGCTTCTGGTGGCGGATGAGCCCACGACGGCGCTGGATGTCACCACGCAGCGCGAAGTGCTGGAGCTCATCGACTCGCTGGCGGCGGAGACGGGCATGGCCGTGCTGCTGATCACCCACAATCTGGGGCTGGTGGCCGGGCGCATGGACGAGGTGAACGTGATGTACGCCGGCACGATCGTGGAGTCTGGCCCCGTGGTGGAGGTGCTGGCGAAGCCGCGCCACCCCTACACGCGTGGGCTCCTGGCGGCGGTGCCCGCCCTGGACGCGCCGCGGGACGCGCCGTTGGCGGACATCCCCGGCACCGTGCCGCCGCCGGACGCCTGGCCTTCGGGCTGTGCGTTTGCGCCGCGCTGCGCGTGTGCCCAGGATCGGTGCCGGCGCGAGATGCCGCCCGAGACGAGGGCGGACGCACGTCGGGTAGCCTGCTTTGCCCAATGACTTAAGGTTTTTTCAACAGGAGAACGAGAATATGAACATCAATCGTCGTGGTTTCCTTTCCGCCCTTGGTGCGGCCGCCGCTGCGGCATCGTGCCCGGCTGCCGCCGTCAAGCCGGGCCAGCGTCCGGACTTCTTCTGGTGCGACCTCATCCACTTCGGCCACAAGATGTGGGGTGACCTGCCGCGCGTGCCCGAGCGCAACGGCATCATGACCAAGTTCCTCACGGACGCGGAATGGGAGATCATCTCCAAGCCCGAGCATCAGTCGCTGGAGCGGATGCACTTCGAGGAGAAGTTCTGGGGCGAGCTCTCGGCCAAGCTCCTCAAGGATGGCTGCAACACCATCATGCTCGACGTGGGCGAGGGGCTGATCTATCCGAGTCATCCGGAACTGGCGCTGAAGGACAGCTGGACGCCGGAGCGCCTGAAGGCCGAAGTGGACCGTCTGCGGGGCATGGGATTCTATGTGATCCCGAAGCTCAACTTCTCCACCACCCATGACGAATGGCTGGGCGACTATGCCCGCATGGTCTCGACCGCCAAGTACTATCAGGTGTGTGCGGACGTGATCAAGGACGTCTTTGACGTGTTTGGCCCAGTGAAGGACTTCCACATCGGCTTTGACGAGGAGGACATGCCCAATTACCAGCGCAATACGTCGCTGCTGGTGATGCGGCAGGGCGAGCTCTGGTGGCACGACATCAACTGGTTCGTGCGGGAAGTGGAGAAGCACGGTGCGCGCGCCTGGGTGTGGAGCGACTACGCGCGCCGCCACCCGATGGAGGAGTTCGCCAAGAAGATGCCCCGCACCGTGGTGCAGAATCCCTGGAACTACAGCGCCAAGGCGCCGTTTGGCGAGAACAAGCTCATCCAGCTGTATTCGAAGCTGACGGACGCCGGCTATGACGTGATTCCCTGCGGCTCCAACTGCTACGGCTATCTGGACAATTTCCCCGGCATGGCGGAATACTGTGCCAAGGCGCTGCCGCGTGAACACTTCAAGGGCATGCTGATGGCGCCCTGGATCAAGACGATCGAGCCCTATCGCCGTCTCCACTGGCAGGCGTCGGACCTCATCGCCGAGGCGATTCGGCGCGCGCGGATCTGACCGACGGCTCGGTTTTATGGTATAATCTCCGCCGAATGAAAGGCAATATATAGGATGAATGGTGCTCTGCTGCTGATTCTGGGTGTGGCCTGCTTTGCGGCCGCATACCTTTTCTACTCCAAGTTCATCGCCCGCATCATCGGCGTCGACCCCAATCGGCCGACGCCTGCCCACACCCTGGGCGACGGAGTCGACTATGTGCCGGCGCATCCCACGGTCCTGTACGGGCACCATTTCGCCGCCATCGCCGGCGCCGGCCCCATCGTCGGCCCCGTCCTGGCCGCTGAGTTCGGCTGGGCTTCGGTGGCGCTGTGGATCATCCTCGGCTGCATCTTCGTGGGGTCGATGCACGACATGCTTACGCTGTTCCTCTCGGTGCGCCACGAAGGCAAGTCCATCGGCAGCGTGATCGAGGAAGTGCTGGGGCGGCCGGGCAAGATGATCTTCCTGCTGTTCTGCTTCTCGGCGCTGGTGCTGGTGATGTCCGTCTTCACGGGCCAGGTGGCGGACTCCTTTGTTTCCAATCCCGAGGTGGCCACCTCGTCGCTTCTCGGCATCTTCGAGGCGGCGCTTTTCGGCATCTGCGTCTACAAATGGCGGTGGAGCGTGAAGGCGGCCAGTTTCGTGTTTGTGCCGCTGCTGTTCTTCCTCGTGTGGTTCGGCGTGGTGTTCCCGTGCGATCTGATGGCGATCTTCGGGGTGACCGCGCAGACGGCGCGCACCATCTGGGTGGTGGTGCTGTTCGTCTACTGCTTCGTGGCCTCCACGTTGCCGGTGTGGCTGCTGCTGCAGCCGCGCGACTACCTGAACAGCTATCTTCTGTACGCGATGCTGGCAATCGGCCTTACGGCGGTCCTTTGGGTGCATCCGTCGATTCAGATCGATGCGTTCGCGGGCTTCACGGTGCCAGCCGCAAACGGCGGCACGAAATACCTGTTCCCGCTCCTGTTCGTGACGGTGGCGTGTGGCGCGTGTTCGGGCTTCCATGCGTTGGTGGCCTCGGGCACCACGTCGAAGCAGCTGGACAACGAGCGGCACATCCGTCCTGTGGGCTATGGCTGCATGCTCCTGGAAGGCGTGGTGGCGCTGCTCGCGCTCCTTGCCGTGGCCTGCGGTTCCCAGCAGAACCTGGCTCAGGGGCTGGCGACGATGCCGCCCGTGAAGCTCTTTGCGCAGGGTCTGGCCGGTTTCTGCGGACAGATGGGCCTGCCCGTGAAGACGGCCGAGAGCTTCATGCTGCTGTCGGTGGCGGCGTTCCTCCTGACCTCCGTCGACGCCTGTACGCGTCTGGCGCGCTTCGTGTGGCAGGAAATCTGGTCTACGGCCACCGCCTCGGGCGAGGCTGACAAGACGGCAGCTGCGCCCAAGCAGTCGCTGGTGGTGCGGCTTAACCGCAACATGTACTTCGCCACGACGGTCGTGGTGCTCATTGGCATCTATTTGCTGGTGTTCAACCCGTCGATGTCGAAGAACCTCTGGACGATGTTTGCCTCCGCGAACCAGCTGCTGGCGGCGCTCACGCTGCTCACGGCTTCGCTGTGGCTCTTCAAGAACAACCTCAAGTTCTACATCGCGTTCATCCCGATGTGCTTCATGATCCTCACTTCGGGCACGGCGGTGCTGCAGCTGTTCGTCCAGAATCTCGACAAGTGGCTCAAGCAGGGTTTTGCGGCCGGCGGCGTGACGGCGATTGGTGCCGCGGTGCTCTTCCTGCTGGCGGTGGCGCTGGTGACCCTGGGGCTCCTGAAGCTGCGCAAGATCCTTCAGCAGCGGCTGGTGCGGAAGGTGATGGGCAAGAAGAAGTAGGGCTAAAGTCTCCGAAGTTGCGGGGAATTTGTCGCAGTTTGTGAAATCGTGGAATCTGAAAGGCTAAAAATGAAAAAGCTGTTGATTGTCGGTGTGGTGGCGATGGGCGCGGTGGCGGCGCAGGCAGGCGTGTATGGCGATGTGCCGGACGCAAAGCATGCCTGGGCGGTGCATGACCGGAATCGGCCGAACCCCGTGAAGGTGACGGCCAATCCCGGACAGGTGCCGAGTGATGCGAAGCTGCTCTTTGACGGCACGGTCGACAGCTTTACGCGCAACTGGCAGCACAAGAAGACGGACCGCAAGGCCGATTGGCAGGTTGTGGACGGCGCCATGCAGTCCGTGAAGGGGGCTGGCTACATCCAGACCAAAGACGCTTTTGGCGACTGCCAGCTGCACATCGAGTGGGCGAGTCCGAGCAAGGTCGAGGGCCTCGGCCAGGGACGCGGCAATTCGGGCGTGTTCCTGATGGGCAGCTATGAGATTCAGGTGCTTGATTCCTACGAGACGGATCCGTCCAAGGACCCCAATCCGAACCCGAACTACGCGGACGGGCAGGCGTCGGCCGTGTATGCCGAGAATCCGCCGCTGGTGAACGCCTCGCGCAAGCCGGGCGAGTGGCAGACCTACGACATCGTCTTCCACCAGCCGATCTGGAAGGATGGCAAGATGGTGTGGCCTGGCAGCGTCACGGTGTTCCACAATGGCGTGCTCACGCAGGACCACTGGGAGATGGAGGGACTCACGACGCACTGCAACCGCCGTCCGTTGGCGCCGCATGCGACGCGTCTGCCCCTGGAGTTCCAGGATCACGGCAATCCCGTTCGCTTCCGCAACGTGTGGATCCGCGAGATCCCCTCGCGCTACGCCAACACGACCCATGGCGGCCCCGCGGCCAAGGAAGAGGATGTGATGGCGCTGCGTCGCAAGACGGCGGATCAGCTCTTCAAGAAGATCGATACGTCCAAGATGGATGCGCCGACGCTCGCCGCCTTGATGGAAGTCGTCTCCTACGCCAAGGAAGGCGTGTGGAAAGACGAGTTCCTGAAGCACGCGTTTGCCTATCGGGATTGGGTGAAGACGCTTGACGCCAAGGCCCAGGATGCCCGCCGCGGCGAGATCACCGACCTGAAGCGCATCTGCAACAAGCTGCAGAAGGGTGGTGTGCTGCCGCCGAACTGCACGCTCGCGGCTGCGCTGGGCGACATCTGCACGAAGAAGGGCTGGAAGGTCCGCTGAATTTCTGCTTGCCCCAGTCCCGGAAATCGTGTAAAATGGCATCTCATTTCGGAGAATAAACCCATGAACAGAAGAGACTTCATCGCGGGCGGTCTGGCCGCCTCTGTGGCGGGCACGGTGCTTGCCGCCGATTGCTGTGCGGGCGGTTCGTGCTGTGCGCCGGCTGGTGCGCTTGCCAAGCCCAACATCAAGCCCCCAAAGCGTCCTGCGCAGCTGAATCTGTGCCTGCAGTGGGGTGCCATCCCCGTGGCGGACGACTTCAACGCCAAGCTCGACTATCTTGAGCAGAACGGCTATGCCGCCGTGGAGATTCCCACGGGCAAGACGGGCGAATGGGTGCTGGAGAAGGGGCTTGACTTCGGCAAGGCGATGAACGGGCGCAAGCTCTTCTGCGCGACGGCCTGCGGTCCCTCCCGCTTTGACTATGCCGACAAGGCGAAGAACGACGCGGAAGTCGCGAAGTTCCTGCCGGTGCTGGAGATCCTGGGCCAGATCAAGAGCGTGGGCCTGATCATCTGCCCGGCGCGCAGCAAGCCCGAGGTGGGTCTCACGGAGCTGCGCGAGGATTTCGTCACCAACACGGGGCGCCGTCTGGCCGAGAAGGCCGCGGCCTGCGGCACAAAGATCGTGCTGGAGCCGCTGCAGCGCAAGGAGACGCCGTTCCTCCGTCAGGTCGCGGATGGCGCGAAGATGGCCCAGGAGCTTGGCGTGGGTGCGTCGGTAATGGGCGACTTCTGGCACATGTCCAAGGAAGAGCCGAATTTCTTCGGGCCATTCCTTTCGGCTGGCGATCTGCTGACGCACGTCCACATCGCTTCGCTCGGCAACCGCAAGATTCCGGGCTCGGACGGCGCGCTCGACAACTATGTGGAGGGCTTCACGGCCCTGAAGATGCTGGGCTACCGCGGGGCCGTCTCGATGGAGGCGGGCTGGGTGGCCAAGGGCAAGGACGCCAAGGGCAAGCCCATCTTCCCGGACAACGTCGAGAAGCACCAGATCCTTACGCGGATGTGCGCCATGCTGCGCGAGCAGTGGGCGATGGCGTGAGAGAGTTGAAGGGTGAAGGGGTAATGTCCTTAGGTCCCTTGAAGCCCGTGATCGTCGTAAGTGAATTTAAAATTAATCAGGAGTAACAACTATGAATCGCAGAGATTTTCTTAAGGGTTCGGCTATGGTGGCGGGCGTGATGGCGGCAGGTGGCGCCTTCGCGGCGGGCGCGCGTGAAATCAAGGTGGCGGTTGTCGGCTGCGGCGGCCGCGGCACGGGCGGCAAGTGGAAGCCCGCCAGCGACAAGGACTTCTATCGTGCGGGCGCGCTCGGCAACCTGCTGCAGGCCGCCGAGATCCTCCGCAACGAGGGCGTGCAGGTCACGGTCAAGCCGGTGGCCTTCGCTGACTATTTCCTCGACAAGGCCGAGTTCGCCGCCGAGAAGTTCGGCGTGGACAAGAAGAACGCCTACGGCGGCGCTAATGGCTACAAGGAAATCATGAAGCGCGCGGATGTGGACCTCGTGATCCTCACGACGCCGCTCAATTTCCGTCCGCGCCACACGATGGCCGCGATTCAGGCCGGCAAGCACGTCTTCGCCGAGAAGGGCGTGGCCGTGGATGCGCCTGGCGTGCGCGAGATGATCGCCGCCTCGAAGCTGGCCGCGGAGAAGAAGCTCACGATCGTGTGCGGCACGCAGCGCCGTCATCAGCGTGGTTACCTGATGGTGAAGAAGGCTCTCGACGAGGGCAAGCTCGGCACCATCCTGGGCGGCGAGGTGTATTGGAACGGCCGCGTGCCGTGGGTGCGTGCCCGCGTGCCCGGCATGAGCAACAAGGACTACCTCTGCAACAACTGGCTCAACTTCACCGAGCTTTCCGGCGACCACATCTGCGAGCAGCACGTGCACAACATCGACGTCGCCAACTGGTTCCTCGGCCGCTATCCGAAGAGCG
>JAKSOW010000229.1 GCA_024405395.1 Kiritimatiellia bacterium | reverse complement strand
TTGAGAAGACCCCGATGGGGATGAGCGGATGAGCCTCCAGCGACGTCTCTTCGTGAAGCTCCCGGCGAGCCCCTTCATCGACAGACTCATTCGGTCGGATGAACCCGCCTGGCAGGGCCCACAGTCCCTTGTGGGGCCATTCGCCACGCTTGATAAGAAGAATCTCCAGGGCAAAACGCGGGTTTTCACGCCACTGGCTTTCCGCAAGCTCCCCATAGGCAGGACGGACGGCGATGATGTCGGCCGTCACGCTGGGCTTTTCGTACTTGCCCAAGTTCGCGCGGTATTCCACTATCCTCGCCTTGTCATCATCGGTTATGCTGTCCATGTCGCCACCTCATCACTTTGCTAAATTGACCAGATGGCGACATTGTATCACATATTCATTTCGACCACAAGATGAAAAGTGAAAAAAATTTGCGCTTCATATCAGACGCCTTCCCAAGTCAATGGCGATGAAGTCAGGCATGATCCCCTTTGCATCCAATTTCCAGGGATCGCATGACTTCCTGGTCTCAAGTTCGTAAAGCGAGATGCCGTTTTCCTTCACCGTCCACACCATCTGCTCAGGTTTCGGACGCCCCGGTCCACCGTACCCACGCTGAAAACGGATCGTCTTAGGTGGGTTGGCGAGGATTCGCTTCACCCAGTTCTCCGTGTAGCGGCGGAACTCCGTCACCTTCTCGCCGGCCTTTATCTGGTCATACGGCTCATAGGCCATAGTAAGGTACAGTTCCGAAGGAGCATTCTTTCGTGGCGGCGGAATCGGAATGATGTATTCGCGCCAATATTGGCGCTCATCGTCCTTTGAGTGGAAAGTCCCATTCTCAATGGCCTCACATTCCTCGTCCAGAAGCCTCTCGTCCTCTTTACCGGACGTGAAATAACCCTTCTTCACAGCGAACTGAAGATCCCTGACGTGTGTCCCCTTGATTACCATTCCACGATATGTGTCAGTGGAGTTCTCTTCGTCAATGAAGTTGAATTTACCAACGACCTCATCATGAATGGCGGACAGTTCATCCGGGTACTTGTTTGCCAGATCCTTTGGTACATTCACAACCGAAAACTCATAGTAGACCTGTTCCAGCATCAGGCGGAACGGCAGGTCATGTGAGGCAACGGCCTCGTCTAGCGCCGCCTGAATCATATCGAAGTATTTTTTCTTGATCATCAAGTACCCCTTTTTCAATACATAAGGAACATAATATCATCTCAGTGATTGCCGTACAAACTTTATTTCCGAGATTTTTCTCCAGCTTCAAATGGCGAGAGGGGGACATCACCCTGAGCTGTATAAACACGGGATAAAACCGACATTGGCAGACAAAATTAGGTGAGACCGTCATCGTCCATTTCTCCGTGGTTGCTCTACAAAACGTTAATTGACCACTCACATGTTCCCTTTCAACGGTCTGACAGGGCCTCCCCCTGCAACTGAATGATTAGAAAAGACCTCATTCTGCGCTACCTGTATGCTCCGTCCCCGGAACCCTAATGATCTGCCCAAGGGCACTTCTCCTTGGCCTGGGCTTCCCACGCCGGGAGCGAGGCCAGTCCATCCGTTCCCATGCCGTGATCAGGGCGAGGGGGTGCGCCTTCATTCCACCACGCGAGGCCATCAGCTCCAGAAGCCGCCCCAGCATCCTCTCGTGATACACCTGGCAGTATAGGTCATCGACGGCGGGATTCTGGGCAACGTACTTCTGGAGCGTCTGCCGGCATATGCCGAGGTCGGTGGCGATCTTGTACAGGGGCGTCCCCTCGCCGAGTCTGGCGATTGTGAAATCCACCCATTGGGCATCGCTGAGCTTCCGTGGTCTTGACATTATCCGGTCTCCTCGCGTGTGATGTCAAAGAATCGGATCGTGGGGTCTCCGATAGGCTGCAGGGGCTATGGCGGCGACGTACTTGTGCCTTTCGGACAGATTCCGCACTCTGGCCGCCACGGCCTGTTTCGTGAGTCCGCGCCTTCTGCCCATCTCGGAGAACGTCTTTCTGTTGAGAAGCCCATGGACCAGCAGGACATCTTCCTCGGACAGCGCCGCAAACTCGGACAGAAGCTTCCGCAGGGCGTCTTCGCAGTCGGGCGAAAGGCTGGTGCATCCATCCTCATAGTCGCTCCTGTTCCCGGCGAGAGCCGATTCCCTGGCTTCCATGACCGCCTTGTCTGCAAGGCCGCCCGTGTCCATCGAGACGAAAACCTGTCCCTGCCTGGACAGTTGCGCAGGAGCAGGGCAGTCGATGCAGGCGGAATCTCCCTTTAGATAGTAGTGGCATTTGTGGCAGGCATAGGGGCTTCTGGCATGCACGCCGTCTGGTCTTGGCTTGTTCTTCATTACACATTGCCGAGTCGTCATCCCCTCCCCATCGTGGAAGATGACGCAATGCCCCGCCAGCCCGTTCCGCACAGGGACTTTTACGGTGTGGCAACAGATGTCAAGACAACAGGAGATTGATTATGACGGCAGAAGAAAGAATGATGAAGATACTCTCCGCACCAGCAGAGAAGATTGCTCTGATAGACGAAATCCTAATGGGGAAGTCCCAGGACCATGCAGACGGACAGAAGGTGAACAACCGGCTGCTCTCGATACGGGAGAGCTGCCAATACCTCAATGTGCGCTACACCAAACTGTACCGCATCATCAAGGACGGCCTGCTGGATGTTGTCGACGCCACCGGGGGAAAGATGATACGGGAGGAGTCCCTGTCCGAATACGCACACGGGCTGCGGAAGCCCACCCCGGAGGTGTTGGCCAGGAGAGCTGCCGCCAACGCCGCCCGTCGGGAGCGGTACCAGAATCGGCCTGGCGCCAGGAATGCGCCAAGCACGGGACACATCGCGTGACAAGGCCGATCGGGCTCAGTCTCTTGGGGGATCTCGCGCGACCCAGTCACTCCAGGAGCTCCAGCTCTTCGGCGAGGGATGCGGAAAGTTCATCTGCGTCATCGAAATAAAGATCCCAGACCAGATCCATGGAGGGATCGTAGCACAGCGAGAGGAATACCCTCTCCCCGTCCGGAGCGGGCCTCTCCCGAAGGCATGCCGGAAGGCTTTCCGGAATCCCCTCCACCCAATGCCCGGCAATCGCGGCTTCACAGCTGTCGAAATAGACCAGCGTCTCCAGTTTTCGCAGGGTCTCGGCATCGGCTCCGACCCGAACGCCTTTCTTGAGGAGTCGCCGATAGTAGATGGACCGGATTTCGCCCCGATGGAACTTCGGCCTGAACTCAGCCCTCATTCGCCCCCATGCCGAATAGGGCGCACTCGCCAGGCTGCTGTTCTTGTACCTGTGGTCGTCTGTCACGTCCGCGCCGAGCCAGGCGGGCTTGGTGAAGGGTGTGTCTTCCGACGGCAGCTCGATCTCGGCGGTGACGAGCGGGGCGTTGTCGCCGAGGAATTCGTCGACCTCCCAGAAAAGCCCGGGCTCGGCAGCCGAGATGCGGTGGCGGACCTTTTCGACCTGGGGCTTTGCACACATCGTGTCGAGAAGCGTCTCGGCGTCGGCTAGTGGAATCTCGTACTCGAATTCGTGGCGGGTGATGCCGACGGCATGGTCCTTGAGCGTGAGATACGCCCCATCGCCGGCGATGCGCACCCGCACCGTCACGCCGTCCTTCGTCGGCACATACCCCTGCCGCATGCGGACACCGCCCTCTGGCCGCCGCCAAATGGCCGTATCCACCAGAAACTTCCGCTCGATCTCAAGTGCCATCAGAACCTCCCAAGTGCCGGCATTCCGAAATTCGTCCACATGGCGGACAGTATAGCACAACATGCCCGAAGCATTCAACTTCCGCGGCCGGGAAAGATGGGACGCATCTGGGCGATCAGCCGTCCCATCTTCCAGCTTGATTCGGCTCGACATCAGCGGCCACAGAGGATTCCACCGACGAGACCGCCAATCGCGGCTGCGCCAGCGATGATCCATCCGCCGTGGTGGTGTCCGTCATGATGATGATGCCCGCCGTGGTGGTGATGTCCGCCGTGGTGGTGCATGGGAGCGGGAGCGTGATGCCTGCCGCCAGGGCGACCACGGGGAGCCGCGAGACAGGTACCCGTCAGCGTGAGTCCGGCCAAGAGGGCCACAATGAGTTTCTTGTTGTTCGCTTTGTCACCATTGCCTTTCTGCCCATGTGGGGCTTACATGGAGTAAGGCAACCGCACCCGCGAAGTCTGACGCGGGAAATCAAGATTCTTTAGCTGATCCAAAAGAAACGTAGCGCAGAAGAGGAAAATATGGTATTCTTTTTCTGTCCAAAAGTGCATCGGTTGTCAGAACACGATCGACGGGCTTGAGGAAGACTTGGCATGAGCCCTACATTTGTCCCTACAGACACCATCTTCCAGGACATTGCAGGGGCTGGCACGAAGCGATGGCGGCCAAGGGGGTTTGACAAACAAAAAACGCACGAAACCTTGATTTTACGGACTTTCGTGCGGATTCGGAATGGTGGGCTATAGTGGATTCGAACCACTGACCTCTTCCATGTCAAGGAAGCGC
>JAKSOW010000228.1 GCA_024405395.1 Kiritimatiellia bacterium | reverse complement strand
TGTTGCCGTGGGAATCCTTTTCGCCGCCCGCGAACTTCTTGGCGAAGAGCTCGCCCTTCGCGTCGCGGATGCCCTCGGAGACGGCCACCACGCAGCGGCCCTCCTTCTTCATGACGGCCTGGACGTCCTTGACGAAGCCATCGAGCGAGAACGGACGCTCCGGGAGGTAGATGAGGTGCGGACCATCGCCGGGGTTCTCGCGCGCCAGCGCGGAAGCCGCCGTGAGGAAGCCGGCGTCGCGGCCCATGATGATGTCGATCTTCACGCCGCCCAGCGCACGGTTGTCGAGGTCATCGCCCTTGAGCGCGCTGGCGACGAACCGCGCCGCCGAGCCGAAGCCGGGCGTATGGTCGCAGGTGCGCAGATCGTTGTCGATCGTCTTGGGGATGTGATAGCACACGAGCGGATAATTCTCCTTCTCGGCCTCTTCGGCGACGATGCGCGCGGCGTCCGCGGAGTCATTGCCGCCGATGTAGAAGAACCAGCCCACATTGAGGCGCTTGAACTCCTCGAAGATGCGGCGGCAGTCTTCCGCCGTCGGTTTCTTGCGCACGCTACCGAGCGCCGAGGACGGCGTGTTGGCGACGGCGAGCAGATTCTTCTCGGAGACCTTGCGCAGATCGATGTAGTCGCGGTTGAAGATGCCGTCAATGCCGTGACGCGCACCGAGGACCTTGCCGATGAACCCGGAGGCCTCTTTCGACCGTGCCGCCAGGACAGCGCCCACGAGCGAGGCATTGATCACCATCGACGGACCGCCCGACTGGGCGATCACCATGTTCTTAACAGAGTTCTTCTTCATCTTCAGACCTTTTCCTTGAGCCTTGGCGGCGTTCTGGGCATTGACGCATCCCTCTCCTCCGCCTAAGCCGAAATAGTATACCACATCACCCTTGCGTCCGTAAAGCGGGCGGTTGCCGACCGTACCGACGCAAGTCCTCACGCCGCATCAGGCGAACTGGCCGGCGGCAGCGTTCCAGGCAAGCTTCTGGCCAGGCTTGAGCATGGCGGCGTTGCCCGTGAGCACCATCTCCGTGAGGCGCGTGGCCCAGCGGAAAGAGCTCGTCGGCGTGCCGCCCTGCAGGCAGCAGTCCACCCACTCATGCCAATGGGAAGGCGCGGGGCCCACGCCCGGAAGCGCAGGCGCCTTGCCGCCCTTCTTCATGACCACGGCCGGCGACTGGTTGTAGTGCACCGAAAGGAGCCAGCCGTCCTCGCCCTCCACCACACGGCCCTGCAGCGGCTGCTTGCCGATCGGGGTCTGCGCGAAAAGCGGACCCAGATTCGCCGGGATGTAGTAGTTCGCGGGCGTTGCGGCCTTAACCTTCTCGTCCACCAGATTGCCGTCGCACCATTCGATCGGGAAGGACTTGCCGCCCGACGCCTTCACGCCGGGCATCTCCCAGGTGAGATGCGACATCCGCGGCCAGTACTGGCGGCGAATCTCCTCGGGCTCCTCCGGCACTTCGGCCGTCACGTTGAGCGGCCCCGTCGTGTCCAGGTCCATGCCAAGCCACACTGGGCTCAGCAGGTGCAGGCCGAGGTCGCCCAGCCAGGACGTGCCGAAGTCGCGCCAGTGACGCCATTTGAACGGATGGTAGACCTTCGCCACATAGTCGCGGTAGGGACGATCGCCCAGCCAGGTCTTCCAGTCCAGCGTCTCGGGGATCGGATCGGCCTTCAGCGGCCACGTGTGGTCGGCGGTCGTCTGCCCGCCGCGGTTCGAAAAGATCCACACGTGCTTCACCGCGCCGATCACGCCCTTCTTCAGGAACGCGGCCGTCTGGCGGTCGCATTCCCAGGCCGCGATCTGCGTGCCCATCTGCGTGACCGCCTGTTTCGCGGCGGCCAGCTGCTCGATCTGGCGGCATTCGCCAAGGTCGTGGCAGATGGGCTTCTGTCCGTAGACGTTGAGCCCGCGCGACAACGCCTCCAGGATGTAGCGCGCGTGCGTATGGTCCGGCGTGGAGACGTTGACGGAGTCGATCCGGTTGCCCTCGGCGGCGAACATCTCCAGCGCGTTGCGGTAGATGCGCGCGTCGGGGAAGTGCTTGTGGGCCTTCTCGAGATAGGCGGCGTCCACATCGCACAGCGCCGTGATGTGCACATCACGATGGGCGCTGATGCCATTCATGTCGGCCCCGGCCATGTTGGCCGTGCCCACGCAGGCGTGCGACAGAAGTTCGTTGGCGTTGCGCCGCTTGACAATGGCGGGGAACCCGACAAGCGAAGCGGAACAAGTGGCCGCCGCAGCGGCACCCTTGAGGAACGTACGGCGGCCTGTGTTCATCAGACGAGCTCCCAGCCCTTGGCGTATTCGCGCGCCCAGCCCTTGAGGCCGGCCTTGGACTTGAGCTTGCCCGTCTTCGGATCGAGATGAATCGTCTCGCCCTCGTCGAGCGCGATGTTCGCCAGGAGCGGCAGCACGGAGGACTTCACGCCCTGCTCCGCATCGACGTTGGTGACGGGGTCCTTGGCGCGGATGCACGAGACGAACTTCGACATGTGCAGCACGTCGAGGCCCTCTGTGGGGTTCGTCGTGGAGACGGGCGTACCGTCCACCACCGCGACGCCGCCGGCCTTCCACTCCTTGACCGTCTTGCCCTTTTCGTCGAAGACGATGGCATTGTCGGACGGACCGAGGAAGAGACCGCCGCGCTCGCCGTAGATGAGCGCGCCCGTGCCGGCGTTCATGAAGGGCTTGATGTTGTTGTGGCAGCCCATCTCAAAGGTGATCATCTTGCCGCTCGCGTACTTGAACGACGCGTTGAAGACGTCCGGCCACTCGAAGTCGCCGCCCTTGGGGTAGTAGAGTCCGCCCGAGCACTGCACGCTCTCCGGGAACTCGTCGATGCCCAGCGCCCAGCGCGAGGCGTCGGCGAAGTGCGGCGCGTTGTTGCCCATCTCGGAAGTGCCCCACCGGCGGAACCAATGCCAGTTGTAGTGCACGACGTTGTCGCGGAACTCGGTGCGCGGCGCCGGGCCCTGCCAGAGGTCCCAGTCGAGCCATTCGGGCACGGCGGCCTTCTGGCCCGTGCCGATCGAGGCGCGGTTGGAGAGATACCAGGCCTTGGCCGTGCGCATGGCGCCAATGGCGTTCGTCTCCTTGAGGTAGTCGAAGGCGGCGCGATAGGTGAGGGAGGCGCGGCGCTGCGAGCCCACCTGCAGGATGCCCTTCGTCTCCTTCGCCACGCGCATGAGGATCTGGCCCTCTTCGGGGCAGAAGCAGCAGGGCTTCTCGACGTAGACGGCCTTGCCAGCCTGCATCGCGATCACCGCGGAATAGGCGTGGAAATGGTCGGGCGTCTCGGAGATGATGCCGTCAAGCGTCGGATCCTCCAGCACCTTGCGGAGGTCCTTCTCGCACTTCGGCTTGACGCCCGTGGCCTTGAAGATGAAGTCGGCGGCGTTTTCGCGCGCACGGCTGTCGACATCGCACACCCAGGCGATTTCGACGCCCGGCACCTTCATCGCGGCCTTCATCACCGTGAAGCCGCGTCCCTTTGCGTGGCAGCCCACGATGGCGAGGCGCACACGGTTGCAGGCGGCATCCGCGCCAAAGGCCTTGCCTGCGGCGACGATCGCGAACGCGCCCGCGCCGGTCTTCATGAAATCACGTCTGTTCATTCTGGTCTCCCCAAATGGTTCCGTTAAAATGCGCTGGTTCAGCGGCGGGCGAGCTCTTCCAGCCCGCGCCACGCGTAGTACTTCTTGAGCTTGAGCTTGGAGGCGGCCTCCTCGTCGCAGAAGAACCAGGCGTCCTGGTGCATCTGGAGGGCCGACGCCGTGCAGTACTGGGAGATGCCGCCCTCGACGGCGCCCTTCACCGCATCGGCCTTGTTCTTGCCGAACGCCAGCAGCACCACGGTCTTCGCCTCGCAGATCGTGCCCACGCCCATGGAGAGCGCGTACTTCGGCACGTCGGCGGCCTTCTTGAAGAAGCGGGCGTTGTCCTTGATCGTCTGCGGCGTGAGCGAGACGAGGCGCGTGCGCGAGGTGAGCGCGCTGCCGGGCTCGTTGAACGCGATGTGGCCGTCGGAACCGATGCCGAGCACCTGGAGGTCGATGCCGCCCGCCTTCGCGATGGCGGCCTCATAGGCCTTCACTTCCTTCTTCCAGTCCTTCGCGAGACCGTTGAGCACGTGGGTGTTCTTCTTGTCGATGTCGATGAGATCGAAGAAGTTCTCGTTCATGAAGTAGCGGTAGCTCTGGTCATGCGTGGGCGCGAGGCCGTAGTACTCGTCGAGGTTCCAGCTCTTGACGTTCTTGAAGGAGATCTTCTTCGCCTTGACGTCCTTCGCGAGCTCGGCGTACATCTTCACCGGGGTGGAGCCCGTGGCGAGGCCCAGCACGCACTTCGGGTTCTTCTTGACGAGGCCGGCGATCATGTCCGCGGCGAGGCGGCTCGCCTCTTCCGCAGTCTTGCAAATGATAACTTCCATTTTCCGTTGCTCCTTATTACTGGATTGATAAAATCAAGTTTGAGAATTATAGCATTTCACTTTTCC
>JAKSOW010000227.1 GCA_024405395.1 Kiritimatiellia bacterium | reverse complement strand
GGCTTCTCGGGACGCTTCGAGAACTTCCGCGTGCGCGGCGGTTACGTCGTCACGGCCGAGATGAAGGACGGCGCGCCCGTCGACTACGCCATCAAAGGCGTGAAGCCGGAGGACAAGGTCAGGGTGTCGTGTCCGACCGATCCCTCGTTCGTGCAGCTGCCGGGCGAGCCGGCCTGGAAGAAGCCGTTGCCGCCGGGACCGTTCCCGGACGCGCTCTCCGCCTACGTGTTCCGCAATTGGGGACTCGTCGAGCCGCAGGTGCTGGCGGAGACGATTGGCGCTTCGGCGGCGGAGATCACGGCGGTGGCGGTTGAGATGGGGTTGTCGCCGACGCCGACCGTCTCGCCGCGTTGGCGCGACATGGGCTATGTCACGATTCTGCGGCGAAACTGGCATCTGCTGCCGTATGCGCAGCTGATGAAGCTGGTGGGCAAGACCCGGCGGCAGATGCGCTATGCACTGGTGGAGGATGACTACCTGGGCTCCAAGCTGGGAATGCCCAAGCCGAACTGTCCGCGTCTCGTCTACACGGCGGCAGCGGCGGCTGCGGGGCGACAGGCGCGTCTGCGTCTGCGTGAGTCCCTGACCGCCGATGGGGTGAAGATCGTCGATGCCGCCGAGGTGCCGCGGTTCTCGTTTCTCGACAATTTCGGCAAACTGCCGCATGGCGCTTCCGCGCAGAGGAACGAGTCCGCGCGATTCGACCTGCGGATGATCTATCCGTTCTCGCTGGACTACGGCGACCCGCTGGCGGATGATGACGTGGCGTCCTGTCCCGAAGGCCTGGTCGCCGATTTGTCGGCGCGCGGCGTCAATGCGATCTGGATGCATGTCGTGTTGTCGACGCTCACCACTGACGCCCGTTATCCGGAGTTCGGCCGCGATGCCGCACGACATGTCGCCAATCTGCGGAAACTTGTCGCGCGCTGCGCCAAATGGGGCGTGAAGGTGATCCTCTACATCAATGAACCGCGTGCTCAGCCCGCCGCCTTCTTCACGTTGGCCGAGCGTGCCGCGATGCGCGGGTCGGTCGACGATCACAACGGCCTCGCCTATTGCCGCTGCACACGCCATCCCGACACGCTGCGGTGGCTACGGGATTCGCTGCGGCAGCTTTTCGCGGCGGTGCCCGGGTTGGGCGGCGTATTCACCATCACGATGAGCGAAAACGCCACCCATTGCGGTTCGCAGTACCGCAACCCCGATTTGGTGACCTGTCCGCGCTGCAGGGGCAGGTCCATCGCGGATCTGGTGGTGGACGTCAATCGCGCCATCTTCGAGGGCGTCAAGGCGGGCAGCCCCGCGGCCCATGTCATCTTCAACGACACGGCATGGGAACTGGTGGACGATCCGCTGACGACGATTGTGCCGCGGTTGCCGCCAGAGGGCCGTCTGGTCGTGTGGAGCGAAAAGTATCTGCCCTTTACGCAGGGCGGCCTGGCGCTCAAGGTGAACGAGTACTCGATCTCGCACCCCGGGCCTGCCGAGCGCGCATTGGGCTATTGGGCTGCCGCCAAGCGTGCCGGACTCAAAGCCGACGCCAAACTGCAGGTGAATGACTGCTGGGAAATCAGCGCGGTGCCCTATCTCCCTGTGATGGATCTGGTGGCCGAACACGCGGACAACCTCTCCCGCGGTTGTGTGGACGGCGTCATGCTCAGCTGGTCGCTGGGCGGCTATCCGGGGCCGGGGCTGGAGCTGTTCCGCCGTTTCCGCAAGGGCTCGAACGACCCCGTGTCGATTCTGGATGGTCTGGCGGAGGATCTCTACGGTAAGCCAGCCGCGCCTTTTGTCCGAAAGGCCTGGGCCGCCTACTCGGCGGCCTACCGCAACTATCCCATGCAGTGGCAAACGGTCTACTATTCGCCTGTGCAGATGGGGCCGGCGAATCTGCTGTATGCCGCAAAGACAGATTGGCGTGCCACGATGGTCAACACGCCCTATGATGATTTGGCTCGCTGGACGGGCGGCTACGGGACGAATACGGCGCTTTGGGTTGCGCAGATGCGCCAGACCGCGGAGGGCTTTGACCAGGCGGATGCGCTCTGGCGGGAGGCGTTGAGCCACTGCGCGGGGGCGGCACGGGAAACTGCGGAACGCGATCGCGTCGTGTTTCGCGCGGCCACGCTGCATTTCCGCACCAGCGTGGACCAGGCAGACTTCATCCAGGCGCGTGATCGAGGGGATCTCCCGGCGATGCGGGCGGCGGCGCGGCGTGAGCTGGCCACCGCCAAGGAGATGTTGGACTTGGTGCGCCGGGAGAGCGCGCTGGGCTACGAGAGCTCCAACCGCTACATGTATGTGCCGAATGATCTGCTGGAGAAGATCCTGAACTGTCGGTCGGTTCTGGATCACTGATGTTCGTGTGCAAATGAGGAGGCAATGAAGATGACGATGACTGCTACGCGCGTGATGATGGCTGTGATCGGGGCCGCGGTGGCGTTTGTGTCCCTGCGTGCGGAGGCTCAGCCCCAGTGGCGGATGGCGGTTGAGAAGGACGGCGTGACCAATTGGGTGGGTGCCGCGGAGAATCGCTGGACCATCGACGTGCAGTTTGCGCCGGACGCCGGCGGCTGGAGCGGACGGATCGTCAACCGCGAACCGGGGGCTGTCGTGCTGGACTTTGAGGCAATGTCCGATCCGATTGCGGTTGAGGAAGGCCGGTCGTCCCTGTATTTGCCTTATCTCTATGGTTGGCGCATCCGGAACTGGCCCAGGGAGGACGTCAAGCTCGTCGGCGACAAGGTCTGGAATGCCGAGGAAAATGGCGTGTATACGCTGGTCAAGACGCTTAAGTACCCCGGCAAGTTCGGCACCATGCAGTGGTGTGCGCTGACGGATGGCGAAAAGGGCTTCTATCTGGGGTCCGATGATGAGCATTGCATCGCCAAGGACTTCCGTGTGGCCTATGATTCGCGAAGGCGTGTGGCCCGCCTGGGCTTCGATCTTCCGATGTTTGTGCCGGAAGGCACCACATTCAAGCTGCCGCGCCTGTTCTTTGATGCCTATCGTGGGGACTGGAAAGTCGCGGCGCAGCGGTATCGCGCCTGGTGGATGCGCGTGCGTAGGCCTGTGCGCATCCCTGATGCGGCGCGGGACATGGTCGGCACGATGATGGTCATCCTCAAACAGCAGGATGGCGAGTTCGTGTGGCCATACACGGATTTTGACACTCTTGGCGATGCGGCCATTGCCCATGGTCTGTACAATGTCGAGATGCATGGCTGGGGAATTGGCGGACATGACCGGCTTTACCCCGAATACGACCCCGATCCTTCCATGGGCGGGCGTGAGGCGCTGGTGAAAGGAGTCGCGGATCTGCGGCGTCGTGGCCTGAATGTGACGGTCTACTCCAATGGCCAACTCCAGCAGCAGGGTGGGACGAAGTGGTATGAGGAGAATGGCCGCTTGTGCCCCATCCTTCGTCGTGACGGGATGCCGCTGCAGGAATATTGGGTGAAGTTCACGGGCGTGAAGGGCGTGCATTTTGACGTCGCCTGTCCGGCCTGCTCGCTTTGGCGGCGGCAGATGCTGAAGATCTGCAAAGATGCCCAACTCCTGGGATTTGACGGATTCTTCTTTGACCAGATCGGCAAGCAGTGGCCCTGGCCCTGCTTCGATGCGCGGCACGGCCATCGCGCAGGGCAATATGTCTGGCAGGACGACCGTGAGAGCCTTTTCCGGGAAGTCATCACGGAGATGCAGCGCATTCATCCCGACTTCGTGCTCTGGAGCGAGGCCTTCAACGATACGCTGCTGACCTCTGTGGCCTGTTATCAGGGGTTGGGGTACATTGGCGCAAATCGCAACGTGGAGATGCGGTTCAGGCCGAATGTGAGCTGCGATGTGTTTCCTGAGCTCACCAGCTACACCTTCCCCGAATTGGTGACGACTGACCGATCCTCAAACCCGTACTGTACCCGCGCGCGCGCCAATGCCTGTGCCGTCACCAATCTGCGTGTTGACTTTGAGGTGCGGTACGCGGCCGACCGCCGCTATGTGGAGCATGGGGAGATGCCGGCCACGAATGAATATGCGCGCGTCGTGTCCAAGCCGGGGAACGTGGCGCACATGAGGCAGCCCGGCAACTGGCGACGCGACCGCGACTACCTGAAATGTGTGGGCGACTTCCGTCTGCACTATCGGGACCTCCTGTTGCGCGGTACGTTCAAGGCGGATGAGGGCTTTTCCGTGACAGGCGGTGATGAGATCATCGCCAATCGCTGGGAGGGAGCCAATGGCGAGGAGGGCATTCTCGTTTGGAACGCCGGGGCCACTTCCGCTGCGATTGCGGTCAAGCACGATCTTAAGCTGGTAGAATGTGCCGAACCCGAGCAGGGCACCGTATCACCCGCCAAGCCCCTTGAGGCCAATACCCTACGCCTGTATCGGTTTCGGCGCTTCTGACTTGTGGTCATGCCCAGGAGGGCCGCCGAGGCGATGATCTCTGGCGGCATGACAAAAATGGTGAATTGCAAGCCAGATGAGTCAATTTTGTGAAGATGTTTCTGAGTGTCTTGT
>JAKSOW010000226.1 GCA_024405395.1 Kiritimatiellia bacterium | reverse complement strand
CGTTCTCCACCTGGCGGCGCGACATCTCGATCACCATCTCGGCCACGTTGACGTGATGCTGCGGCTCCTCGTCGAATGTCGAGGAGAGCACCATCGCCTTGGTGTTGCGCTGCATGTCGGTCACTTCCTCGGGGCGCTCGTCGATGAGCAGAATGATCAGCATCGCCTCGGGGTGGTTCTTCGAGATGGCGTTGGCCACCTTCTGCAGCAGCACCGTCTTGCCCACGCGGGGCGGCGCGACGATGAGCCCGCGCTGACCGAAGCCGATCGGAGTGAACACGTCCACGACGCGCGTGGAGAGCTCGCCGGGCGTCGTCTCGAGGACGATGCGCCGCGTGGGGAACGTAGGCGTCAGGTTCTCGAAGTGGATGATGCGCGCCGCCTCGGACGGCGTCTTGCCGTTCACCGTCACCACGCCGCCCAGACCAAAGAGACGGTCGCGGTCACGCGGGTCGCGCAGCGGCCCCTCCACCATGTCGCCCGGACGCAGCGCGTGCCGGCGGATCTGCTGCTGCGGCACGAAGACGTCTTCCGGACACGCGAGGAAGTTCGTCTTGGCGCTGCGCAGATAGCCGAAGCCCTCCTTCACCACCTCCAGGCACCCGCTCGCGCGCACGGCGCCGCCACGGGAAAGATAGCTGCGGATGGCGTGGAAGATGATTTCGTGGCGCTTCATCGCGCCGAGGTCTTCGGCATTGGCGTCCGGCCACATCTTCGCGACGATCTCGCCGTTGTCCCAGCTGTGGATGTCGGCGAGCTTGTATTCCGGCAAATCGGGATTGCGCGGCACCTGCTGCTGGGGCTGCATGCCCGGCTGATTGCCGTTGGGGCCATTCGGTCCCTGGAAACCGCCATTGCGCATCTTCTGCCACCGCTGATTGCGCTGGAAATTCTTCCACTGCCGCCTGTTCATGCCCTGCGAGTTCTGGTTCGGCTGCATCTGGCCATTGGGTGCGGAATTCGGCGCGGCGGCGGGAGCCGCAGATGCCGGAGCGGCATCTGCCACTGGTGCCGCTGCGGGAATCGCCGGCGGCTCAGCAGGCTGCGGCGCGGGTGCAGGTGCGGCCACGACAGGCTCCTCTGCCTTCGGAGCCGGGGCTGCCGCTGCGGGGGTAGGCTCCGCAGGCGCATCACTCGCGGCCTTGGCGGTTTTGCGCGTGCGCGTCGTGCGGCGCTTCTTGGTAGCCTCCTCTGCGGGCGCCTCAGCCTTATTCTCACTCAAATTCTCTTCGGCCATATTTACCTCTGTCGTCTTTTAGCGTCATTTAACCATGCCACACAACGACGCGCCTCCGCACAAAGATGTTCTGTTGTGGAGTCGTTGACGATCACAAAGTGCGAACGAGCCACTTTCTCGGAAACGGGGAGTTGTGCATTCAGTCTCGCGATGGCGGCGGCGTGCGTCATGCCGCGCGTCTCCTTCATCCGCCGAATCTGCAGATCGGCCGATGAACTGATGCATAAGATTATATCATAATCCACGTCCCAATGACACTCGAAAAGTAGGGGAATTACGGCAACGCGGAGATTCTGCGATTCCGCCGCAAACCATTCTGCGAACCGTTTCCGTACCTCGGGATGGATCCGCGCCTCCAGCGCCTTGCGGGCTTCGGGATCGGCGAAGACGATCGGCGCCAGGCGGCGGCGCTCGTCCTCGGGGATCAGTTCATGCACGATGTCGTCTGCATCTAAAGTCGGAACGCCAAGTTCCCGGAGGAACTTGGCGAACAGGCTCTTGCCGCAGGCGATTCCGCCTGTCAAAGCAATCCGCATGGCAACTTACTTGGCCGGCTCGGGCGCAGGCGTCACCTTCGCGGCAACCGTGGAATCCTCGGCGCCAGCGACGATCTTCTGGCGGCCGCTGGGGTCGACCAGGCGCGCCGTCACGAAGAGCAGCAGGTTGCGCTTGTCGCTCCACTCGCTGCGGCTGCGGAAGAAGCGGCCGAGGTAGGGAATGTCGCCGAGGAACGGAATCTTGTCCTCCATCGACTTGCGGTCTTCAGTGATCAGGCCGCCCATCACCACCGTGGCGCCAGAATAGACGGAGATCTTCGTCTGGATCGAGCGCTCCTTGAAGAAGGGCTGCTCCATCGGCACGGTGAACCAGCGCTCCGTGTTGGCCAGCGAGCTGCCCACCGACGAGGATTCCACCACCGACATAGGCACCTTCATGCCGTAGTCCTTCCACGTCGGTTCGGAGATGATCTTGGGCTGGAGCTCGAGGTTGATGAGGTCGCCCTCAGGAGACTTCTCCGGCTTGACCTGGAGCGTGACGCCCACATCCTGGTCCGTGAAGTTCTGCGGTTCGACCATCGGGAGGATCTTGCCGTCGCCGCCGCCCGAGGAGGACGAGCCGCCGCTGCTGGAGCCCGACGACGTGGACTGGATCGTCACGTCGTAGTCCTGCGGGTAACGGTAGATCGTGACCACCTTGATGATCGCCTCTTCGCCCGACTTGGTGACCACCTTCGGCGCGGACAGGAGATCTGTGTCGCTGCGCTGCGAGAGCATATGGAGGATCATCGACATGTCCGCATTGCCGAGGAACGCGTTCACACGCATGAACTGGTCGTTCTGGGAAGCGCCCTGACCAGAGATGTGGTTGCCCTCGGTGGAGAGATAACGCATACCCGTCGAATATTGGCTACCGTCAATGGCACCCAAGCCGAGATTACGGCCACGGCCACCACCCTTTGTCCAATTACGACCAGCTCCTGTGGCACGTTCCATACCCTGATAGGTCGTTGATTCCGACGAAGCAGAAGACGAAGTGCTTCCGCTCGTCAACGGCCACGTAGACGCGTCCGGATTCAACTGAGAAGAAGTAGTTCCGCCAGATATGGTGTTTGCCGTATAGCCCTTGTCAGTCCTCAAGGAATTGACGGATTGGATGGTCTGCGCAAAGGAATTCTCGACGACATCGCCTGGATTCACCTTATTGCCATAGGCATCACCCCAGGTGCCGTTCTTCAAACCCAAGGCCTTGCCGAGCTTGTGGCCCACGTTCACCGAGTAGTCGCTGTTCAGCAGCCACTCGAAGCCGAGGGAGTTGAGATCCTCCTGCGCCACTTCCACGAAGCGCACCTCGACCTCGATGAGCTCGGGCGTCACGTTGAGTTCCTGAAGGGCACCCTCGAACACCGCCAGCTGTTCAGCCGTGTTGGTCACGCGCAGTTTGCCGTTGAAGTACTTGATGTGCGAGTTCTGCGGCCACTTGACGCCGAACTCCTCGAAGTAGGCCTTCCAGTCAGCTTCGCTGCCGTCGCCACCACCGCCTTCACCTTCCTTCTCGCTGCTGGAGAAGGATCCGGCCTTCTGGTCCTTGAGCGAGCTGGAAGCATTGTTCATCTTCTCGAGGAAGTTCTCGTTCACCGAGTACGAACGCTGGACGAGCTCATCCGTGGTCATGTCCTTCGGCATCACCGTCACGATCGACTTCTGGATCTTGAACTTGAAGCCCGAGATCTTGCAGACGAGCTGCATCGCGTCCCACAGCGACACATTCGACGCGGAGATGTTGGGGATCTGCGGAATGTCGCCATTCGCAGACGCGGTCTCGCTGTCGGATGAGGACGAGAAGGAATTGTCGTCCGTCTTCGAATCGTCGGCCTTCTCCTCGGCTGCCGCCGTCAGCGGCTTGCCGAAGTCCAGCACGAAGTTGAAACCGCGCTGATCCACGGGAATCTCCGGGCGGTCATAGTCCTTAGACGCCTGGCGGAAGAAGTCCACCGCATCGATGATCGTTGCCGGCGGCTTGAAGGTGATCGACGGCAGCATCATCTCCTTCATGCGCTGCTCGATGGACTGCTCGATCGAGCGATCGCTGTCGCCGCCCACAGGGGTCTTGGCCGTGCCACCGTCGGTCTCTTTGAGCTCGGCGGAGTTGATGGCATAGACAGGACGCCAGGCGGCATTGACATCAGCGATCATGCCGCGGCGCGTGGCCTCGCGCTCCTTGTCGAGGATCACGTCGCGACGACGCTGAATGCGGTCGCGCAAGGCCAGGGCTTCGCGATTGTAGCCGTCATAGCGCAAGACCAGATCGCATTCCTCGAGTGCCTTGTCCAAATCACCCACCGCCATATACTGGGAGGAGAGGCGAAGGCGCGTGCGGATCAGGTCGCGATCCTTCTTGTAGTCCCCATCATTGCGGCGATGCTTGATCTCCGAGAAATCCTTTTCCGCCACCTGCGTGCGCTCGGCGCTCAACGCGTCCAGCAACGAACGCGCGCGCTCATGGTGCCAACGCAGCGCCTCCTCGGCATACGCCTTGGCCGCCTCGCGATTGCCCTCCTTGAACGCATCGCGGCCAGCCCGATACTGGGCCTCGGCGACACCATCATTGCACTCCTTGCGAAACGCCTGCGAACTGGGGCGGTCGTTCAGGTGCGTAAGAGCCAACCGATAGAAACGAGTCGCATTATCGTAATCGCCCGTGTCCAACGCGGCGCGGGCATCGTTGATCTCCTTGACGGCCTGTTTGTCCAGCGCCTCACGACGCAACGCCTCCGTAACCGCCAAGTCGGCGATCAGCTGCGCGTTCGGATCCACCGGCGCAGGCGCAGGCTTCTTCTCGACAGCAGGGGCCGCTTCGGCAACCGCGGGCTTCTCCTCGGCGGCGGG
>JAKSOW010000225.1 GCA_024405395.1 Kiritimatiellia bacterium | reverse complement strand
TCCCCGCCATCGCCTGGATATCCCACTCCTCGCAAATGGCGGAAAACTATGGTGGGGACACGAATGCCCCCACCAATGCCATCAAACAGGTCGTACCCGTCACGACCGTGATCGGCAAGTGATATCCCGCTTTGTAAGCTGACGCCTCGTTGAAAACTACCGGGCGATTACGCGTGTAACGGAAAGTCCGCTGGCACGGTCCCGGCAGACCAGGCGGTAGTTGCCCGGCGCATCGTCCAGGTTGGTGGGGATGTCAATCGTGCACACGCCACCTTCCGCCGCCAACGCGCCGGCACCGTCCAGTTCGCGGCCAGCCGCATCATAGAGCCTGACCTCAACGGGCAGCAGGGCGTTCACGCGCTTGCCCTTGTCGTCCAACACGGCGAGCGACACACGCACCGAAGCGCCGCGCGCCACTTTCTTGGGCGCATCCACGGCCAGGCGCGCAATCTTCTGCTTGGCGAAGAGCAGCAGGCGACCGTCGTTGGTCTCGTAGGAGACAGGCACCGCGACCTTGCCGCCCTCACGCGTGAACGGTACCGCGCCGCCCCGAGAAAGCTCATAGACGGCCACGATATCCGCCATCGGATCGGCGTGCGTCACCGTGCCGGCGAAAGGCAGGCCCTTCTCCATCGTAAGGCCCCACATGCCCACATAATCGCCGAAAGTGCGCTTGTCGTTGATCGCGAAGACATAGTCGACATCCTTCCAGCGACGGCTGTAGACGACGATCTCGGGGCTGGAACTGTCGGCCTGGGGCTGGAACTTCGCCGCCAGATCCGTGCGCAGCTTCTCGGCCTGGGCCACCATCTTGGCCTTGGCGCGCAGCGTGCCGGCACGCGTCTTGGCATCGCCTTCGCGCGTAGCCTCCATTTCGTTGACGTCTTCCGTGTGATCGGATTCCGGCGGACGATCAAAGCTCACCACCGGCACAACCACATCCGGCTTGAGCGCGGAGACCAGCTGGTCATCCGCCACGAGGATGCCGCCCGCCGACTGGAACGCCTTGATCTTGGAAATGAGCGTGGGCGTGAGGAAACGGCACTGCGGCGCGTAAAGCACCTTCACACCCGCAAGGCCATCGCGCAGGATCGTCTCCTCATACACGACGCGCGGATCCAGGCGCGCCCGCTGAAGGAACGTGATGGCCGGCGCCTTCCAGCCCCAAGAGGCCGGGCCGCCCATGGCGCAGGTGGTGAAGCTCTCGAACACCGCCACCTCAGGCGCAGTACGGCCCAGCTTCTTCAGCACGGGGCCCAGCGGCCGCACAATGCCCGTAAGCAGTTCCTGCAGGCGCTTCGTCGAGGCCGGGCATGTGAAGGCATAGCCCGTCTGCGCACCCGTATCGTAGATCGTGCCCCAGCCGTGGTACATGATCGCCTGAACGGGCTTGGCGATCATCGACCAGGTCGCCTCCTGCAGCGTATCGGGCGGAATGGTGGGGAAATCGGCCCGCGGCAGACGCGACACCCACTCCGGCGTGGGCGAGACCACAATGTTCGTGGGCGCGATCTGCGTGCGGTAGCAGATGAGCTGCGTCATGATGGAGACGCGCTGGCCCGGCGTGCCGGCCGCCATGGCGAGCATCTCCTCGGCCGGGCCGGCCACGTTCATCGGCTCCGGCACGGCATAGACCCACTGGTTGATCATGTCGACGGCACCGCCCGATCCCCAGCGCGGCGGACAACGCACGGCAGGATCCCAGAACGTCGTAAACGGCTTGCCGCCAAGACGTGCGCGATATTCCTTCGCCACCGTGCCCGTGTAGCTGGGCCATCCATCGCCGCCGCTCCAGAACCAGCGGTAGTAGGCCAGGATCGGATCATCGTCCGGCACGACACCCGTGGGATAGAGCTTCTCGCCCTTCTTCGGATGGAGGGTCTTGAGCTCCACTTCAGGCGGCACATCACGCCCCGTCTCCGCCTTGTACCTGAGATGCTCCGTGGTGAACGAGGGGAAGGTGCCGTCGCGATGCTCCGACGACGGCAACACCCCCACATAGGCCGGATGCGAACCGATTGCGGCCACGTCCGCGGCCACACTCGCGGGGATCTTCTGCAAGAACGCGGGATTCGACACCTCGGGCGCCGGCTTGCCCTTCTTGCCGTGGACACGCAGCGTGCCCTTGCGGTCGCGGCGCATGTAGTCCTCGGCCTTGGTCTCGTCCGGCAGCTCCACACGCGTCGAGCGGGCCAGATCCACACCGGCCACGAGCGACTGGTCCAGGCGGTCAATTCCCGGATTGCCGTACTGCATGCCATGCGTGAAGCCCAAATCGGCCAGCACCTCCATGGGCGCGTCAAAACCCCACATCAGCGCCGTCATGCGGTCGGCATGGCGCGGCCCGATGCCCAACGGGAGCGAACGCGTCGCAACAACCTGTGCGCCAGTGGCATCGAGGGCCGAGAAGGAGATTTCCAGCGTCATCCATCCGGGCTTGAGGTTGGTGACAACCGGCACGTCAACACAGCTGGGCGCCGTTGTCGCAATGTCGGCCAGATCCTGCGAAAGAACCGCAAATTCCGTCCCTGAAGCCGTCCGCTGCACGACCTTGAGGTGGGCCCGCGTCAAAGCGCCCGAAGTGAAATTGCGCACGGCCAACGAGACCGAGGCCTTTTCCTCGCCCCGACGGAAAGCACGACGGCCCGGCGCATAGGTCACTGCACAGCGAGCCCGCGCAATGGGATCGAGCGCGATACGGTGGATCACGCCGTCAAACGGCCAGTAATTGCCGCCCACGCGGTCACCCAGCTGGGGCCGATTGCGCTTGGCCGGATAAATCGGCCCGACGTGCTCAAGGGCAACTTCCTTCTTTTGCCCGGCGAAATCAAAGGTAAGCCCGCCATTGCCGTCATAGACGAACGAGAAAGTCGTCCGCACGCCCGGCTTCAGCTTCAACGAGGGCCCCCGGACGATTTCGGTTGCGTTTGAGAAGCCCAGAAAGAGCATCGAAGCCCATTTCTCGCCCGACCGCGTAAAGGCCACCTGGATTCCCTGATGCTGCCATTTTGGGGCATAGGTGACGTACATGTCGTCAAAAAGAATGCTTTGGCGGCCCGGCTTGGCGGCTGCCGCCAGATCGCCGGCCTCGGTCCATGCGCGACCAGGCGTGAACTCAGCCGTAAAGCGGAAGGCCTCTGGCGGGGTCAGGCGCTTGGCGGCGGTAAAGCCCGCCGGCTTGCCGAAGTCCGCGATCGTGCCCGGAACAAGCCCGCCATTCGCCAACTGGGCGGTACCGCGCAGCTTGCCCTCAGTGGGCAGGCCCTGCTCAAAATTCCATTCCATCGCCGAAACGGCGGAAACGGCAGCCAGCGTGCAGGCGCACGTCCAGAAACGAAGACTTTTCACATCTACCTCCCACTGAGCAGGGCGGCCTCGACAGGGGCCGCCCATGGTTGAAACAAATTGGCTTCCCGAACTACTGCGACATCTTGACCGACTTCAGCAGCTTCTCAAGCTCCTTACGGTCATACGAGGAGAGTTCGTTCTGCTTGGCGCGGAGCGTACGCAAGGTACCACGCGCGCGTCCGAAATCGCCACGCGCCAGCTGCACGCGCGCCAACGTGATCTGCATGCGGATGTCGTCAACGCCCTTCTTGGCATTCTCCTTGAGCAGATCAATGGCCTTCTTCACGCACGACTCGGCCTCGTCCAGATTCTTCTTCTGGTCCAGCAGCGACGAGCCCAGCGTCTCCCAGGCCACATAGAGCGAAGGCTGGTTCTTGACGGCCGCGCGGGCCAATCCCTCGGCCTCGTCATAGCGCTGAAGACGGCGCAGGACCTCGGCCAAGTCGTTCTGGGCCGCGGCAATCGGACGATCCGCCGCCACCGAAACGCGCAGGAACGACTCGGCGGTGGTGTAGTCGCCTTCCTTCAGGCGCAGCGAACCCATCACGTAATTCGCCAACTTGTCATGGCGGTTACGGCGCAAGATCTGGCGCGCGTGCTTCTCGGCCGACTCGCCGTCGTCCAGGCGGATATCCAGATCGAGGATCATCTCGCTTGCGACATTGACGTCCGGACGCGACGCCGCGGCCAGCACGAAGGCGTCACGCGCCGGCTTGAGGAACTTCTCGCCCTTGCGCAACATCACCAGCGCGCGCGTAATCTGGACAAAGTAGTCGCGCGGCGAATCCGCCAGCTTCTCCATGCGCGGCAGGATCACGCTCTCGAGCTCTTCGAGCGCCTTGCTCTTCGCCTTCGCGTCCTTGGCCTGATCGTACTGCTGCAGGAGCACGCCGGCGAGCAGACACCAGGCCTGGAGGCTCTTGGGCTGGAGATCCGTGACCTTCTGCATTGAGAGGCGCGCCGCGCCCAGATCGTTGTTCATCATGTGCAGGAGCGCCCACTCGATGCCGTTGCCGCCCTTCTGGTCCGTAGCCGAAACGGCCTTCTGCAGGAAGCCCTTGGCGGCGTCGATCGCACCCTCCTTGAGCGAGAGGCGCATCATGCCCATGAGCGCGTCATGGTTGCTTGCGTCGCCCTTCAGCACCTGTTCGTAGATCTCACGCGACTTCTCCGCCTGCTGGCCGCTGGCATAGACGGCGGCCATCATGTTGAGCAGGCCGGCCTGACGTTCCGTAGGCACGAAATCGATGGCGCGGCGGATCTGTGCGATGGCATTGCCAGTCTGCGCCGAACGCGCCCACATGAAGCCCATGCGCGCAAAGACCTCGGGCGAGC
>JAKSOW010000224.1 GCA_024405395.1 Kiritimatiellia bacterium | reverse complement strand
TAGTCGAGCCCCGTGTTGAAGACGGCATCGGCCAGACGGCGGAAGGGATTGATCCACTTCTCCTCGCCGCGTTCGACGCTCGGCCAGCGCGCCAGCGTCTCGGCGGGCGGCGTGCCCCGATGCGCACAGTCGCGCACAATCCGCCGCAGCAGGCGTTCGTCATCGGCAAAGAAGACATCTGTGGCGTCAGCCCGCAGGGAGGTGAAGATGTTGAGGTACACGCGGAACTTGACTTCATCCGGAATTCCGTCCGTCAGCAGCGGATTGAGCGCGTGAATGCCCTCCAGCACCACGAGGCCACCGGGCGGCAGCGTGGTGGGCTCATCGGCGTCATAGCCCTCGTGCGCGGCGAAATCGAAACGGCGCAGCTTCACGGCCTCGCCCGCAAAAAGGCGCTGCAGATCCGCCACCAGCCGCACATGGTCAACGGCCTCCACCGTCTCCCAGTCGGGTCGGCCCTGCTCGTCGAGCGGACTGCGCTTGTCGCCCACAAAATAGTCGTCAGTGGACAGGCGCAGCGATTCGAGCCCATTTTCCTTGAGCCGTGTGCAGAGGCGGATGGCCGTGGTGGTCTTGCCGGCCGAAGAGGGCCCCGCCACCAGCACCAGACGCACTTGCGGCACCCGTGCGGCAATGCGCTCGGCGATGCGCACGATGCGCTCGATGTGACGGTATTCGTCCTTCATCACCTGCCGAGGGAAATCCCCGCGGCGGATGATCTCGTTCAGTTCGGCGATAGTCTCCAGATGGCCTTCCACGACAACCATCTCCCTCATTTGGCGCTACGGCTGAGGACGTCGCAACCCGATTCGGTGACGACCACAAGATCCTCGATCCGCACACCGAGCTTGCCCGGCAAATAGACCCCGGGCTCGATGGTGACGCACATGCCGGGCTTGAGCACCATCTCCGACCGCGGCGACGCCACGGGATGCTCATGGATCTCATAGCCCACGCCGTGCCCCAGCGCATGGCCGAAGGCCTTGACGTAGCCGGCCTTGCGCAGGACCTTGCGCGCCACGGCATCAAGTTCCTTGCCCGTCATTCCCGGTTTGCAGGCCGCAATCGCGGCGCGGTTGGCCGCCAGCACCGCCGCATAGACGCGCGCATACTCGGCATCCCGCGCGCCCGGCAGGCACCGCGTCATGTCACTGCACACGCCATCGAGCTTGACGCCCATGTCCACCAGCAGCGGCTCGCCCTTCTGCCACACGGTCTCATCCGGCACATGGTGGCATTCGGCGGCATTCGCCCCGGCGCAGACGATGGTCTCGAAGGCTTCGCCATCGCCCAGCGCGTTCATGTACGCGCGGATGATGCGCTGCAGGTCCTTCTCGGTCATGCCGGGCTTGAAGTCCTTTTGCGCCAACGCCCAGATCTGGTCATTGAGCGCCTCGGCGGCGGCCACACGGGCCAATTCGGCAGGCGTCTTCACCGCACGCAGATCCAGCAGCTCGTCCTTGAGATCAACGAACTTCGCCTTCGGGAACGCCTTCACCAGTTGAAGGTAGCGCCACGCCGGGACATCTCCCTCAAAGCCGATGCGTACGGGACGCCCCAGTCCCCTGACGAGCGCGATGGCACTTCCGTCGAGATCCCGGTTGCAGTCCACCACCTCCAGATAGGGCGCCGTGCGCCGCACGGCCGGCACATAGCGGAAATCCGTGGTGAAGACCACCTTGGGCGCGAGCCCCGTCTTCTGCCCCTTTGCGCGGGGTGGCACCCCGATCACCAGGCAGGCATTGTCGCAGTCGACATTGCTGAGCGACAGCACGTTCTTCTGGCCAAAGACCAGCACAGCATCCAGCCGACGTCGGCACGCGAGCCGCACCAGCTCCGCCAGGCGATCCGTACAGGGATTGGCAGGCACGGTCTTCATGCCCGACGCCTCCTGGGCTTGCGAGCGGCCTGGCGAATTCGGTTGAGCTGCACAAGTTTGCGCACCCCGAAATAGGTCAGGGGCGCCAACACCAGCGCATTCAGCAGACCACCCACCAGAAAGGCCTTCAGCGTCTCGGCCCCAAGCGCCATCACGGCCTCAAAGGTCCACTCCGTTTCCGCCAGGCGCGTAAACGACAGGTTGCCGCCAAAGAAAAGGCGATCCGCCAGCCATGCCTGGACGGGATAGATGAAGAAGATCGTCAGCGGATTCGTGATGAAGGTGCCGACGACCGCCCCCACCTTGCTGCATTTGAGGAAAAACGAAAGCGGTACCGAAACGACGAGCTGAAACCCGAACGGAACGGCGCAGCCCACGAAGATGCCCAGCGCCCACCCTTTGGCGATGAATTCCGGCGGCTTCCGCTCGCGCACCATGCGCGCATAGAGCCGAAGCCCCTTCCATCTCAGCCAATGGCAGACGCTGCTCAAGGCACCTCCAGGGATGATCAGTCCATCGCGTGGACGAAAAGCCCCGAACGCAGCTTGGGTTCAAACCACGTCGACTTGGGCGGCATTACGGCACCAGCGTCGGCAATGCCCATCATCTCCTCAACCGTAACCGGGAACATCGAGAACGCCACGGCGGCGCGGCCTTCGTCCACACGGCCCTTGAGTTCGTCAAGTCCGCGGATGCCGCCCATGAAGGAAATGCGCGGCGAGGTGCGGGGATCGCCGATGCCGAGCACGGGCGCGAGCAGACGGTCCTGCAGCACCGAGACATCCAGCGCCGAGACGACGTCCGTTCCCGCGGGCACTTCCCACGCCAGATCATACCACTTGCCCGCGAGGTACATGCGGCTGTGGCGACCGGCGGCAGGCGCGCCATCGGCGGCCTCCGTCACGGTGAAGACCTCTTTCGCCTTGGCGAGCAGCTGATCGGCCGTCAGACCGTTCAGATCCGCGATCAGGCGGTTGTAGGGGAGGATCTTCAGCTGGGACGCCGGGAAGATCACAGCCATGTACCAGCGCGTCTCGCCCGCGAAGTCGTGCTCCTTGGCGTAACGCGACGCGGCGGCGCTGCGGTGGTGGCCGTCGGCGATGTACGCGGCCGGCACGCGCGCGAAGAGCTCCTGGAGCTCATCCGCACGGCAGCTGTCGCCCGTGGCGATCTCCCACACGATGTGGCGGATGCCGTCAGGGGCGGTGAAATCGTAAAGCGGCGCCTCCGCGCAGGCCTCGGCGACAATGGCGTCGATTGCGGGGTCGTCCTTGTAGGTGAGGAACGCCGGGCCCGTGTGCGCCTTGAGGATCTCGATGTGGCGCGTACGATCGTCTTCCTTGTCCTTGCGCGTCTTCTCGTGCTGCTTGAGCACGCCCGCGAGATATTCCTTCGCGTCGAAGGTGGCCACGATGCCCGTCTGGGCGTGCGAGCCCATCACCTGGCGGTAGGCGTAGAACTTCGGCTTGTCGTCCTTGAAGAGCGTACCGTCGGCGCGGAGGGCGTCCAGCGCCTTCTTGGCCTGGGCATACGCCTCGGGCGACGAGCAGTCGGTCCCCTCGGGCATGTCGATCTCAGGACGCGACACGTGCAGGAAGCTCTTCGGATTGCCCGCCGCAAGGGCACGGGCCTCCGCAGTGTCGACGACATCATAGGGAACAGCCGCAACCGCGGAAGCGGATTGCGGCTGCGGACGAACAGCGGCGAAAGGACGAATGTTCATTAGCCTTGTCTCGTATTGTAGCTGTCAGATTAGAAGCGGGGATCGGTCCAGAGGTCAAAACCAACGTTGATGATCGGCAGGAACGCGAAGTCGTTCTCGCGGATGACGTTCACGGCACCACCCTGAAACCCATAAAAGGATTCGGCGCGGTTGATGAGGCCCAGCTGAATGCCAGAGCCGGAGTCCGTGAGGTTCACAAGGCCGATCTGGGCGCCCTTGAAGGAGCGGGCCTCGTTCCAGAGACCGAGCTGAATGCCCAACATGTCCGCACGGCCAGCCGAGTTGTAGATGCCCACCTGGAAACCGGAGAGGATGTCCTTGGCGTCATTGCGCAGAATGTTGAGCTGGAAGCCCTCGAAATAGCGGCAACGACCGAAGAAGCCGAGATCGAAGCCCGTGACGCTCTCGCACTCGCCGTAGGGAATGGTGATGCGCACGCCCGCCACGTCGATGTTCTTCGTGGAGTTGAAGGCGAGCCAGACAGGCCAAGCCGGCTGTTCCAGGGGAGCCTGGGCCTGCTGGGTCTCCGCAGACTCCGCCTCCTGAGCCGAAACGGCCACACACGCCAGCGCCGCACAAATGCCAATGAGAAGTTTCTTCATGTCTAATCCTCTTTTACCAATGGAATGTAAAGATTATAATGTTTCCGCGAAGAATCCGCAAGCAGAAAATCTCCGTCACAGCAGTTCGCTGTGCGGCAGTTCGCCCACAATCGGCTTCGCGTAGGCGAGGAACGCCGGCGTCACGTCATGTCCGTTCTTGGCGATGAATTCATCGGGGACGGAACGCGTGTATTTCGCCGCCTCGGCGATCGGGCGCGCCACAAAGTCGACCTTGTACTTCTTCGTGGGCTTGCGCACGATGGCGATGGTGCCCTTCGAGATCTCGCCGCACAGCGCATTGACGACGGCGGACACGCCCGCACCAAGCGCCTCCTGGCGGTCCGTATCCGAGGCAATGCCGGGGAAGGAACGCTGCAGGTAGCCGAACGTATCGGCGCGCACGCGCTTGATCTGGGCCGCCTTCTTGAGGTGGTTGGCGAGGAAATCGCCCAGTGCGCCCGTGCCGGAAAGCTGGATGTTGCCGTGGGAATCCTTTTCGCCGCCCGCGAACTTCTTGGCGAAGAGCTCGCC
>JAKSOW010000223.1 GCA_024405395.1 Kiritimatiellia bacterium | reverse complement strand
CTCTTCGCGAGAGTCCGGACGGTTGCCCCAGAATCCGACGCGTCTCGGCCAGCACAGCACAACAAAGCACAGAACAACGCCCACTACGGATGGGAATGCCCCCTACCCGCCCCTACCAGAGGTGGCGGACCCACAAAAGCTCCTGCAGCCGCCCCGTCTCTGGCCGCACCGCGCCGGCCAGTCGCGTCAGCGCCGCAGGACGCATCACAGCAGGATCCGCGCGGAATGCCGGGTCATCCGCACTGACCACCAGCCGCTTGATTCGCGCCACATACTCGTCATAGTCCCCTTCAACCTCCAAAATCCCATGAATCGACTTGCCGCCCGAATGCACCAGCGAACAAACGCGCAGGGTCCCCAGCTTCAGCACGCCGCCCCAAAAGGCCAGCTGCTCCTCCTCTGGCAGGGCGTCGAACTCCAAAACCAGGTTGCGTTTCTTGGTCACGGCATTGTCACAGGTGTACCCCTTCCCCGAGCCGTCCTTCTTCATGGCCAATTCCCCGCTGAGCGGGTTGGGAATCAAGAAGTTCGGTATCGGGTAAAGCCCCTTATCGCGCCACCCCATGTAGTTGATCAGATCAAACCCCATTTTGAGCGAGTCGCGCCCGCGGCAGCGCTTATCGCCGTTCACCCAGTAGAAGTCCAGCAGGTCATCGCCCTCGGGCTTCCACAGCGCCTTCACCAGCGTAACCGCGGCGGCCTCCGGATTGAATTCGGTCGGCATCAGCCGGGGGCAGGATCGCCGCAGCCCATCGCGCGTCGTGCCACGCCCGGCTTCGATCATCTGCGCCACAAAGCCCTTCTCTGCCCGCGTGTACGGCCGCACGTCCCGCCGCGGACGCGACCCGAGAGGCAGCTTGGCCGCCTGCAGTCCCTGCCGAACCTCGCGCTCACTAAGAGTTTTGCGGCTGACGGCATTCATCGCCAAAATGGCCTGCACGATGTACTCCTCTTCAAAGCCGGCCTTCAGGCCGATTCGGCAGATGCGCGGCAGGTCGTTGTGGCGCTTGCCGATTCGATTCGGCAACAGTGCGACCTCGGCCGGGAATTGTTCCCGAGCCCCGAATATCGCAGCCTCATCATCATTCTTGGGATAATCGATCATTGCTTTCTTCTCCTTCTTTTTGTCCAGGTAATGCCGGCCCGTGCGTGCGCGCGCACCTATAGAAGACGGTGCGCGCACGCGGTCACGGGGCTTTCTAGCCCAAGGTCGCCTTGAACTGTTCGGGCGTGTAATAGCGAGCCGGGCGATTGGGCTTCAGCTGGTTCATCACGAGCTGGCCGTTCTCGCAAAGCCACCTGATCGTCTCGGCTGCGTTCCGCTTGGACGATGAAACGCCCAGCTCGATCAGCTTGTTCACGAGCGCGGCCTTCCCCATCGGGCCCTGCGCCGTGAGCAGATTTTGCACGCGGCCCTGGGTCGACGTCAGCATCTCCGCGGCCTCGGCGGCGCGTTGAGCCGGGCTGCTGGTCTGGTTGGCCTTGGCCATTTTCTCCAGCGTCTCCTGCCAGGCCTGGTGATTGAAGTTGGGCACGTGGCGATAGAGAAACGTGGCTTCGTCCAATTCGATCGTCGTGGGCGGCAGGAGCTTGCCGTTGTTCGATTTGGCGTGGATGAGCTCCACCCCTTCGCGAATCGCGGGCACTGCGGCGGCGTCTACCGGCGCATCGTCCACAATCTCACATCGCCTCACATTCCAGACGCAGCGCAGGATCCCATTCAGCACGCGATTGCCTCGCTGATAACTCAGCGCCTCAGACCCGAAAGCCTTGGCCTCCTCCTTCACGCCCGGGCGAGCGTGGCCAATATAGATGATCGCGGAAGCCGCAGCCGCCTTGCGGATTGTCCCAAGGCCATAGCGGATGGCCTTGGCGTCCAGTTCATCGGGAACAGCGGCCGGCAAGGTGTCAACCACCAGCACATTTGGGTTCACGCGAGCGACAGCCTCGTAGATGCGACGCGCATTGCCACTCTCGGCATCATGTTCATCGAGCATCAAGTCCCCGTCAGCGTCAGTCTCCAAAGTCGAGAGGAAGAGATGCTCGGCCAGCAACTCCTTTTCGGCGGCCGTGCAGGTTGCCGCGAAGCCCGAAAGATCGCGCTGAATTCTTGCTAGCGAATTCTCTCCGTTGAGGATCAGCCAGCGCAACGGCTTCGGGTGAACGGGCATGCCGGCAAACGGGCGCCCGAGGATCTGATGCACCGCCAAATGCAGCAGCAGCCGCGACTTGTGCGAGCCAGGCGGGCCGAAGAACGCCGCCGTCGCGCCGTGGCTGTGGATCGGAATTCCGCCCCAGACCGTCTCCTCAACAACGGGCTCGAGCCCCATAATTTCACCTGCCGAGCGAATGGTATAAGGTCCGCCCGCGCAGATTATCTCGGCATTGGCAAGCGATGGCTCAGGCATGGCGCACCTCCTGGATTAGGCGGGCAAGGACCGGAGTGTAGCGCCTATCAAACGTCGTCCTGGGAATGCCCAGCTTGGCGGCGATGGCGGACACAGTGTTCCCGTAGATGCGCGCGATCGCCACCAGCCAGCTGGTCCCCTGAAGCCGATCCAGCGCGAGATGCAGAGCCGCCAGCTGCCGCGTCCGGCGTGCGGGATCGCGAGGGTCGCACAGCAGCTCTCCGAGGGTCGTATCCGATTCCGGGTCAAACGGCCTGTCCAGCCATTCGGTCAAACGCAGCTGTCCACTGCGCCTCTTCAGTCCACGGCATATTTCGTGAACAGCGTTGCGTTCACAAAGCCCCCGATATTGTGCTAGCGTCATCCCGAATTCAGGGTCATAACGCTGTTCGGCAAGTGCGTTAGCGCTTCTAAGCGCCACGAGTATGTCGTCCTCTCGCGCGCCGAGATAGGAGCGAGCCAGCCTTTGGGCGATAGTCCTTTGTCTCATTGTCCCTTCCTGACCGATCCGATTGGGGCCACTGCCAAGCCCGGTTATTCGGATCGTTTTGCCAGCCGACTCGCTGTCGTATCAGGAAGAGATTTCTTGTCGGGGGATCTGCGGCCCTCGAAGCGCTTTTTAGAGAGTTGCTTTCGCTCTATCAATGGGGATCCATCGTTGGGTCAGGCCCCAACGCACCTGCGAGCGCCCGTGAAAGTGAAACCATACGCTCTAGGGATTTTCTTTTGGCAGTGATGAGAAAGATCGATCGATTGCCTCTATTATACCACATCTTGAGCTTCTATTCAATACAAACACAAGATATTGTGGATATTGTGGAAAAAGGCTCCCGCGCACGCCAATATATCCTATGTCCCCTTTAGGCAAACCCAGGCGACTCAAGGGGAAACCCACCTGAGCTGTAGCCTAAAGGCACCGGGGCAAAACGATTTCCCAGCGGCGCGTGCCCAAGGGAATACTTACTACAAATCACAAATAGAAAGGAAAGCCAAATGGCAGCATCCACCAAGTACATCACCGTGCCGGTGTCGAGCGACATTGCGTCTAGCCCGGCCTGGTACGGACTCGTGCAGCACACGCGCACGTTGTCCAAGAACGAAACCTACGCCCACCTGAACGAGAAACTCGGCTTCACCGCGGCGAACATCAAAGCCGGTTTCCTCGGCTTGAAACGCTACATCCAGCAAAATGCCTCGCGCGGCGGTGTCACGTTCCTGGACGGCGTCGCGTCGATCCGCAACTTCGCCAAGGGTCCCTTCTCCGGCTCGAATGGGCCGTGGGTGCCAGGCAAGAACCTCATTCTCGTCTCGGCCGTTGAGCTGGACCCGTTCAAGAGCACGCTCGCAGGCGTCATCCCCGCCAATTCCGTGGCGGGCGTCAAGCCCACGATCACCAGTGTACTCGACAATACAACTGGGATCTACGATGTCATAGCCGGCACGGATGATTTCACCATCGCCGGCACGGAGCTCGGCCCGGACGCGGATCGCGCCGACGAGTATGTGGCGATCATCGCCAAGGACGGCACCCTGACCAAGGCGACGGTGACGTCGTCGTCGCTGCAGGTTGTGAAGGCGAAGTTCGCCGTCGCGCCGGCGGCAGGCGAGTACACGCTCGTCGTGTGTACGCGTTCCGGCTACGGTGAGGGCACGTCCCTCAAGTCCGCCACCCGCAAGATCACCATCGCGTAAGAAAGGAGCAAAATCATGGCAACGCATGAAGTCACGATCTACGAAAACAAGAGCAACAGCAAGGAGAAAGCGCCCTATCTCGGCACCTACCTCAATAAGGACACGGTCAATCTGGAGAGCATCTGCGCAGGCGTGTCCCGCCTCTGCGGCATCCCCGAGATCGAGCTGCAGGCGATTCTCACGGGCGCGTTCGACGAATTCGCCGCCCTTGAGCGCGAAGGCGCCGTGCGCATCAACTTCGACGGCGGCTGCATCTGCCAGGCGATCACCGGGTCGTTCGCAAGCTCCGACGCCGCCTTTGACGCGAGCCGGAACAAACTGGAGCTGGTGTACCGCCTGGACGACGACATCCGCAACTGCCTCGTGAACGTCGCCCCGTCCATCGTCACGGACGTCACCTCCACCAAGGTGCGCCTCGACAACGTGGCGGACACCGCCATGCCGCGCCCCTACCAGGTGCTGCACGGACAGAATCCGTTCAAGGCGACGGGCATCAACCTGGTGATGGCCGACGAGGGCGCGGAAGTCTACCTGGAGAACGCGCTTGGCGTGAAGTTCCCCTGTGTTGTGGATGACGTGATCTCCCGTCAGGAATTCACCGCCCACACGGCCGAGCTGCTGGAGCCTGGCGACTACAAGGTGGTCGTGAAGAGCCGCGGCGGCGACGCCGAGGGCCAGCTCC
>JAKSOW010000222.1 GCA_024405395.1 Kiritimatiellia bacterium | reverse complement strand
ACTTCTGCGGCATGATCGAAGAGCCCGTGCAGTATTCGCGCGGCAGCTTGAAATAGGCGAATTCCGGCATCGAGAAGAGGATCATGTCCTCCGCCAGACGCGACAACACCGCCATCAGCTGCGCCAGCGCCGAAAGCACCGCGGCCTCATCCTCGCCACGTGCCATCGAGGCGCCGAAGACGTTGTGCAGCGGACGCGCAAAGCCCAGCAGATCGCTCGTGCGCTGCCTGTTGAGCGGCAACGGCACCCCGTAGCCTGCCGCAGAGCCGAGCGGGCAGAGATCATTGAGCCGATAGGCGGCCTCCAGATTCTCCACCTGATCGAGAATCATCTCGGCATGTCCCGTGGCCCACACGCCCACTGAAGACGGCATGGCGGGCTGCAGATGCGTGCGCCCCACCAGCGGCACGCGGTCATGCGCCTGGCCGAAGGCTATCAACGCCTCCGAAAGCTCGGCGATTTCCCCTTCCACGCCCAGCAACTGGTCCTTGATGTGCAATCGCACGTCCACGGCCACCTGATCATTGCGGCTGCGGCCCGTATGGATCTTCTTGCCGAGATCGCCCAACACCTCCGTGAGGCGCAGCTCCACGGCCATGTGCACATCCTGATCCGACGGTTTGATGGTGAAGGACTTGTCGGCCACGACCTTGGCGAGTTCTGCACGCACCTGCGCCGCCTCGTCCTTCGTCACGACCGGCGGCGTGACGGGCATTTCCGACAACATCGTCACATGGGCCGCCGTTCCCAGGCAGTCCCATTCAATCAGCTCCAAATCGAGGACGGGGTCGTCGCCGACCGTATAGGTCAACACATCCGCGTCAACCTTGCCCGTCACCGTTTCCTGCGTTTGCACGCTCATCTATCTGACTTCCCTTTTCGCGCAGCCACACGGGCCGCCTCCAACTTCAAATCCGCCTCGTCCAATCGCAGGGTTAGCCGCCCAGGTTCCTCGCCGCGCGCCAAAGCGTTGAGAAACTCCATGTAGGCAAACGCCGCCTGCTGAAGCTCCTCGCCACGTCCCAACGCCAACAAAGGCACCTCCCGCGCCTTCCGTCCGGCAACGCGGCGCACCTCGGGATCCTCCGAGAAGCGCTCCGCGGCTTCGCGAAAAGTGCAGTACGAATGGCCGTTGCCGAACATTTTGTCATAAAATGGCGAATAAAGCAAGAGGTGAGACGCAAAAACCCGCAAATCAACTTCTGCGGACGAACCAGGGGAGATCACCTTCCGCATCAGCCTCAGGAACCGACAGTCCGAAGCCATGTCCTGCCGGACAGGATCCGTTTCGCCCGTAAGCGCCGTGGCAAGACGCGCGCCATCCCATCCATGCCCTTTCGCCAAATCCTCAAAATAGCCGCCAAACAGCCTCTTCTCCTTCATCCACCCTACCAGGAAGCCATCCAGCACGGGCGGAATCTCGGTCCACGCCGTCAGAACGGGGAAAAAGGGGAACTGGCCATCGGACCATCCATCAAGCACCTCGCGCATGTCGGCCCGCGCCACTTCGATGTTGGACTGGGCTATGGCCCCGGCCACCACCCAATTCGGTATGTCCGCCGGTGGCGGCGCACCCTGCGGTCGCGGCAATTCAAGGTACGAGTCCACATACCCCCGCAGATAGGCCCGCGCGACCTCAAAGCGCAGATGCGCAAAATCGGAATACCCCGGCGAGGGCAGCCAGATGCGCGTCTCCGTTATGCCCAGCCGCGGCAGGAAGGTCTTGTGGGATACGACGCGCACGTCGTTGGTGCGGCCATCCTGCGCCATGATGACAAGTCCCGGACGACTCCGCCGCGGCAAGGCGGGCAGATTAAGCCCCTTGCGCAGCGCCTCTCCGAAATTCCCGACAAAGCTGAGAATCGGATCGCGGAACCCCATCTCATCGCCGGGCACGACCGCCGCAATCACCTTCACGAATCCGTCGGCGGAGGTTGCCGCCTGCGGGAAGGATCGCGCCACGGCAGCCGGATCGGGGATGGCCTGTAGCTCATCCGCCAGCGCATTCCCGCCCAGCAGCGCACCCACGAGCGCCAGATGTCGAACCAACCGCATCATCTTTCACTTGGCGGCATAGACGCCCAGCACGGTGAAGTTGCGGACCTCAGGATTTCCGGCGATCTCCGCCAGAAGCGCCAGCACGCGGGCGTCGGTGGGCGAAGCCTCAAGCTCAAGCGTGAAGCGGTACTCCAGGTCTGTGCCTGGAGCGGGATGCGAATCCAGCTGCGTCAGGTTGATGTCCAGCGCCGCGAAGCGAGAAAGGAAGCCGGCGAGCATGCCCGGACGGTGCGGCAGCGTGAACTGCACGCCGAACTTGTTCGCGTCTGGATGGACCTCCAGATCGCGCCCGATGCACATGAAGCGCGTGTAGTTCGCGGGGTCGTCGGCAATGTTCTCGGCGAGCACCGCAAGCCCATAGATCTCCGCACATTCGCGTGACGCGATCACCGCGGCATCACGCCGCCCGCTCGCCGCCAGTTCCTTGGCCGCCACCGCCGTGTTGGCGCCAACGGCCGTGTGAATTGCCGCATGCGCGCGAAGGAACTCCCCACACTGCGCCAGCGCATGCGGATGGCTCGTCACCTCACGCACGTCCTCCAGCTTCACGCCAGGCAGCGCGAGCAGCACATGATCCACCTTGAGGCGAATCGTGCGGACGATGCGGCAATGATGGCGCACCAGCAAATCGTAGACGGCCGCCACCGCGCCCGACACCGTGTTCTCGACCGGCAGCACGCCATAGGTGAACAGACCACGCCCCACCGCTTCGAAGACGCTGCTGCGCTTGTCGAGATAGAAGATCGTGGGGAACGAGAAGAGCAGCGAAGTGGCCTTCTGGCCATAGGCCCCTTCCGTGCCGACACACGCCACCATCGCCCGATTGGCAAACGGCTTCGGCGCGGCCGCTGCAGCCTTCACGTCGGCGAGAACCGCGTCGTCGTGGCCTTCGGCCGAACGGAAATGCGCCCGGTCAATGTCCAGGAGTGTCGCGAAAAGGCGGCGCGCCGCATTCTCCGCAGCCGGCCCCAGGCCCTCCGTCACCCGCGCCAGCAAGGCGCGTTCATGCGCGGGATCCACCCTGGTCGAAGCGCTACCGTCCAGAATCTCGAGACGGCGGCGGAACAGCTTGGCGATCTCGTCATTGAGGCTTTCCAGTTCGCTCGGAATGGTCGTGTTGTTCTCCATGATGCATCCTCCTGACTTGGTCTTTGAGGTTGGGTTTGAAATTCACTTCGTCACGCGCCACGGCTCGCAGTTGAGTCCGCAGAGCACTTTCATCAGCTCACGCTTGAAGGCACGGGCAGGTGCCGGCAGCACAAGGGCCGCACCGAATTCGACGCCGGCGGCCTCGGCTTCCCGCAGCATGAAGTCCATGTGCGTTGCGCCGCCCAACGGCATGTAGCGCATCAGATGATAGGGATACTCGCTGAGCGGCTCGTTCGGGAAGTCCCAGCGCCAGGCGGCACGGCCGCCCTTCGCCCCATAATGCGCCTTGAAGAAGTTGACGGCGTCATTCGCGGGCCCGGCGCACGGCGACATCTCCTTGAAGGCGGGCGCATTGCACTTGAACGCCAGCGAACGGTAATGCAGCGACGCCGGATGGCTCATGTAGCGCGAGACGCTCAGAAGCACGTATTCGCCGGCAGGCAACGCCTCGAAGTCAAAGGAGGCCCAGTCGGCCTTGCCCTTCATCAGGATGTTGGGCTGCACCATGTCCTTGTCTGCCGCCACCAGACGTGCGCCGCCGAGCAACTTGGCCGAAGCCGGCAGCAACAGCCGTGCATTGGGCGAGATGATCGCCGTGACCTGCTTGAGCGCCTCGCCGTCGACGATGTCAACGGCGGCGAACGCCTGCTCCGCCGCCGTGGCGCGAAGCGTCAGCTTACCGTTCGCCAACGTGGCCGCAAGCGCGCCATGCGCCACGGCCTTCGCCCGCGGCGAGACACCCGCGACATCCAGCACAAGCTCCTTGGCCGGATCCACCAGCACCACTTGCCGCTCGTAGCCGGGAATGGTGCCCGTGTACACGCCGCCCGAAACGACGATCTCCTGCGCCGGCTCCCGCCAGCCAACCGTGATCTTTGCAGCAGGTCCCTTCGTGGCCTTGAACGTAAGCACGTTGGCGCCCGGCTTGAGCTTGCCGGGCAGGATGCGCGGATTGACCATCACCTCGGTGTCGGCGCGGAACGCCGCCACGTCCGCCAACGGCGCCTTCACCCGCACCAGGAAGATGTTGCGCGACCGGATGCGGTAGTCCACCTTCGCCAGGCCCATGCCCACGACGTCGAAGTCCTTCTTGTTGGTGGAGATTTCAATGGCCGGCTTTGTCCCGCTCTTCGTGGTGACGGCGTACTCGCCCGCCACAACCGGATAGCAGCTCTGCACCAGATAGCAGAAGGAGTCGGCTTTGACTTCGCAAAATGCGGGATTCGCCGCGTCCGGCGTGCCCACAAACGAAATGAACCCATTGCCGTAGTGCGGGAAGAAGTTGTCGATTACATGCACGTCGTCTGCGCAGCGGTAGTAGGAGTTGATCTTCGGATTGGGCTTGAGGCCGGTCTCCTTCGAGCACTCGTACTCGAACTCCTTGTAGGGTTTGTGCCCCTTGGACACGCGATTGGCGATGTGATAGGCCGTGCGGCGATTGCCGCAGTAGCGCGAGTTGTGCTGGATGTCGTTGACCGTGCCGTCGTTGGCGAACCACACCTTGAAGCGCTCCCCCGGATTCAACGTCATCGCCACCTTCCGCTGAAACGCGGGCGTCTGCACGTGGTGGCCCCGATTACCGTTCCGGATGAACGAACCCGCATACGCGCCCAGTCGGTTGTGGATACCGGGTTCGTTGTCGTCTTCGGCCAGATAGGCCGCCGTTTCGTTGTCCATCGCCGGGAAGAACTTCTGCGCCGAGAGGTCGTAGATGTGGTTCT
>JAKSOW010000221.1 GCA_024405395.1 Kiritimatiellia bacterium | reverse complement strand
TGAGCCACGTCAAGTGGGCGAAGTTCGACGGCATTGGCCGTGAGGTTCGCAATGGCCTCAATTTCGTGGAGCGCGGCTTTGGCTGCCGCGGTGCCCGTTCATGCGCCGACCGCGGCATTACGGCGGTTTCCCAACTCAAGCCGGGCGACATCGACTGGGATGCGGTCTTCGGCAAGGAGGGGGTGCGCTGGTTCCACACGGGCGGCATCTTCGCGGCGCTTTCCGCCACGACGGCGGAGGTGGCGATCGAGGCCCTGAAGGCGGCCAAGAAGTACGGCACGGTGACGTCGTATGACCTCAACTACCGCGCGTCGCTGTGGAAGTCAATTGGCGGCCAGTCAAAGGCCCAGGAGGTCAATCGCGAGATCGCCAAGTATGTCGACGTGATGATCGGCAACGAGGAGGACTTCACGGCGGCGTTGGGCATTGAGGTCGAGGGCGTGGACAAGAACATGACCACGCTGCCGATCGAGGGCTTCCGCAAGATGATCGACAAGGCCGTGGCGCTCTATCCGAACTTCAAGGCGGTGGCGACGACGCTCCGCAGCGTCAAGTCCGCGACCATCAACGACTGGTCTGCCATCTGCTGGTACAAGGGCGAACTGCATCAGTCCATCCAGCGTCCGGGCCTCGAGATCTATGATCGCGTGGGCGGCGGCGACAGCTTTGCCTCCGGCCTCATCTACGGCTTCATGACGTTTGACGATGCCGAGAAGGCGGTCAACTACGGCGCGGCGCATGGTGCGCTCGCGATGACGACGCCGGGCGACACCTCGATGGCCACCAAGGCTGATGTCGAGAAGCTCGTGGGGGGCGGCTCCGCTCGTGTGGATCGCTGATTCCCGAATTTAGTCGTCGACGGAGGGCGTTCCAGGCGTGGGCTTGGGACGCCCTAGCGTTAGATACACGGCTGCGATGGTGGCGATGGGGGCCGCATAGATGGCGCCGATTGCAATCACCCAGCCAGGCGCACCACAGACCAAGAGCAAGCCGGCCGAGATGGTGAGCGTCGTGAAGTAGGCAATCTGCCCCGCCATGATGGCGCGCGGGCGTTTACGCCAGGCGGCAATGCCCTCGATGCGTCCGCGAACGGCATGCAGAACCTCGATGAAGGTGTAGATGCCGCTCATCAGCATGGCGGTGCCGAGCATGTGCGGGGGAATGTTCTGGCATTTTCCGTAGTACCAGTCGCCAAGGCCCGGCAGGGAGAATGCGAAGGGCACCAAGCCCAGCAGGAGTCCGGCGGCGATGGCGAACTTCAGGAGTCGGCGGTCGCCGGGATATTCGGGCGGGAACTGAATGGCGACGGGCTGCATCCGCAGCGCCGCGTAGGAGACGGGGTTGGCGATGCCGAGCGTCACGTAATGGACGCCGAGCATGTCCGTGGCGTTGGCGCTGCGGCCTACGAAGAAGGCGATGATCACGGGGGAGAACGCCAGCAACGCAGACCCCAGGGAAATCGGAATCATGAAGGAGAATTGGCGGCGCACGCAGGCGCCGGCGCCATGTGGAATCTGGCGGACGTATTTGCGGGCAAACAGCCACGTGAGGAGCAGTTCCAGCAGAACGCCTGATGTCAGTGCCGTCAACGCCCAGGCCCATCCCACCATGCCCAGGATCGGGAAGGTAATCGAACAGGCGAAGGTGAAGATGATGCGGATGAAGGTGGCGTAGTTTGCCTCCGTGCTGGCGCGTGCATTGAAAAGGGCGACCAGGGGTACGTTTCGGATGAAGAAGCCCGCCTGCATCACAGCGCCGAAGATCAAGGTGCCGCGTGCGATGCCTGCGAGATGAGCGGGCAGATTGAAGAGCGTTTCGAACACCCATTCGCCCAGGGGACCGATGGCGCAGGCGAGCTGGACGGCCACCAGGGCCAGCATCATCCAAACGTTGAGTGCCTTGAACGCAGCGTAGCCGAGTCGGGATCGGGCGAAGACCATGCCCGTGGTCACCAGCCCACCGCCCACGGCGCCGATGAAGAACATCACGATCTGGCCTTGCGTGAAGGCTGTGAGCTCATCCACACCATAGGATCCGCGCGAGGCGATGGCGCCCACTAGGGGATAAGTAAGCGATTGCGAAAATGCCTGAAGCAGGAGCGGCACGTAGAAGCGCACCGCACGACCGGGCGTATAGCCGCCCATTCTCTCTTCTTCAGTCATGAGACGAGATTATACCACAAAATCAGGCATCCAGATGAGGTAAACGCAAAGGACTCGCCAATGAACCGTTGAACTTTCATCAATGCGCCCATTGCGCATCATGTCCTTTTTTGGTATACTGTGGGCCTGTTTGATTCCCATTGCGTATGCAATGTGGATAGGCCGGTATAGCGTAGTGGTAGCGCAGCGGTTTTGTAAACCGCTGGTCGGGGGTTCGAATCCCTCTGCCGGCTCCAGTTTCACGTTTATCTTTTTCTGAATTTCCTCTTGCACATGGGCCTGTCCTATGATACAATATGTCCCGTTTTCACGCCTGCTCGGGTGGTGAAATTGGCAGACACGCATGCTTGAGGTGCATGTGGAGAGATCCTTGCGGGTTCGAGTCCCGCCCCGAGCACCAATTGTGGGGTACTCAAGTGGCCAACGAGGGCAGACTGTAAATCTGCTGTCTTACGACTTCAGTGGTTCGAATCCACTCCCCACAACCATTCTTAAGATAAGACCCGCTGGAAGGCGGGTTCTTTTTTTTGTCACAAAAAACTTTCGTCGGCACTTGACGAATGGGGTGCCGTTGGCGTATAATACCGCCAATTGAACTGTCTAAGCTCTAGGCCTGCGGGCCGAGCTTTGCGAACGCACAGGAGTCACTGGCCCCATTGAAGGGGTTATACGCCGCTAAGCTTGTTTGCAAAGGGACTTATCTTTCAAGCTGTTTGGCATTGATCCGAACGGCTGGGATTCCTTTTGCAAAAAAGTCTCTCCGCTGTTCAGATCAGCATCAAAGAGCTGATAGCAACAACAAAAGCAAAACAAGGAGAGATGACATGAACAAGAACCTGATGACGGGCATGGCGTTGGTGGCACTGGCGGTGATCCTGGCGATGGGGGTCGCGGCATTGCGCGGCAGTGCGCTGGAGATGCTCGTGGGCAAGGCGGTCTGGTATGTGCCTTATGTGGCGCTGGTGGGAGGCGTGGAGCGGTTGTTGCGCGCTGTTCGGCGGTGGCGTGCGAATGCCCGCCCATTCGGCGGCATGTATCGTCCGGCTCTAGGAAAAATGGGCTAAAGGGCTCTATCTCCCAGGGTCTATTTTTGGTATAATACTGGGGCTATGGCAGAAAATACCCTATCCAACGTCCGCAACATCGGCATCGTGGCCCATATCGATGCCGGCAAGACCACCACCACGGAGCGCATCCTCTACTACACCGGCAAGATCCATGCCATTGGCGAGGTGCATGAGGGCGATACCACGACGGACTGGATGATCCAGGAGCGTGAGCGCGGCATCACCATCACTTCTGCCGCCATCTCCTGCGAATGGAAGGGGTGCGCAATCAACCTTATCGATACGCCTGGACACGTCGACTTCACGATGGAAGTGGAGCGGTCGCTGCGTGTGCTGGATGGCGCCGTGGGCGTATTCTGTGCGGTGGGCGGCGTACAGCCGCAGTCTGAGACGGTGTGGCGCCAGGCTGATCGCTATCAGGTGCCGCGTGTCGCGTTCGTCAACAAGATGGACCGCATGGGTGCCGATTTCGGGCGCGTGGTACAGGAAATGCGCGACAAGCTGCACGCAAATGCCGTGCCCGTGGAGCTGCCCATCGGCAAGGAAGAGAGCTTCAAGGGCGTTGTCGACCTGCTGGAGATGAAGGCTGTGATCTTCGACGACGCTTCGCTGGGCGCGAAGTTCACGGTGGAGGACATCCCTGCAGAACTGAAGGACGATGCCGAACTGGCGCGCGCCGAACTCTGCGAGAAGGTGGCGGACCTCGATGAAGGCGTGATGGAGAGCTATCTCGAGAAGGGCGATCTCACGGTCGAGGAGCTTAAGGGGGCCATTCGCCGTCTAGTCGTCTCCAACCAGATGGTGCCGGTGCTGTGCGGTACCTCGTTGCGTGACAAGGGCGTGCAGCCGTTGCTGGACGCCATCGCCTGGTATCTGCCGAGTCCGCTGGATCGTCCCGACACCGAGGCGACCGACCTCAAGAGCGGCGAGAAGGTGACGCGCAAGAGCGAGGAGAAGGAACTGCTCACGGCGCTTGTCTTCAAGATCGCGACCGACCCCTATGGCCGACTCTTCTTCGTGCGCGTCTACGGCGGCGTGCTCAAGAAGGGCATGAACGTCTACAATCCCCGCACGAAGAAGCGCGAACGCGTGATGAAGCTTGTGCGGATGTTCTCCAACCAGCGCATCGAGATCGATGAGCTCAAGGCCGGCGACATCGGTGCCGTGGTGGGCCTCAAGGAGGCCACGACGGGCGATACGCTGTGTGCCGAGATGAAGCCCTGCTATCTGGAGCGCATCACTGCACCGCAGCCGGTCATGTTCCTCGCCATCGAGCCCAAGAGCGGTGCCGACAAGGAGAAGCTGGTCGATTCCATGATGGAGCTCGCCGCCGAGGATCCCACCTGCCAGGTACGTGAGGACGAGGAGACGGGGCAGACCATTCTCTCCGGCATGGGCGAACTTCACCTCGAGATTCTGGTGGACCGCCTCAAACGCGAGTTCAAGGTGGCCGCCAACGTCGGCAAGCCGATGGTCTCCTACGTGGAGACGGTCACGGCGCCGGCCGTCAAGGAATTCCTCTTCGACCGCGAACTGGGCGGCAAGCGCCACGCGGCCGGCATCACCATCGAGATCAAGCCGCTTGAGCGCGGCAAGGGACGCGTGGTGGAGTTGTCGCGCGACGCGAAGATGGCGCTGCCAGATCCGAAGCTCGCCGACTGCATCGAGCAGGGCCTCATGGACGGCGTGATGACGGGCGTGTTGGCGCGTTATCCGATGACGGACATCCAGGTGACGGCATTGCGCGTGACGATGGTCGATCCCGAGGTCTCCGACGAAGTGGCTTTCCGCAGTGCCGCCGTGATGGGCTTCCGCGAGGCGGCAGAGGCGGCC
>JAKSOW010000220.1 GCA_024405395.1 Kiritimatiellia bacterium | reverse complement strand
AGCGCGCTCTCGAAGTCCGTGAGCTTGACGCCGTCTTTGCGGTCGCTGAGGATACGCAGCAGGTCATTCGGCGTCACCTTCTCGCGGGGGGCGGCATCGGCGGTGAACAGTCCAGTGACCGCCGTGGCCAGAGCCGTGAGCGGACAGAGAGCGGCGGCGAATACGCGATAGGCCGGAGCCAGCAGCAGCATCCGCCGCAGCGGACGCGTGGCACAAAAGAGCTTCGGCAGGAATTCGCCTGCGCACAGCACCAGAAAGGCCGCCGACGTGCTCCACACCACCTGACCCACCGCGGAATCCGTGAACATCCTGGCCGCCAATGCAGCGCTGGCGGAGGAAAACGCCACGCTGGCAAGGTTGCTGCCCACCAAGAGACCCGTCAGCGTACGCGCCTGGTCGGCCAATGCCCGCTGCACGATTTTGGCCCGCACGCTTCCCGCACGCGCCAAATGCGTGATTCGGCCGCGGTTGACGGAAAAGAACCCCGTCTCCGCGCCCGCGCAGAAAGCCGTGCCGGCCAAGGCCAGCACCATCGCCACCAGAAGAAGTGCGATTGTCACTGGTCATCCTCCTCGGTCTTCTCGACGGCCTCGTCAGTCTCGGCGATAAGCTCGGCGTCCGTGTCCGTCTCGGGATAGGCCTCCACCTCGAGCTCCACTAGCGTAACGCGGTGCCGGCGGCGTTTGAGCACGCGCGCCCGACAGCCGTTCGCCTGGATCGCCTGGCCCACATGCGGAATGCGCTCGGCGTGAAAGGCCACCCAGCCGGCCAGGCGATCGGCATCCTCCGCCTCCAGCTCAATGCCCAGTTCGCGATTGATCTCGTCGAGGCTGGCGCGCCCGTCGATCCACCAGCGGTTGCGGTCCTTCTGGACGATGCGCGGCTCGTCATCAGGGCGGCCGAACACGCCTGGGCCCATGACGATCTCGAGGATGTCGTTGAGCGTGATGAGGCCAGCCGTGCCGCCGTATTCGTCCAGTACGATGGCCAGTGGCTTGCCGCTGCGGCGGAAGACGACGAGCAGATCGTCGAGCGCGATCTGCTCGGGCACGAACAACGCTTCCGAGATATGCCCCGTACGCGTCTCCACCACGCCTTCGATCACATCGGGCGAGCGCCGATAGACGGGCAGATAGCTGTGGCGTGCCTGAGCCAACACCTCGGTGCGCACCTCATCTGGGCGGTCCGCATCCAATCCCTCCATGTCCACGCGCGGCGTCATCTCGTCGTTGGCGTGCAGTTCGGAAAGGCGCAGCACACCCTCGATCATCTCCGCGTCCGCCGCCGCGAACTCGCCGTCTTCGGCCGCCGCCTCGAGCACGGAAACGAGTTCGGCGTCAGACAGCGCCCGGCGCTCACGCTGCAGGGCAGGCGCAAAGGCGCGCGTGGTGAAGCGCAGGAAATAGTTGAAGGGCGCCAGCACCGCCCGCCAGAAAAGCAGCAACCGGGCGCAGGCGGGTGCCAGCCGCTCGGCATGCCGAAGCGCCAGCCGCTTGGGCGTGATCTCACCAAAGAGGAGCAGGAACACCGTCATCGCCGGCACGGCGGCCCATTCGCCCCAGCCCGGGAAGTTGCGGGCGAAGAGGCCATAGCCGATCGTGGCGATGGCGAAGTTCACGAACGTGTTGCCCACGAGCAGCGTTGAAAGCAGCGTGGCCGAATCGTCCACGCACCGCCCGATGCGCGCATCATCCGCCGCACTGCGGGCGCGGATGCGCGCACGCTGCACACCCGTCAGCGAAAAAAGAATCGTCTCCGCGCCCGAGAAGAACGCGGAGAGGATGAACAGCGCCAGAAGCGCCAGAATGGCCGCCCAATCGTGCAACGGCCCTTATTCCCACTCGATTGTCGCAGGTGGCTTCGAGGAGATGTCGTAGACGACGCGGTTGATGCCGCGCACCTCGTTGATGATGCGGTTGGACATCGTCGCCAGCGTCTCGTACGGCAGGTGCGTCCAGTCGGCCGTCATGGCGTCGATGGAGTTCACCGACCGAATCGCGCACGTGTATTCGTAGGTGCGCTGGTCGCCCATCACGCCCACGGACTTCACGGGAAGCAGCACCGCGAAGGTCTGCCAGATCGTCTTGTAGTCCGGCAGCTTCTTCACTTCCTCCTGCACGCGCAGATCCGCCTGCTGCAGCAGCTTCACCTTATCCTCGGTGACTTCGCCGAGAATGCGCACGCCCAGACCAGGACCCGGGAACGGCTGGCGGTCCAGCAGCTCGTCCGCCATGCCCATCACGCGTCCCACCGCACGCACTTCATCCTTGAAGAGGTCGCGCAGCGGCTCGACGAGCTCGAACTTGAGGTCCGGCGGCAGGCCACCCACGTTGTGGTGGCTCTTGATGGTCTGGGACGGGCCCTTCACCGCGTGCGAGCTCTCGATGACGTCGGGGTAGATCGTGCCCTGGCCGAGGAAGCGACAGTGCTTGAACTTGCGCGCCTCGTCCGCAAAGACGTCGATGAAGGTCTTGCCGATGGCCTTGCGCTTCGCCTCGGGCTCGTCAAGTCCCTTCAGGGCCGCGTAGAACTTCTGGGCGGCGCGAGCGACGGTGAGATCGAGCCCGAGCTTCGCGTGGAACATCTCCTCCACCTGCTCGGCCTCGCGATAGCGCAGCAGCCCGTTGTCCACGAAAATGCAGTGGAGGCGCGGACCGATCGCCCTGTGCAGCAGCACCGCCGCGACAGACGAGTCGACGCCGCCGGAAAGGCCCAGCACCACCTCATCATCGCCAACCTGCTCCTTGAGCTTGGCGACCGTGTCCTCGATCCAGGTCGTCAGCTGCCAATCCGCCTTCGAACGGCAGATGTTGAACACGAAATTGGAGAGGATCTGATTGCCATGCTGCGTGTGGACGACTTCTGGATGGAACTGGATGCCGAAGAACTTCTTCTCCTCGTGGCGAATCGCCGCATACGGACAGTTCGCGGAGGTGGCGCTCACCTTGAAGCCCGCGGGGATCTCGGCCACGCGGTCGCCGTGGCTCATCCACACAACAAACTTGTCGGGCAGGCCCTTGAAGAGCTCATTGCCGGGCTCGACGGACATTTCCGTCTTGCCGTATTCGCGGCGCTCGCCGGGCTGCACGCGCCCACCCAGGGTCTGGCTCATCAGCTGCATGCCGTAGCAGACGCCCAGCACGGGAATGCCCAGATCGAAGATCGCACGGTCAATGCCGGGCGCGCCCTCCTCGAAGACGCTGTTGGGGCCACCCGAAAGGATGATGCCCTTCGGCGCATAGGCCTTCACCCGCTCTACCGAAATGTCAAAAGGCACAATCTCGGAATACACGTGCTGTTCACGGATGCGACGTGCAATCAGCTGGGTGTACTGTGACCCGTAGTCAAGAATGATGATCTTGTCCATTTATTTGCTTCGTCCTTTAAAGGCTTCCGAACCCGCCCGGCTCAGGCGATAGCTCATCATGCGCGGCGAGATGCCCAGCTCTCGGGCCGCCGCACCATGGTTGCCGTCGTGCCGCTTCAGCGCATCCTCCAGGAGGCGCTTCTCGAACGCCGCCAGCTGCTCGTCCAGCGACAGGGTCGAATTGCCGCTGTAGGGATCCTCGGCGAACTCCTCGGTGCGGATCGTCGCCGGCAGATTGTAGCTGTGGATGCAGTCGTCCTTCGTCGTCAGGACGGCACGCTCAACGCAGTTCTCCAGCTCGCGCACGTTGCCGGGCCAGCTATGGGACTTCAGCGCATTGAGGGCGGGCACCGAGAACTGCCTGACGTTCTTCTCGTACTTGACGCTCATCTTCGTGAGGAAGTGCTGCGCCAGCAGGAGGATGTCGTCCGCCCGGTCCGCCAGACGGGGCAGCGCAATCGGGAAGACGGACAGCCGGTAGTAGAGGTCTTCGCGGAAGAGCTTGCGGGCCATCAGGTCCTCGAGGTTGCGGCTGGTCGCCGCGATGAAGCGGACGTCGCTGGTGAGCACCTCGTTGGAGCCCACGCGGGAGAAGGTGCGCTCCTGCAGGAAACGCAGCAGCTTCACCTGGACGGGAATCGAGAGATCGCCGATTTCGTCCAGGAACAGCGTGCCGCCGTTCGCCGCCTCCGCCCGGCCGATGCGCCGCTCGCGTGCGTCCGTGAACGCGCCCTTCTCGTGGCCGAACAGCTCGGATTCCACCAGCGCCTCCGGCAGCGCGGCGCAGTTGAGCACCACAAACGGCTTGTTCTTGCGCTGGGACAGCCCCTGAATGGCCTGCGCCACCAGCTCCTTGCCGGTGCCGCTCTCGCCGCGGATGAGCACCGTGGCCCCGCTGGAGGCGACTTGGCGAATCTGCTCGTACACCGCGCGCATCTCTGGACAGTTGCCGATGAAATGCCCCGGATTCTCGTTGATCATGCCCCGGAGAACCTTGTTCTCGTTGACCAGCGCCTCCTTCTCGGCATCCTCCGCTCGGCAGACGGACGCCGCCTCGGCCACCAGATTCGCGATGATCTCCAGCATCTCGACGTCACGGGCCAGATCGGCCTCATCCCCCGTGATCTCACGGTCGGCCGACAGCGTGCCGATGATCTGCCCGCGGTGCATCAGCGGCACACAGACGAAGGAAAGCGCCTCGTTGGCGTTTCTGGACTTGGTGCGGTTGAGGAACCGCCGGTCTTTGCGCACATCCGGAACCACTTCCGACTTGCCCGTCTTGGCCACCAACCCCGTAATGCCCTCACCAATGTGATACCGCCCCAGCGCCCTTTCCTCGGCATTCAGCTGGCGCGTGGAGGCGACAATCCGCAGTTCATCACCTTCCAACAGAGTGAAAGTACCGCGCAACATACCCATGCTGCGCTCAAAAATGCCAATTGCGTCCTCCAAAAGCCTCCGAACATTACGTTCACGGGCCACCATCGAGGCCACTTCACGTAATACGGCTATCTCGGATTCCAGTCTGTCCTTCATGGGTCTCATATAATACCAAACCATCCCTTGGTTTTAAAGTGAAAAAATCTGCGATGTGGCTACGAATCCCTAGCAGAGCACATGCCAATCCTCACGCCGCCCTTTGGCCAACAAAAGAAGTACATATATTGTAAAACGCCCATTCTGGCCATTACGCCCTATGTAACCAATCATTCGACAAATCCCGAAAATGACTCACAAACTGTACTTGGCACAATAATTGCTTACATTTTT
>JAKSOW010000022.1 GCA_024405395.1 Kiritimatiellia bacterium | reverse complement strand
GGCCCGGTAAAGCCAAGCCCTCCTGCGGGGACGACTCGATTATGGAGACATAGGAATCAAAATGCCGCAGGGCACGACGCGTCCATCCGACCCAAGGTTTTGGACGCGCAATGAAGTGCACGAAAAGCCTGGCAGGATCCTTGTCCATCCAGAAGGTATCCTGCACCCGTGGCGCATCTTCGACAAAGTTCAGGCAGGCGTTCAACGTGGATTCGTCGAGCTGATGGTAATAGGGCAACGAGTGATCCGCCACTCCCACATTGCGTTTGGGCAGGACCTTCATCTGGAGGTCATGCCAGATGTCAAGAAAACGGCGATTGCGTTCGAGAGCCAACGAGCAGAAGCAGCCCGAGCCCGATGTCACATAGCGCGACGTACGATTCGCCGTGCCCGCAAGTTCGGCGATGTCATTCCTCCAGACCTTTAAGATCGTCTGCGGAATGGATTTTCCGTCTTCACCATATTCATGGTCGCGAAAGGCCGCTGGCATCTCAGGGACACTGCGCAATCTGAAATGAATCTCATCTTCGCGCATCGGCGGCAGAAGCGAGGAGACGTTTCCCGTGAAGAATGCGTCGGAGTCCGCCCACGTGACAAACTGCGTCTTCGCCTCGCGCATCACAAAGGGCTTATAGCACGTAAGCGAAAGCTCGGCGTCATCCAGCGGAAACAGTGTCACGTCACCCAACTGTCTCAACACCCGCTCGGCTGTCGGGTTGAAGTTCTTGACGCCAACCAGAAAAGGTTCGTCCATCCCCGCCTTGCGCGCGGACGCCAGCAGCATGAAGAGCCCCCAGAGGTAATTGACGTCGCCGATGGTGACAATCGTGTTATTGCGCATAAGCCAACGCCTCCTCTTTCTGCTGCCGCGTCACCTTTGGTCGCTTCGCACGTGCTCCAGCATTCGCCTTTTCATTCAGGTAGGAGATCAGCGCAAAGACGATGACGAGCTGCGTGAAATTGATCGACTGCTTCAGCACCCACTCAAGCGTGCTCTGCAGATAGAGACCCGTCAATCCGCCAAAAGCGCCTGCGGCAATCCAGAAATTGGGCTGCCCACGCAGCCGACCCGTCAACCGGAACGCCTTCCACCAATGCCAACCGAACAAGCCTAGTAACGCCAAAAAGCACGGCGTGCCGCATTCCGCCCAGACCAACAGATAGATCGTCTCGACAATTCCCTCCTTGAACTGGTCATTGAATCCGAACTCTTCACGATGAACCGCATAGTCATAAGGAGGATTGATCTTGATGCCCCAATTGTTGAGACCCACACCAGCCCACGGGTGATCCTTGATCATGTTCTCGGCCGACCGGGCTAGACCGATTCGTTTGTCGCCTGAGCGCGAAGAAGCGCCCTCAAAGCGTTCCACGATCTTGGGTAAAGCCAACGTCAGGCCCAGAATTCCAACCAGCGCCAGCGGAATCAAACGGCTCGTCATGCGGAAATTGAAGTTCCTGACAAAGGAGACGGCCGCAACCACAAAACAGGCGACGGGCAAGCAGGCCATCGCACCGCGGGAATACGTGCGCATGCAGGCGGCGGAGCCCGCCAGAAAACAAAACGCGTAAAACCGCCAAAGACCGGATTTAGACCTGTTCAGATAGGCCGAAAAGAACAGTGTCCCCGCCAGCAGGGCCCACATGGCCATGGAGTTTTGATGCGCAAAGAGTCCGCGTGCCTGTGCCACGTGGATGATGAAATGCTGCTTGACGACTTCCAGGAAATTGACGATCGCAACCACGCCCATGCCAATCAACGGAGCATCCACGTCATCCGTGAAACGACAATAGCCGCGTATGGCCTTATAGACCATGAACATCATGGGAACTTTCCAGATTTCGTACCAGGCGTACATATAGCCCGTCTGATTAAGCCCCGGATCCAGATCTGGGTGGCAATTCATCAGCGACGGCAACGAGAAGAACCAATAAAGAAAGAAGAAGAACGCCCCCTTGTCGGGAAAGAACTTTCCGTTCTTCCGCCGAAACGACAACGCCAGAAGCACGGCGAACGACAACAGATATGGCAAGGCGACCTCCATGCCCCGCGCCGTACCACGATAGAGTTCGGCCGAGAAGAGCATTACCGCCAGCGAGGGCCATTTCATCATCGGCAAGGGTATTGCCAGCGCGAGCCAGCGAAGCACCTTTCGGTTGACGCCGGCGGCAAGGCCCACGATTACCATCAGCACGACGGCCGCCAATACCGCCACAACCTTCATGTCAGTGACCTCGGTTCGTGTTCTGGAAATTGTTCCAGGTGGTGAACGGCGAGGCCAGCATATTGAAGAGCTGCCCTGTCGGCATCAGCTTGCGCACGAAAACGTTGTACTCCGAGATGTTGTCGTGGGGGATGTACACGATGTCGCCTGACGCCAAGCGCACATTCGGCCGCTTGCCCGCGAGAATCGCGTCGACATCAACCTTGTAGAGGTGCGGATCCGCCACGCCGCCACGAATGATGATCACGTTCGGCCAATAGGTCTCCTCCAGCCATCCCGCGCTCGTCAAGACCTCCATGAGATTCAGATTGGGATTCCAGAGCTTTGTGTGCGGCGACTTGATATGCCCGATCACCGTCACGAAAGCCTCCGTGCGCGTGCCGACCACAATGCGGTCATCCTTCTTCAGGCGCACGTTGTGGAGTGGGGCGCTGCCATTGATGGCACGCTCAAAATCGATGGGCAAGGCGTTCTCATATCCCTTGCGGAAAAGATAGGAATGCGTCAGATCGGCGACGTCAAGATCCTGTCCGTCAATTCGGCGCACACCGGAGCCCCCTGCCTTCGCATAGAGATCCGCCAGACGCATCTCGCTGGAAATGGTGTAGATGCCTGGCTTCATGACACCGCCGAAAACCGAGACCGACTGCGAGGATATGGTCATTGGCGTGAGGCCCACGGCGGGTTTCTTGATGTATCGGCCCAAACCATCCTCAATTTTCTTGGCCGCCTCGCCAAGCGTCAACCCCGCCACCTTGACCTGCCCCAGAAAGACGATTCCGATGTAGCCATCGGGTGTCACGGTCGTGAGCCCGGAGATGTCCGGATGGTCATACACCACCAGATTCACCTGGTCGCCGGCATTGATGCGGAAAGCCTCTGGCGGCTCCTGTTCCAATTTGAGCAGAAACGCCTCCTGTTCCCTGCGCTCAGCTTCATCCAGACGGGTCTCCTCAACCACGCCATTACCCACATCCTCCAGATCAGGGTACTGCTCGTAGTTGTTGGTCAAGCGATTGAAATAGCAGCCGCCCAACAGAACCGGCAGAAAGCAAAGGGCGATCAGCGTGCGCACCAGCCCCAACGCCAAGACCGGACGGGACTCCTTCATCCCCATCTCGACCACTTGGCGGAATTCCGTTCGTGCCGTGCTGCGAATGCCCACCAGCGCCAGCGTGGCCGAGCTCAGTTTCATGAGTTGCCGAAACACCATATCCCGCGCATGCCCTCCCGTGGCCAGCGTTATCACAATCAAGTCAAAATCGCTCTGCAGTATCTTGAGATCGGCCTCCAGCATCGCCAACTCCCCCACGGAAAGCCGCTTCAGATCAGCGACTGGCACCACCCCATGATCCCCGCGATAGGAAACAGTCGCAAACTGCACGGCATCAGGATCCTCGGGACAATTTGCGGCATTCCGCGCCTCCAGGAAGAGGGTCTTCAGCCCTCCCAAGGAACACTGAAGGGAGAATGCGTCCATGAGGGATGCGGGGACCTCGGCTCCCGACAAGGGCGCCAGAAAGAGCACTTTCTTGCCGCCAACGGCCTCATTGAACCGCAAAAAGACATCGTCCAGATTGTCAGCATTTTTCCCGGCCACGCCCAACATCGTGACATCCGCCGTCGCCGCCAATTCGGCACGTCCCCGGATTTTGCCAAAAGTGACCTCCAGCAGCAAAGCCAGGAACAGCGCCAAGCCGCCAAGGGCGCCACCACCAGCAACAATGACCATCAGTTTTTTCTTGGAGAAATCGCCTTTCTGAGCTGCCGTCATCGCCTGTTCCAGCTGGTAGAATTCGGTCTTGACCGACGCCTCTAGGTAACGCACGGACGCATCGGTATCCTCGATGGACTGCCGTGCCGTCTGCAGACCATCGCGACGATTCTTGAGTCCTTCATACCGCGGCAGTATCTTTGACAAGGTCTCAATGCGCGCCTGACTGCGCTCAACCTCGGCCTTGATTGCCTGCTGCATGGTCCGCTGATGCTCCAGCTCACGCTGGGCGCTCCGCGCCTGCGTGGCAATCACATCCAAGCGCGTCAGATTGACGGTTTGGCCCTTCTTCACGCCAAACCGCGCCAGAAACGCATCGTAGCGGGCCTGTATCTCACGCCGTTCAATAAGGTAATTCTTCAGGCGCGGATTCTCTTCGGTGTACAGCCGACTCAACTTCTCGATCTGCTCGTCATCCTCCGCCAGCATGTCAGTGAACTTCTTCACGGCATCGGCCTCGTCAAGAATCGCCGTGTCTATCCCGTTGAGCTGCTCCTTGAGGCTCTTGACCAACGACTCGGCTTCACCGACCTTGACGGCGGAATCTACGAGCGCAGTCCGCTTATCCGCAACCTGGCGCATGAGGCGCGAGACCTCCTCCACCGGGCGCACAATCCCCAGCTCCTTGCTGAGCGCATCTTCTTCGGCCTCGATCTTCCGCTCTTCATTGGAAATCTCAGCTTTACGCCGTTCCAACGACTCCCGCCAGCCGCGCAAATCCTCAGTGCGAAAGGCCCGATACTCGGCAATGGCGGCATCGGCAAAGGCATTCACGCGAAGAATGGCCTCAGCTTCGGTGGGCGCGTAAGCCTTGACGGCGAAGAAGTTCCGGTTCTTGGCATCCTGCCAGATCTCAAAGGACTCCCGCAGCATGTCAACGCCACCAACCCCGAGGCCCAACGACTCCGCCACTTTCGCCAGCAATGTGCGCCGCGTAAGGACGCGCAGCACCTGCGCATCATCCATCTCACGGATGTTGCCGGACTTCTTGGGATAAAACGCCAGGTTGGTCAACGCCTCACACCGCATCGGATCTTTTGAGGTCTTCCAGTGAATGACCAACGCCAGCGCCGCCGACACGGGCACCATGACGGCAATCGCAACCCACCACCACCGAGCCAAAGCCGTCAAGGCCTGGACGCGAAACTCTTTCAGCTTCTGCATCTGGCGAAGCTCAGCTTCGCGTTCATCGAGCTCTTCCATCAATTGAAGACCTCCCAGTCCTTCATCATCTCGGAGGGAATCGGTCGCCCGCCGCGTCCTTCTGCCAGCAGTCCACGCATCGGCAGGAGAATGCGCGTCAGGGCATCCATCCCAAACGTTGCGGGGTCGCCAATCGTACGCCGCCGCTTGAGCCAGCGCAGCACATTGCGCGGCGTCCGGCGCATGGCATCCTTCGCCCGCGTCGCCAGAATGCGATCCACAGTATCCATCCACATGTGAGCAGCCTCTTCCCAGCTAGCGACATTGCCTACAGGGTGGAGCTTAAAGGCGACTGCGCGACTGTAGAGGGCATTGTTCAACGCCTTGTCCCGCTCGCGCACATCCCAGGCATAGCGCCCCTCCGAAATCAGCATGGCGTCTCCGGCGCCCAGCACGGCCTTGTTGACATTGACTTTTGTGAACTCGGACTCACCGCTTCGACGGGACAGCAACAGGCCCATGCCACGATTCACGAGGTAACGCGTGGCTTCCGTCAGCGGTAGCTCCGATGGTTCATGCCGACGCAGAAACAACAGTGACTCGGCACTTCCGAAGATCGGCACGAACCCACGCAAGAACTCCTGGATCATGACACGATCCTCATCCTTGCGGAAGTCCCGTACATTCCTCGCGCGGCAGCAGTCGGCGTGAAAGCCCTCGTAGAACTGTGGCGCATAGGGCATGGCCACCACGTCAAGCGCCACCGCACTGTCGTCCTTCTCCTGTTCGCTCGCATTATCCGACAGGACAAAGAAATCCAGGTCGTTGTAGACGGGGCTTCCGCCTTCCCCACGGCCATAGCCGCCGCCCAGATAAACGCCAAGAAGCTTCGGCAGATTGATCGCCGCGACGTCTTTGGCGATAAGCGCCAGGACCTCGGCCAGGCGCGCATCCGCCACTCGGTCGCCAATGCCCGTGTAATGGCGTTCCTTCAGGTCCGCCAAAGTCGCCGGCAAAGGTTTCTCAGCCACATTCTCGAGATCGGAGGACAATCCCGCATCTTCGAGGTCGACAAACACGCCCGCCTCGGGGTCGATGACCCGGCGCCCCACCACAATCTTCCCCTCGACATCCATGTTGGCCCCAAGATAGGTGTCGTTGAAGATGACACTTCGGGAGAGCCGTGTGTGGCGGTCCACAATCGCACCTTCGCCCAGGACCACGCCACCCGATATGTGCACACCGCGTTCCAGGCGCACATTGTCGCCTAACACCACCGGAGCCACGACCTCAACCCCAGGCCGCATCACCACATTCATGCCGGCGTAGACACCCGCTTCAGCCGAATAACCAGGCAGAACCAAGTCTCCAGGATTGTTGAGAACCGCCAGATTGGCGGCAAAATACGAGGCCAGCGAATCGATCTTATGAGGCCCTACGCAGTTTTCGAGGATAAGCTTCACATCGGCAGCCCCCACGAAGCCCGCATGGCGGCTGATCTGGCTCTCACGCGTAGTGCCTGCATCCGCTCCTGTGTAGGTCAACTTGAGTCCCCAGCGCGAACCATTCCCCAGTCGATTCGCGAATGCGACGTCATAGCCCCAGTCCAGGACAAGTACCTCCTCGGCACCCGCCTTCGCGCATTCGTCCAGCTGATACTCCAGAATCGGCTTCCCGCAAACCGGCAGCGACGCCAGACTGCGCCCAGGGAAAAACTCATCCGCCCACCAGCATTTCTCGCGCTCGGCATATGGAATGATGATCGCCTTCAATATGCCCCCCTTCCCGAGATGATCGCCGGGATCGTCCGGAGCAGAATCTTGAGGTCATTCCACACACCATGCGTGCGGATGTACTCCTTGTCCAGACGCACCTGCTCCTGGAACGGAATGTCACTGCGTCCCGAAACCTGCCAAAGGCACGTAATACCGGGAATCACGTTCAGCCGCTTGCGCTCCTCAAGCGAATAAAGCGCAACTTCGCGCGGAACGGGAGGGCGCGGCCCCACAAGCGTCATGTCACCCTTCAACACATTCCAGAGCTGCGGGAGTTCGTCTATGGAGAATTTCCGGATGATTCGCCCCACCGGGGTAATGCGTGGATCATTCTTCATCTTGAAGATCACCCCGTCCTTCGATTCGTTCTGCGCCAGCAACTCGTCCTTTCGCTGCTCGGCGTCAATGTACATCGAACGGAACTTGTAGAAGGCAAAATGCCGACCATCACGCCCGACACGTGTCTGCGAGAAGAACGCCGGCCCGCGCGACGTCAGGCGGATCGCCAGATAGGTACCGACAAAAACCGGCGAAAGCATCAGAATGGCCAGAACAGCCACCACAACATCAAGGCTGCGCTTCACGGCATAGGCACACCAGACCGTAAAATGCCACGCACGCGCGCGCCAGACGCTACGCCAATTGCCGCCCGTTCGGGCCGCCAGCTCCTGCGCCAGAACCTCAAGCTCGTCTTGGGGTTTATTGGACATCCCGCCCCCACGTCCTTTTGTAGACCTCAGCCCGCACAGCATCGGTCACCTCGCGCGCCAATATATCCGTGACGAACCCACCCTTCGTTTCGGGAGAATACCATCCTCCGAGAAAACCCTTTCGCCGTAGCCTTCGCAGCTGGCTTTGCTCGAAATCAGACAGTAACTTCGCCCCCTCACCTTCTCCAATGAAGACAAAAGGACGGTCATCTTCGTTAATGGGCCACGGCAATCCATTACCGTGGTACATGTCGAGATAATATTCAAACGCCTCTTCGACATCCCTTGCATCATGATAAATCGGCGCAAAAACGCGCGTATGCACGCCAAACTGGTTCACCGTCTCCTCCAACGCCTTTCCGTGCGCCGCATAGGGGAAGTCGCCCGTCCCCACATAGTTCGACGGCGACAGGTAGAAAATATCGTAAAGGGCAAAATAATGCGGCCGTGCATTTTCGCGGATGAGCCAGCTTTCCTGTTTCTTGAACGGCTGCGGTGACGAGCACCCCGATGTCAAGCCAACCGAGAGCAAAAGCAACACCAACACGCCCCACCCCCCAAGGGTGTAGGCCAACCTAACAGATGCTCTTGCACACAGACAGATCATATGTGAACTCTAGCCATCATTTTGCCGATAATTGTCATTTTATGCGAAATGCAATGAGGAAACATTGTAGCATTTATCACCCCGGAAGTCAACGAAGCTCGTTGTTCAGTCTTGTGAACAATCAAGCCTGCGTTTCACTCCCTAAAAAGGACATTTTCACACAAAATACCAAAGACCTTTAATTTCTGGCCCCGCTTCTTTGCCGCAGACGCCAGAGAAACAGCGGATTACCGATTACATAGCGGCGGAACATGCGTATAGGTTCACATTTGAGCCTATACAGCCACTCGATTCCCAAACACCGCATCCAATGTGGCGCCCGAGGTATACGCCCCGAGACGAAGTCCAACAAACCACCGACCGCAAGAACCGCGCCACACCGCAGTTCGTGAAGGTGCGCGGCAATCCACTTCTCCTGCAGCGGCACCCCACGGGCAACAAGCAAGACATCCGGCTCGACACGATTGATGGTGCTTATGGCTGCACGCTCATCCCCATAACCGTCTGCCGTGCCCACAACCTCCATCTGCGGATGCGCTTTCTTGATATTCGCCGCCGCCCGTTCCGCTACGCCAGGACCCGCACCATATAGGAAAACACGCCCAGAAAGCAACGGGAAGAGATCCGTTCCGTTGACATTGGCCGGCACCGGGAACCCATACCGCCGCCCAGCCATTCGCACCCCCGTACCGTCAGGCCATACGCGGTCACACCTCTTGAGCACCTCCACGTAGTCGCCATCCGAATAGGCCAGATTCAGGCAATGTGCATTCACGAAGGAAAAGAAATGCGGATGCGCCGTGTCACGGGCCTGTGCAATCTGCTGAACCGCCGTCTCCATGGTCTCGCAGTGAATCGGCACGCCAAACACCTCGGCCTTCGGGAACGCGTCCAGGAGACCCTGTGCGCAGCGCGCCCAGGAGAATTCCGCCGCACGCGCCTTGCCGGCGGCGATTCGCGCAGTGTTGTCGGAGGTCAGCAGCTTCACCAGGGCCGCGGCGATGGCATCAGAATACTCGGGATCGAAAAGCTCCGCCACCCCTTCTCCAAGTTCGCCGAGGGAACTGGTGCACGAGCAGGCCGTCGGCACGCCTACCGCCATGGCCTCCAGCAACGAAAGCCCGAAGCCCTCGAACCGCGAAGGAAATACATAGACCGCCGCTTCGGCCCAAAGACGCGGCAGATCGGCAGTCGGGACAAATCCCGCCAGGCGAATGAAATCCCGATAGGGGGACTGCGCCACCGCCGCATGTACGGCCTCGCTGCCGTTCCAATCGCCTCCCGCCAGCACCAACGGATGCTTTTCCGCCAGATCCCGCGGCAATTTGCCATAGGCCTCAATGAGTCCGACATGGTTCTTGCCGGGATGCTCCAACCGCGAAATGTAGAGAATCGAACGGCGTGCAATGTCCGCCGTCGCATTCGCGGCCTGAATTGATGTCGGCGGCGTGAAGCCATCATAGACCACCGAAATCTTGGTCTCGGGAATGCCCCAGTGCTTCACCAAGTCGGCAGCCGTAGACTTGGATATGGCCACCACCCGATGCATCCTGCGCACATAGTGCGGCAATACCCGTTTGATGTAGAACATCCGGAAGGCATCATATTTCGCCGCCACATGATACTGCGACAGGTCATGTACCACGCCTACCGTAGGCAACGGGCAACGCCATAGGGCACGCCGATTCGCCGCCAGTATCAGCATCGCATGACACCCCGTCCTGCGGATAAGCCTCGGTAACGCAAACAGATGCCAGAACATCGAGAAGACGGCGCGCCGCGTCCACTTCGGAGCCTCTAGGGCCTTCATGCCGGGAAAGAATTCCGCGGCGACCCCAGGTTCGGTCACCAGCGTGAGATCATGCCCTGCCGCCGCCAGCGCGCGTACCACGTTGAGTGCATATTGGGAGATTCCCGATCGACCTCCGTCGAAGGGAATCACGTCAACAAGAATCTTTGCACCATGTGGAAACATAAGGGGGAATAGTAGCACATTTCCTTCTCGTCTGTCAAGGTGACACACTTAACAGGAAACGCACTTTGCGCGGCTTCGGCATTGGGCCCGACGTCATGCCGTGGCTCGGCCGTACTTGGCCAACGCGGCCTTCATCTCGGCCAATGTATAGGGCTTCGCCAGGAAACCGTTGTACGGCTGTGCCTTGAACATATCAGCTGTCGTCTCTGCGGTAGCGCCGGAGGACACAATGACGGGTACTCGGGCATCAGCGAGACGCAATGCGCGCAACAGGTGCACGGAATCGAAGTTGGCGAGGTTTGCATCCAGGATCACGCAGGAAAGGCGCGGAGCGAAACGGCGGAAGGCATCTAGCGCCGTATCGGGATCAGCGGCGGCATGTGCGACATGTCCAAGGGCCTTGAGCAAAATCTGCGAGGTCATGAGGATCCCCTTGTCGTCATCCACCACCAGCACATCTCCCGTCACCGTATTCCCCGTATCGGCGGCGGCAGGCACTTCGATGTCCGCCGAAAGCTTGGACTCGGGAATGAATATGGAGAAGGTCGTTCCCCCGGCCGGATCGGACTGAACGGAAATGCCACCGCCATGCGCGGCCACAATGGATGCGACAATAGCCAGGCCAAGGCCATGTCCCGTGGCCTTCGTGGAGACATACGGATCAAAGATGCGCTTCTGGACCTCTGGCGGAATGCCCGGACCATTGTCCGACACCCAGAACAGCACACCGGGCCCGGGCTTCAACGCGCGCGAACCAGTGAACGACGGAGCAAGCTCGGACGTCATCTCAAATACGTCGGCAGAGACGGCGATCTCGCCTGGCTGCCCATTCATCGCCTCGGCTGCATTCTTCGCAAGGTTGAAGAAGATGCGCCAGAACTGGTCGGGGTCGGCGTCAATGGCAGGAAGCCCTTCCGGCAGCACATAGTTGATGGACACCTTGTCACCCAAGGGGCCCGCGGCCAGACGGCTGACGGCGTTGATGAGTTCGGCGGGGTCGCACCGACGAAGATTGATCTTGGTCTCCCCCGCAAAGGTCATTAGTTCGCGCATCATGCCGGTACCGCGCTTGACGGCGTCGCGAATGGTGTCCAGAGCCGAGGTGATCAGCGGATCTTTTTCATCCATCCAGGTTATCTCCATCGTGTTCAGCACGACCGCGAGAACGTTGTTGACGTCATGCGCAATGCCGGCGGCAAGGAGAGACAGGGATTCCTGCTTGCGCAGACGCGCAAGACTGCCCTCGGCGGCAACGCGCAGATCGTGTTCGGCCTGCTCGGCAGTGACGTCGCGGATGGAGGAGAGAACGAAGAATTCATCCATGCGCGCAAGGCGCAACTCGAAGGATCGGCGTTCACCGGCCTCCTCCGACGTGTTGAGGTTCAGGCTGCGGCTCTTGCCGTCGGCCAAGACGCCATCCAGGGCGTGGCCAAGCTTCCGGCTCGCATCATCCTCATAGGCGGAGGCGTTCAGCGGACAGCCTTCGACAATCCCGGGCACGGGCTTGACGCCATCCGGCTGCTTCGTCACGGCCACGACAAGATGGCGGCGATCAAAGACCACAAGTCCGTCCGGCAGGTTGGCAAGCAACGCCTTCAGACGCGATTCGCTCTGGGCCACGGTCACGGCACGGCGGGAAAGCGTCTCCAGCATGCTGTTCACGGAAATGGCCAGCTGCGCGAATTCGTCCTTCCCCGTCCAGACCAGCCGCGGGCAGTCGGTGTCGTCGTGATGTTCCCCGATGCTGCGTATGCTCTCAATCATCCGCGTGAGCGGATTGAGCAGAATGTGGCTCTGGAACCAGAAAATCGGCAAAATGAGGATGATGCCCGCCATGGCGATGAAGAACGTGAGCCGGCTCATCGCCGACGTGGTCACGTTGGATAGCGAACGCGGCAACGACACGGCAATCATGGACACGGGATTGCCCGCAATGTCACGCACGGTGAACGCGGCTTCCATGGGACGCGTGTTGAATTCCCAAAAGCCGCCGGAATAGAAGTTGATGGCCTCCGAGACCATTGGGACGATACCGTAACTGGAGGTACTGGCAGGGGCGGCACGGGGCGAAGGCCGCATCACCACTGGAAGGTCGGCGGAAGTCTTCTGGTCGGCTGTGGTCAGGCGTATTTCCATGCCCGACAGCCCTTCATTCATGCGCAAGGCGAAGGACTTCATGTCAAAAGGCGTTGCCAGCAACAGGAATCCGCCCGTGCGACAGCGGGCCAGGGCACCATAATGCGTGCGCCCACCCACCGAGAGAATGCCAGCCGCACGTGTGACATTGCCTTGGTCTGCCGTACGCGCCCATTCGGCGAAGTTCAGGGCATAGGCGGCAAGGTCGGGACTCGAAACGGGCTGAGAGGAATTTCCCTTGGTGCCCGTAACTCGCCCCTCGAGGGCAGCGCCCTGATCGTCAAGGCGCACCACTAGCGAAATGTCGAGCCCAAAGGCCTCGTCAAGCAATGTGGCCATGTCATGCTTGCGGGCGGCCTCCACCGCCGCATCGTACTTCGCAGCCCCCTGGGCGGCGATTCGACCCATGCGATCGGCATCGCGATTGACGAGACGCGAGATGTTCGTGCCAATGCCCTGCACCAGCGTCTCCGTGTCGCGCAGGAAATGCACCAGCACAATGCGTCCGCCCACATAGAACATGGCGAGGATGGTCAGGAGGAAAATCGCCGTGGCCAGGGAGTACCGTGTGCGAATCGAATGGTAGGCACGCGAAAACGTGCCCTGCTTCTTGACTTCTGCCTTTGTGTCGCCCTTGGCCATGAAACTGCTCCTAGCTGTACATGGGAATACGCAACCATATTCTAACAAAGACCCATGCCAAATGGAAGTCGCAGATCACACCAATTCAAACTTGAGCACCTGCAACACGCCCCAACGCACCCCAACAGCGTACAAACAAAAAAAACTCGGATGTCTCCGAGTTTGTCATAGGATTTGGTGGCCAAGGCCGGGATCGAACCGGCGACACGAGGATTTTCAGTCCTCTGCTCTACCAACTGAGCTACCTAGCCACGATAGAAGCTTTGAATGGTAGGGGCGCAGGGATTCGAACCCTGGACCCAGTGATTAAGAGTCACTTGCTCTACCAGCTGAGCTACGCCCCCATTCACTGTTTTCTAATGGAGCGAGCTAAGGGACTCGAACCCTCGACAACCACCTTGGCAAGGTGGCACTCTACCAACTGAGTTAAGCTCGCTTGTCGAAAACGCCGCATATTGTATCACACTCTCAGACAGCTTGCAAGAGGGAATTTGAAAAAATTTTGTCCTTGTGCGCGCGCGCTAAATAAGGTAGAATAATCGCCAATGTTTTGCCTAAAGAATGACAAAATCCTTCCCGTCTGTGGATTGGCCTGTGCCCTGGCCTGCCTGGTCGGCTGTCTTACGCCGGAGAAGGCCGAGCGCGAGGCAGAAGAAACGGCCCGCTCGTTGGCCACATACTATTGGCAGAAGCAGACGGGCTCAACCAACACTTTCGAGATCGCCCGCCCCGTTGACGCACTGACGCTCAAGATCGCGCTGGAAGCCGTACGTCAAGGCGTCACCAATGCCGTCTTCCCCAAGATCGACGGGGTGGATCCGCTCGCGCCCGACACGAATGGCCTTGTGCGCCTGTCATTGGAGGATGCGCTCCAGGTCGGTGCCCGCAACAACCGCAAATACCAGACGCTCAAGGAGACCGTCTATCTCAAGGCGCTCGCGCTGGACACCGAGAGCTACGCCTTCGACACCAAGTTCACGGGATTCCTTCTGGGCGCCTTGACCGGCGAGCCGGAGATCTACAAGAACTCGGCACAAGCGGGCGCCGGCGCCTCGCGAAAGCTTGAGAACGGCACAACCCTCGCCGGCAACCTGGCAGTGGACGTGGTGCGGATGCTGCGCGACGACTGGCACAGCCTGGGGCTCACAGGCGACTTCACGGTGACGATTCCCCTACTGCGTGGTGCAGGCCGCGACATCGTGCGCGAGCCGCTCACCCAGGCCGAGCGCGACCTTGTGTACGCCCTTCTCACTTTCAGCCGCTACCGCCAGACGCTCACGCTCTCCATCACCAAATCCTACTACAATGTGCTGGAATACGCGCAGAACCGGCGCAACTCCGACGACAACGCCCGCCGCCTTGAGCAAAACTGGGAACGCGCCGAGATGATGTTCAAGGCCGGCCGCATGGACCGCATCCAGGTCGACCAGGCGAAGACGGACCTGCTCTCCGCACGTCAGACGATCATCACCAAGCAGCAAAGCTATGAGGACGCGCTGGACGCCTTTAAGATCACGCTCGGCTTCGCGCCCGATTCCCCGCTTGCGCTGCGCGACGAGGAACTGACGCGCCTTGAGCAGAGCATGGCCAATCTCGCCACCAACCAGCCCAATGCGCTCGCGGAGTTTCCCGTCGAATCCGACGCCCTTAATGCGGCCCTGCTGCAGCGAGCCGATCTCGCCGTGACCCGTGGCGACGTGTTCGACTGCGAACGCGCCGTGAAGGTTGCCGCCGACGCCCTGCGCGCCGACGTCACGTTCGAAGGCGGCGGCGACATCGCCGAGGAACGCAAGCAGCACAAGCCCTATGGCGGCACGGAATCCATTTTCGCCCGCATGAAGATCAACTTCCCCTGGGATCGCCGCCGCGAGCGCAACGCCTACCGCAAGGCGCTCATCGCCCTGGACCAGAGCCGGCGTACCTACGAGGCGGCTGAAGACGACGTGAAGAACGAAGTGCGTGCCGGCTACCGCGACCTGGTGGCTGCACGGGCCCTTTACGAAAACAAGGTCGAATCGCTCAAGACCGCTCAGATGCGCGTGGACTCCAATGACCTGTTCATGCAGTCCGGACGCAGCTCGATGCGTGACATCCTCGAAGCCGAGAGCGCCATGCTCACGGCACGCAATGCGCTCTGTTCCGCGGTGATTGACTGGCGGCTGAGCGACCTCTCCCTGAGAAGCGCCATGGGAACCCTGGAAGGCAAGTGACAACGTGAAACTCAAATACAAAATCGCGCTGGTTGGCGTGGTGGCCGCCGCAGGCGCCGCCGCGTTCCTGTTGGGCGGCAAAGCGGGCACGGACGCCACCATCCCGACCTTTACAGCCCTGGAAGGCCCGCTTACGATCGGCATCTCATCTTCGGGCTCCGTCCAGAGCCGCGACAAGGTGATCCTGCGCTCCGAGCTGGAAGGACGCAACACAATCCTCTACATTGTCGACGACGGCGTGAACGTCAAGGCCGGCGATCTGCTGGTGGAGTTCGACTCCGCCACGCTCGTGGAAAAGCGCAACGACCAGGAAATCACCGTCAACACGGCCCAGGGCAATCTCATCATCGCCGAAGAGAAGCTGGAGGTCACCAAGGGCGATTGCGAGGCCAATCTCCTTGAACGCGAAGTCGCCCTCACGTTGGCGAAGATGGCGCTGGAGAAATACGAAAAGGGCGACTTCCCGCAGGAGCGCCGCCAAAAGGAGGCCGATATCGCCCTCGCCAACGAGGAGATGCAGCGTGCCGCCGAAAAGCTCGAGTGGAGCCAGAAGCTCGCCAAGGAAGGATTCCTCACCCGCACCGAGCTGCAGGCCGACGAGTTGGCCCTCAGCCGCAAGCAGATCGACCTTGAGATGGCCCGCACGAAGATGAACGTGCTCACCAACTACACCGTGCATCAGGAACGCGCCAAATGTGAAACCGAGCTCCGCAAGGCCACACGTGCGCTGGCGCGCGTCAAGTGGCAGAACAAAAGCCAGATCCGCCAAGGCGAAACGGAAATCGTCCAGCGCTCTCATGAATACTATCGTGCCACCAACCGTCTGGCCGAGTTGGAGTTCCAGATCTCCAAGTCCAAGATCTTCGCCCCCACCAATGGCGTAGTGCTCTACGCCGCCACTGCTCGCCGCCGCTGGTGGGAGAATCCGCTCGCCGCCGGCGAGTCGGCCGTGCAGCGCCAGGAGCTCATCTACATCCCGCTGGACGAGGGCCTCATCGTGGAGATCATGGTGCCGGAATCGTCCCTCAGCAAACTCGAGACCGGCATCATGGCGAACGTGAAGGTCGACGCCTTCCCCGATCGCACCTTCCTGGCCCGCCTCACGAAGATCGGCATCCTGCCAGACGCCCAGAGCGCACGCCTCAACCCCGACCTCAAGATGTTCAAGTGCGAACTGGAGTGCGACTTCGGCGATGCCGTTGTGCGTCCGGGTATGAGCTGCGACGTGGAGCTTGTCAAGGAGACGTACGATAAGGTCGTCTACTGCCCCATCCAGTGCGTGACCCGCATCGACGGCGTGCCCTATGTCTATGTGCAGGATGGGAGCGAATGGACGCCCCGCAAAGTTGAGACCGGCCTCGACAACAATCGCATGATCCATATTGTCAAGGGCCTCAAGCCGGGCGAGGTCGTCATGCTGGCGCCGCCCGTCAAGGAAGACAAGTCTGACGCCTCCGACCAGAAGAATTCTCCCGAGAAGCCTCAGGCGGGCAAGCCCCAGACCGACAAAAAGTCCAAACGCCCCAAGGCCCAATAAAAACCCTTCTGCCCTCCGCCTTTGCCATGCCCAGTCCTGCCGCAACTGAAGTCGTCAAACTTGAGAACGTCAAGCGCCATTATCTCGTGGGCGACGAGACGGTGAAAGCCCTGGACGGCGTCTCCTTTACGATCCGCAAAGGTGGATACTGGGCAATCATGGGACCTTCCGGCTCAGGCAAGAGCACGCTGCTGAACATTCTCGGGTGCCTGGACCGCCCCACCGAGGGAGCTTATTGGCTCAACGGCGAAAACACGGCCACCATGGAGGATGACGCGCTTTCCGACCACCGTCTCAAGAACCTGGGCTTCGTGTTCCAGAGCTTCCATCTTATCCCCCAGCTTACGGTAATCGAGAACATCGAGATGCCGATGTTCTATCTGGGGATCCCGCCCCGTGAACGCGCCGAACGCGCCAAGGCGCTCGCGGAACGCGTGGGCATGGGCCACCGCCTCAAACATCTGCCCTCCGAGCTCTCGGGCGGCCAACGCCAGCGTGTGGCCGTGGCACGCGCCCTGGCCAACGACCCGGCCGTGTTGCTGGCCGACGAACCGACCGGCAACCTCGACTCGGCGACCTCGGTGCAGATCATGGAACTCTTCCAGGAGCTCTATGAGCAGGGCAAGACAATCATCCTCGTCACCCACGAGCCCGACATCGCGGCCTACGCGAAATCACATATCGTGGTGAAGGACGGAAAGATCCTCTCCTGCAAAGAATGACGCCCTTGTTCGGCGCCCAGGCAAGTCCCCGTCAGGCCTCCCACGGCTCAATGTCAGCCAGAGAGGGATGCTTGAGGTCTTTCTCGGAAAGCAGAAAGGCGCGGCCCGGGTTGGGATAGACAATGCCCAACGCCGGATCATCATACTTGAGGCCCCGCTCTGAGGCCGGACAGTACAGATTGTCGCACTTGTAGGAAAAGAGCGTATTGTCCTCCAGCACCACAAAGCCATGCGCAAAGCCGCGGGGAATGAAGAACTGCCGCCCGTTTTCGGCCGTCAGCTCGCAGCTGACGCTTTTGCCGAAGGTAGGCGAGCCCTTGCGGATATCCACCACCACATCCCACACCGCCCCGCGAATGACGCGCACCAGCTTGGCCTGACAATGCGCGCCCGCCTGCCAATGCAGACCCCGAAGAACGCCACGGGACGAACAGCTCTCATTGTCCTGGATGAATTCCGCCGTGATGCCCGCCGCCCTGTACCGTTCGGCATTGTACGTCTCGCAGAAATATCCTCGCGCATCGCGGAAGATGTCGGGCTCAATGATCTTCACGCCCGCAATGTCCGTCTCGATTACTTTCATGGTGTCACCATCCCGATTAAAGTGCCCTTGGCATAGGCCCAGGCAATGTCCAAACGATGATTGCGCAGGGCCACGAGGCCGTAGTACGCGACCGAAAGCGGCGCAAAGACGCAGGCCACGGACAGTCGCTGCAGGAAACTGAAGTGACGTCGGGCAAACCGCAGACGATTGCGCGCAAAACAAAAAGTGCGATAGGACTTCTCGATGCCCAGGAGGCGCAAAGCCGGCACACACCCCGGCTCCAGGAATCCCAAATGATCCGTGACGGCGTGTGTGCAGATCCAACCTGTGCGCTTCGTCTCCATAATGCGCCAGCCCAAATCGCTTTCCTCGAAGATCTGCACATAGGCTTCATCGAAGCCCCCCACTGCATCGAAGACGTCACGGGGCACCATAAAGGCATTGGGGCTGTAGGTCGTGGGCCAATCCACAGGCGAGGCAGGCAGCTCGGCCAGCGGCAGATTCGGGGATTCGTCCTTGGGCTGCGAGGTCCAGCGCTTGAAGTCACTGCCCAGCGTCCAGACCAGTCCATCCTGACCCGGACGGCGATGCACCGCCATCGGCGCCACCAGCCCCGCATCAGGATGCCGCCCAAAGACCATAAGCAGCTCCGCCAAACATTCCGGGCGCAGCAGATTGTCGTCATCCAGGAAAAAGAGATAATCTCCCGACGCGACAGCGGCACCCCGATTGCGCGAAACAGCCTGGAAGGAATTGTGTTCATTGCGCAGGTATCGAACCCGCGCCTCATTCCCGAAACGCGCGAGAAGCGTCCCCTTCGTGTCATCCGGCGAACAGTCGTCGACGACAATCACCTCAAGGTCAAAATCCCCCTTCTGCGCCAGCACCGAGGCCACACAGTCCGCAACCATCTGCGCTCGGTTATAAGTAGGTATGATGACGGATATCTTCATCTTAATAATGAATCCTAGATGCAAATCAATGAGACAATTAACTAAGGCGACAACACCAATTATTCAATCAAGGTTTGTGCACAGGTCTCAAGGTCGAGATATTAACCGCCCTACTCATGAGAAAAAGAATTAATCAAAATTGATTCTTTCCTCTTCAATGACCAAAGGCTTGTTCTTGACTTGCGTCCAGATGGCACCAATGTATTCCCCGATAATGCCGATGAAAATGAGCTGAACCGACGAAAAGAAGAAGATCCCAATTACCAATGGCGCAATACCAACAGAGAACTCGTTCCAAAAGGTGAGCTTGTAGACAAAGTAGGCCAAGGCGGTCACTAATGATACGGCAGCCAATAGGAACCCCGTAAAAGCCGCCAGACGAAGTGGAGCCTTAGTGTGGTTTACAAAACCCGTCATGGCGTAGTCGTAGAGGGACAAAAAATTATTCTTCGTCCGGCCATGAGCACGCCGTTGCTGTACATAGGGCACCTCGACCCGTCTATAGCCAATCTCGGCCACCAGGCCACGCATATAGGGATAAGGTTCATGAAAACACCGCAGGGCTTCAATCACGCAACGGTCATAAAGGCCAAACCCCGTAAAATTCTCGACCTGCGGCGTCTCAGAACAGGCTTTAATGAGTTTATAGTAGCACCGGCGCAAGGCAAACATCAACACATTCTCCTTGCTCTTGGGCTTGACGCCACAAACAACCTTGGCACCAGCTTCCCATGCACGAATAAAGTCAGGAATCACCTCAGGCGGTTCCTGCAAGTCCGCGCACATCATCACTACAGCATCTCCGTGTGCCGCCAGCAGGGCGTTATACGGCGAACGGATCTGGCCAAAGTTTGCCGCATTGAAAATAAGTTTGAGGTGCTTGTCTTCGGCCGCCAAACGTCGCATCAACTCCCGGGAATTGTCGGTAGAAGCGTTGTCGGCCCAGATGATTTCGTAGTCGTACTGTGGATAGCCCGTCATCACATCCGTGACACGGCGGTACAACAGGGAAAGATTCTCGGCTTCGTTATAGCAGGGAGAGACGATGCTGATCAGTTTCATATGCGGCAGCCTCCAAAAGAATAGATTTTATGCAGCCAATATGTGGCAAAGGTCATTACGATCAGCGTGATCAGTTGAACACCATAGGCGTTCCACCCCCACAAGGTGACAAACACCCTTATGACCAGCATATTGGCCAAAGTTTGAACGCCATACACAAGATAGAATCGCAGATACTCACGCCACCAGCATCCCTTTGACCTATAGGTGACAAAACGGTGCGCAAGAAACGCCTCGGAGATGCCCAACACCGTCGCGACAAGGACAATCAACCAATCCGGCCACTTGTTTCCCAACAAAAGCCAGCTGAACACAAAGACGCCGTAGCCGAAAGCGAAATTAACGCCCCCAACAAGAATGAACCGGATCGGCATTGATTGGAATGGATTGACGAAAGCATTCACCATTTTTGCAACGCAGATTATACCAAATTTTGGTATAATTATCGGCATGAAAGTTGTCTTATTGGCGGGCGGTGCAGGAACGCGCATTGCTGAGGAAAGTGCCAAACGGCCAAAACCGATGGTCGAAATCGGTGGCATGCCGATTCTTTGGCACATCATGAAGACGTATGCGCACCACGGATTCTGTGAATTCGTGATTTGTGCCGGTTACAAGCAGCATATGATCAAGGAATGGTTTGCGGATTACTTCCTGCGCCAAAGCGATGTGACGTTTGACTTCACGACAGGCAGGGAGTCTGTTACGGTCCACCACAGCCATATCGAGCCCTGGAAAGTGACGATTGCAGACACGGGACTCGCCACAATGACGGGAGGGCGCCTAGCCCGAATAAAAGAATACACCGGCAACGAACCTTTTCTGATGACCTATGGCGATGGCGTATGTGATGTCAACATCCAGGAGCTCGTGAAATTTCATCGATCACACGGAAAGATCGCGACTTTAACGGCGGTCGTTCCAGAACAGCAGAAAGGCTTTCTGGACATCGGAGAAAACAACTCCGTGCGAGCCTTTCGCGAGAAGTCAATTGCCGATGCTGCGCCCATCAACGCCGGATACATGGTGTTAAACCCAGAAATCTTCAACTATTTGACAGGAGACTCCTGCATTCTTGAGCGCGGACCTCTGGAGAAACTGGCAGCCGAGGGCGAACTGAAGAGCTACGTGCACCATGGCTTCTGGCAGTGTATGGACAATATGCGTGAGCACGACATACTGGAACGGCTTTACGCCGAAGGACACGCCCCTTGGAAGGTCTGGTGACAACGAATGAATTTCGCCAGCTATAAAGGGAAAAGGGTTCTTGTCACAGGGCACACCGGCTTCAAAGGCTCGTGGCTCTGCGAATGGCTGTTGATGCTAGGAGCCGAAGTACATGGTTTCGCCCTCAAGCCACCAACAGTTCCGTCACTGTTCAACCAACTCCAGCTCGCACGCCGTCTGGCCACACACACAATTGGTGACATTCGCGATTTCATGACTCTCAAACGCGTCGTGAAGACCACTCAAGCCGACATTATTTTCCATCTAGCCGCGCAGCCACTCGTACGTGAGTCCTATCGTACCCCCCGCGAGACATTTGACGCGAATGTCATGGGGACCGTCAATCTTCTTGAGGCGATACGTGCCGCGCAAACGCCTGACCAGCGTTGCGCCATCATCTGCATCACCACCGACAAAGTCTACGAGAATGATGAGAGCGGCACGCCCTTCACCGAAGACGCACCGCTCGGCGGCAGTGACCCCTACAGCGCCTCCAAAGGCGCCTGCGAGATCGTCATCCAAAGCTACCGGAGGAGTTTCTTCTCTCATTCCGATTCTTCTGTAAGTGTTGCCAGCGCACGAGCGGGCAACGTCATCGGCGGAGGCGATTGGGCGCCTGACCGCATAGTGCCGGACACCATGCGCGCGTTTTTCGCCAATGAACCGCTCATTGTACGCAACACTGCATCCACACGCCCCTGGCAACATGTGCTGGAGCCATTATGCGGGTACCTGACTTTAGGTGAGCAGCTATATGCCGATCCAAGCTTGGCCCAGGCCTTTAATTTCGGTCCCCGCAGCGACACGGTAAAGACGGTAGGCCAACTCGTGCGTGAGTTGCAAATTGCCACAGGAGGATTTGACGTCATCGACCGAACAGATCCGCAAGCACCTCACGAAGCGAAACTTCTGATGCTCAATTCCCGAAAAGCGACTCGCCTTCTGGGTTGGAGGCCGCGCTGGGACTTCCACCGCACCCTTTGGGAAACGAGCGAATGGTACAAGGGGAAATATGGAAATGTGTCGGCCCGAACCTTATGCCAAGCACAGATCAACAGCTATTGCCAAACGGAAGTCAAATAACTTTTTATCTCCATGATGACTCCAGACCAACTCAAAGCAGAAATCCTCACGAAGACAGCCGAATATTATCGGCTGGTACATGAACGCCAGCAACATGCCTCCTTCTCGCCAGGGGAAAGTCGAGTCAATTACGCGGGACGCGTCTTTAACGAACAGGAGCTAGTCAATCTTGTTGACTCATCCCTTGAATTCTGGCTCACCTATGGACGCTATTCGCGCCAATTCGAAAAAGACCTTGCCGATTACCTTGGCACGCGTTTCTGCCTGCTGGTGAACTCGGGCTCCTCCGCCAATCTCCTCGCCTTCTCCACGCTTACCTCGCCTCTGCTTGGCGATCGCCAGATCAAACGAGGCGACGAAGTCATCACTGTCGCCGCCGGCTTTCCCACCACCATTGCACCCATTATCCAATATGGCGCGGTACCCGTCTTCGTGGACGTGGAGCTGGAAACGGCCAACATCTGCGTCGCCCAACTTGAGCAAGCCTGGTCTCCCAAGACAAGAGCTGTAATGCTCGCCCACTCGCTCGGAAATCCATTCAACATCAATGCCGTGAAGGCATTCTGCGAAAAGCACAACCTGTGGCTTGTCGAAGACAACTGCGATGCGCTGGGTTCCACTTACGAAGGCAAGTTGACCGGTACCTGGGGTGACATCGGCACTTCGTCATTCTACCCCCCGCATCATATGACAATGGGCGAGGGTGGGGCCGTCTATACCAGCAACCCCCTTCTCAATAAAATAGCGCTTTCAATCCGCGACTGGGGCCGCGACTGCTGGTGCCCTTCCGGCAAGGACAACACGTGCGGATGCCGCTTCACAAAGCAATTTGGCAAACTTCCCGTAGGGTATGACCACAAGTATGTCTACTCGCACTTCGGCTATAACCTGAAGGCAACCGATCTCCAGGCCGCCATCGGTTGTGCACAGCTGGAAAAAGTCCCCGCGTTCGTCGAGAAACGCAAGGCCAATTACGCGCGACTCTATAATGGTCTCATAGACCTTCCCCAGATTGAGATATTCCGTCCTTACCCAGAGTCCGAGCCGAGCTGGTTTGGCTTCCTGATGACAGTGACGTCCAAGGCCGGCTTCACGCGCAATGATCTGGCGAAGCACCTGGAGTCAAAAAACATTCAGACGCGCAACCTTTTTGCCGGCAACATCACCAAGCACCCATGCTTTGAATCGTTGCATGAAGGTGTCGACTATCGCATCGCCGTGCCGCTCGTCAATACCGACAAGATCATGAATGATTCGTTCTGGATTGGCCTCTATCCAGGCATGGGTGACACACGACTGGATTACATGATCAAAACGATTCGGGAATTCTGCGCATGAGAGTCGCCGACTATATATGGAAGACTTTGGCGGATTGGGGTACCGATCATGTTTTCCTGGTGACAGGTGGGGGGGCGATGCACCTCAATGACGCCCTAGGCCAGGAAACACGCATCAAATATGTCTGTAACCTGCATGAACAAGCATGCGCCATGGCAGCCGAAGGCTATGCGCGCATCAGCGGAAAACCGGGCGTAGTCAATGTCACGACAGGGCCGGGGGGCACAAACGCCTTGACCGGAGTAATGGGCGCCTGGCTTGATTCCGTACCGATGGTCGTGATCTCTGGTCAGACAAAGCGGGCGACGATGATAACAGCGGCGCCCGAGCTCAAGCTTCGCTCGTTAGGAGATCAAGAATACAATATTGTAGACTCCGTCAAGCCGATGACGAAGTACGCAAAGATTGTCATGTCAGCGGAAGAAGTGCCTCAGGCGCTATCCGATGCCTGGAGAATCTGCCAAGAGGGACGCCCCGGACCCGTCTGGATTGACGTTCCACTCGACATTCAGGCCGCCCCCTGCGACTTTCCCCCCTGTACGCCACCAGTGCCCCCACCTGTGACAATACCGATTCTGTCGGCACAAATAGAACAGGTGGTGGATCTGCTTAGAAATGCAAAACGACCGGCCATGATTGTAGGCTCTGGCGTACGCAACGCCAAGGCAGAAGAAATCTTTCTGTCCTTTGCCGAATCATTAAACATTCCTGTGTTGACATCGATTTCGGGCATTGATCTCATTCCCTCGGACCACCCTCTCTTCTTTGGACGCCCAGGCATCTTGGGTGAACGCCCTGCGAATCTCATCATGCAAAATTCCGATCTCTTTCTTGTAGTTGGAACTCGCATGGGAATTCGAATTTGCGGCTACGCCTATGACACCGTGGCCCGCGAAGCCACAAAGATCATGGTCGATGTAGATCTGAACGAGCTCAACAAGCCGACCTTCCGTCCAGACATCAAGATCAATGCCGATGCGTGCGAATTCATGCGGGCGGTGAATGCCCTTCTACCGTCGCTTCCGGCGCAGGAGGACTGGCTTTCGTACTGTCGCCGCATGAAGGCGAAGTATCCCGTCGTGCTTTCGGAGCACAGGAAACGTACCGATTACGTATCAAGTTATGTTTTGCCTGGCAAGATCATGCAGTATGTGTCGGATCCGGTTACGCTCGTCACCTCGAACGGTATCGCCTACACATCAACCTTCCAGGCCATTCCCATCAGAAAAGGCATGCGGATGTTCTCCAACGAGGCCTGCGCCTCAATGGGCTACGGTCTCCCCGCAGCCATTGGCGCTTGGTTCGGCACCCTCGCTGCGCAACCCTCAACATCTCATAGCCCCCTTCCGACTCTCATCTGCATGGAGGGTGACGGCTCCATTCAGATGAATCTTCAAGAGTTGCAGACGCTTCTCACCTATCGGGTGCCAATGAAGCTCTTCATCTACAACAATGACGGCTATCTTTCGATCAAAACGACCCAGAAGGCATTCTTCGGCGGAAAGTTCGTAGGGGCCGAGCCGACATCAGGTGTCATTCTGCCATCATTTGAGAAACTTGCGGCTGCCTATGGCATCCCCTATTTCAGACTCGTAAACAACCAGGAACTAGACACGAAATTGCCGAAGGTTTTCGGGACCCAGGGTCCCGTACTTGTTGAGGTGATGTTGGATCCATTTGAAGTGCTTGGCCCTAAGGCTGCCTCCAAGAGACTGCCGGATGGGCGCATGGTTTCCGCCCCCCTGGAAGACATGTTCCCATTCTTGCCCAGGGATGAATTTCGTGAAAATATGATCATAAAGCCTTTGGATGTTACTTTTTAATGTGACACATCCACAAAACTGTTGATACGGAATACTTGACGGATTTAATTCTTAATTAATTTCTACGCAATCCCGACGTCCGAAGTCCCACTATCTTACCATGCAGAAGGATACCTATAGTGCCTGTGTTACCACCAGAAAATCGAGCGCTTGCCTTCGCATCAAATTTTGGCGATATGTGAATCCTCGGTATCGTCAGGACATAAGACGAAATACTGTCAATATTCGACAAACCCATTTTCCATGACCTACAAGCAACTATTTCTTCTCTCACTTCTTTTGCGTTACCTTGGAAGTTTGGGCGTCTTCTCGCTGGCCCTTTATGTTTCCAAACACTGGTGGAACCGTCTCGGGGTCAAAACATTCATAGCCTATTATCTTCTCCGTGTGGTTGTCCTATGGGTATTCTGCAGACTTGGCGGCACTTACCCTGGAGACCTTCCCGAATGGTACACCATGTCTCGATGGATTGTCGACGACCATCTGGTTCCTGGTATTACCTGCCTTACAGGTTATCATTTAGGGTTCTCGTATATATTGGCTCTGTCGTCTTTTCTCTGGAACAATCCACTCTCAATAGCCCTGCCATGGACACTGTGCGAAATGGCAGCCATGGGACTTTTTCATAAATCTCTCAAAGAGCTCTACACCCCCGAAATCGCCAATCGTTCAATTATTCTTTACCTTGGATCACCTTTTTGCCTTCTCGTATCCTGGATGGGTGCGCAAGACGAGACTTTCTATCTGCTTATGGCGGCCGTATTTCTGAGACTGTATATCCGCGAAGCAGGTTGGATCATTCACACCCTCGTTTCATTTGTCGCAGTCTTCCTTTCTAAACTAGTAGTACCCCTTTTCCTTGTCCCGTTCACACTGTTAAGACGTTGGCGGACACTAACCCCCTTTGTCTTTGGCCTGCTTTTCTATTATGGGATCTGCTCGGCAATCGGGCACAACCCTTTCGACATGCGAACGACGCGCGACATGTCAGATATGCGAACGCTGTCTATGCTCGCTTTTGAGACTCAACTCGGTAACATCTGGTATTTCATCCCAGGCCCTGCACTCTTGCAAAATGCTGTTCTTCTGTTTGCCTTAGTCCTGTCGGGATTATCCCTCTATCCAGGTTTCTGCGACAAATCAGGAAAAGGATCGATCTTTGAACATGCCATTGTCCTCCACATCACCTGGTTTCTCTCTTTCGCACTGCTATTCAGAATTAATTTCGTGCAATACTTATTGCCTCTCAGCTTCTATTTATCTTTTCACCTAGCCTCACGTCAGACACAAGATAACCTAGGCGGCTATGGCCATTGGATCATCATATGGACAGTAATTTTCTTTTTCAAAGACTTTGTAAACAATGTCCTCGGATTCCAGAAACTCATCCTTGTAGCGCAGGCACCCTTCCTTTTGGATATTTATTCAATCCTTTGCCTTCTAGCCGGCACAACCCTTCTTGCGGTGTTTCTTTACGAATTCAGATGTCACTTTCAAAGCCCTTGGACGGGCATCAGAAAAGTGTTTGGATTTTGTACGTAATCTGGAATTCATACAGAATACCATGACACACTACTCCACATCTAAAAAGGTCCTCATCACTGGTGGTACCGGCTTCTTTGGCAAATCCATTCTGGACTATTTCTCACGCAATTCTAGCCCATACGATTTTACCATTTTGTCGCGCCATGGGCTCAAATACGGCTATCCCGACAAGCAGATCCTCGGTGATGTCCGGACATTCGACCTCGGAAGCACTCACTTTGACTACGTTATTCACGCGGCCACCCCCGCCCGCATCGACGTGCCAGACGACGAAATGCGCTCGATCATTCTCGATGGTACGGCCAATGCCATTCGACAAGCGAGAAAATGTGGTGCTGCCAGATTCATGATGGTGTCTTCGGGAGGAATTTACGGCAGCGGATTCACTCACCCAATATCAGAAGCAGACGACTCGAATCCCTACACCGCCTATGGGCAGGCCAAACTACTCGCCGAACAGATGGCGACTGACTCAGGTCTCCACACCCTTCTGCCGCGTTGTTTTGCCTTCGTGGGCCGTCATCTCGACCGTACGGCTCATTTCGCCATCGGGAATTTCATAAGGGACGCCCTGGCGGGCCATGATATCATCATCAAGGGCGACGGATCTCCGATTCGTTCATACTTATACGCCGACGATCTTGTGGAATGGCTATTTACCATTTTGGAGCATGGTGTTTCCAGCCGGCCCTATAATGTCGGATCAGCCGAGGCAATCACCATTCGCGATCTGGCCATTCTCGTCCGCGACACGCTGAAGTCCTCCAGTAAAGTACGCGTCTTGAACGACTCTGTTCCCGGAGCAGCCAATTGCTATCTCCCCGACATCCGACGAGTCTCCCAAGAGTTGGGGCTCAGCCAGAAGATCCCTTTGCAGGAAGCCATTCGACTTTCAGCGCACTAATGGACATTGGCGGAAATACCGCCTGCCATAGCAATTCGACCGTCTCCCGAGAAAGAAAAGCCCATTTCCGTAAGGCGCGACAAAAGCTTGTCTCTTGTGTCCTGCGGAAAATCGTCGTAGGTGAATGCTTCGCCTATTTGCCCCAGGAATGAGCGTTTCCCCTGGGCGGCATCATACCTTGCCGCTGAGAGGCAGAGTGAGCGCAAGCCCCCATACAATGTGTATGATTCCTCAATGGCGCAATAATGGTCGCAGATAGGCGGGAGGACAACAGCCTGACACTCCCTTAGCAAATGCGCAGGATCTTCCACGATCTGCGAGGGACGCGGGTAAGCCATAAGGTGCCAATGGTTTTGGCGTCCTAGGTAATACGCGGCATAATCCAAGCTCACAACGCGCGTACCAGCCGGCAACATGGAACAAGCGGACGATTCGATTGGTCTTTCAGGTCTACTCCAGAAAGCATAGGCAACTGGTCCAAGCAAAAACCCATAGCCAACCGCGCCGATCAAGTACCAGCGTACACAGGAAGGCCAGCGCGGAAGAATCCACACGATCGCCTCACAGAAAAAGAAGAGCAGATAGGGGAAGAGGAAGATATTGCGGAACGTGTGGAGACCCGTTAGCACCCCCATCCCCAAGGCAACAAGATAGGCACCGAAGATCAACGGCGCACGACGCAAGATGCAGACGAACCCCACAGGCAATACCAAGACGAAAAACGGGGCGCGCGTGGATTCTTTGACGGCAAGAACAACCATCCCTCGTATCATCTCCAAACAGGAAACACCCGCGCCATTTCCGACTGGGGAACTGGCACCAGCTCCACTGAAATAGGCGTTGAACGCATCCAGCATACGGGGAATCTGGTCACGCACAGGAATGAGGAACACCGAAACCGTGAGCAACGCCACAAGCCCCCCCACGCCAATGTCAATACCATAATCGGGCAACGACCGCCGGGCATCCCGTAATCGCGAGAACCAAATAGCCCAATAGAGAGGGAATAGCATGACTGCCGAAGGCCAAAGGAAGGGCGAAGATGCAGCCAATAAAGAGGCCCCAACAAGCCGCAGCCGACTCCGTTGATCATGCGGACGGTCAATCAGGAAAAGAATAAGAAAGCAAATTGCCATTACCGCCATGTCCACGCGAACCATGCGCACAGACTGCACGAAGATCGGCAACGTAAGAACCACAAATGAAAATACAAGTGCCAATCCTTCTGGGAAACGACGACTTCTCACAATCCAAAGATGAAAAAAGATAGCCGTAAGGCAAAGGGCCAGTGCAGGCAGAATCCGCACAGCATATACCCCTCCCATCCGAAACGCCAACTCATGACACATGGGTCCCAAGTAATAGAGAGGCGCTGAAGACATCCCATTCGGAGAAATAAGGATGGACTCCGTGCAAGAGCCAACAGCGAGACGCCCCATCTCGACGATGTGTACCTCATCCATCCACGGAGTAAACGCAGATGAAATGATATGCAACAACAAAACCAATCCACAGGCAATGACGAACGGCAAATAGGGTGCTTTACTCATTTCTCAAAATCCACATGACTTTCCCTTGCTGGTCATTACGCCGCCAGAACGAAAGACCAATCAGCACAACCTTGAATCTTCGGAGTTCTTTAGAATTACCTATCTTAGACTAGATTCCTTCAAAGCAGAGGGACGACCATTAAGAACAAACATGTCCGTCAAAAGCGCCAGCAGAATTGCCATCTGCGCGATCAGCAAAATGCCTATAATCACAGACAAGCGACAAGGATTAAACTGCGCTATGGTGTGTATTGTCTTCTCAGAAAGCCATCTGCCAAAGAAATTATACCCTGTCGCTGAATAAAGAACCAGACACTTAAGCGCTAAGATTGGAACTGCATACCAAAGGAAACGGAAACGTCCCTGCGCAATCTCATAGACAAGAAGACATGTTACCAAGATACAGACAGTCGAATGGAAAGCGAGTGCCGTCATATGCGGAACCAATGCCTTATACGGACTCCAACAGGGAGTCAACTCCAGGAAAAGGTCCCCAAACACATACAGAGCCCCCACACAGGCCAAGCCACACACACATGTTCCCATGACCGAGTGCACGAGCATTCTCCGAGCCCCCTCGCTATATGCATTTTCTGAAGCAACCATAGGGAAAAGCAAACCCGAGAACGTAAAGCCTAGATATCCCGCTATATCAGAGAACCGTGTAATAATGTAGTATCCTGCAGACTCAAAGTCTGAAAGCCTATGCCGAATGACCAATGCTTCTACAGAACCAGACATGGTTGTCATTATGGTCCATAACGCAAAGGGCAATGTATACATTATGATGCTATGCCCATATTTCTTCCAATAAGACACACACGGAACCTCTCTCGACAAGAAGTCTCGCAATGTCCAAAATGAGCCAACCATGCAGACCAAGCATGGGGCTCCTTGTCCCACTACATAGCCCGAAAGGGCCCGGAATGGCATCGCCAGAAGCATCACCAGCAGGCGGATAGGTGCGCCAAGTACTGCAAACCAAGTTAACGCCGTAAATCGCTTAGTTCCTTGAACAGCATTGGCAAATATCATCCCGCTTGCGTTTACTATGCTGACCCCCAACACTAAAGCGCCCAGCATTCCCGTCTTCACTCGCATACGTTCGAAGAAGAATGGTGCTACAAACCACGATAAAAGGAATATAGCAAATGCCAAGACGATGGTTCCCAGAAATGCATCGCGGATTAAGGCCTTCACCATGCCCTTCTCGCCGCCGTCATTAAATTGTGTCACGAATTTGAGAAAGGGTGTCGCCAAGATGGTAAGCGGCAGTCCGACAAATCCCACAAGAGCCGTAATCGGCAATACCGCACCCAATTCCTCCATTGGCACATAACGCGGCACAAGCCAAAGTCCCACAAACATGTTGATTACATCGCTGAAGCGCTGAGCGACAAACATCAATATGGCATACCACCACAAGTCGCCCAACTTGGCGTGTATGTGGGAGAGAAACTTCATGCGTGCCACATCTTTGACGCAACTCGTGACATCCGCCAAAACGGCGCACCCGCCGTCTGCGACGGCTTCTGGGCGGCATTCTCCTCCACGGCAGACGGCTCAGGAGGAGGAGGCAAAGGACGTTCCGGACGCTTGGCGCACCCTCTGGGCACAATGGCGTCCGCCAGCACGACCATCAACAGGCTCACTCCGAAAAACGTCTTCTTTAGCATGGAACTCTCCTTGGACCCTATTATACCACAGCGACCTTGTGCCGTAAAGCGGATGCCATGCACTTCAGCCTTATTGTTCAGACGACAGGATTGTAAGATGTTACGGTAACCCCTCTGAAAAGTTGAGATTATATGGCGTATTTTCCACCTGTTTGAAGGCGATTTTCTGTCCCGTAAAAAGAAAAATGAAAAAAATACAATGGCAGAAATCACGCGAAAGCAGATGCAGATTGTGCGATATGCCGGCATCTGCGTACCACGACCTTGCCTTTCAGGCAACTTCTTGTCCGACACGTGGGCCTAATTAAAAGGGTGAAGGGGGACATTGTATCTTCTCCTTTGGCCGGAAATGGCAGAACTGCGGGCCCGTTGTCCGCTAAACGACACTTCGCGTGAGGTGCCGTTTTTTGTTTTTGTCTTTTTCTTCCGGCCCACCCACCAACACAAGGAATGGCCTAATGGCATCCAGCAAAGACAACAACGCCCTGGACTTCCAGGACCCCGGCACGATGAGCAACGAGCTTCTCGCCGTCCCGGGCTTCATCAATGAGCTCAAAGACCATACGCTGGCCGTGGCCCCTCGCCCCAACGAACCGCTCGCCTTCGCCGGTGCGCTTGCCATGCTTGCGCATCTTGCCGGACGCAGCTACGTCGATAGCCGAGGTGCACACACAAATCTTTATCTTGCAGCCCTTGCCCCCACAGGCATGGGCAAGGATGAGCCGCGTGTCACCAACAAGCGCCTAGCCGCCGCAGTCGGCATCCTCGACTCCGTGCCCGATGCCATTGCCTCGGGTGAAGGCCTGGAGGATGCGGTCGCCGCCAGTCCCTCGCTGCTGCTGCAAACGGACGAAGCCGACTCGCTGCTCACCGCCATGCGTGGCGGCGATTCGCGCGCCTCCAAGTTGAACGAGATGGTGCTGCGCTTCTTCTCGGAAGCGAAGTCGGGCCATGCCATGCGTCTCAAGGCAGGCCAGTGCAAGGCCCAGACCATACCTCTGCCCCATCTCACGCTCTTCGCCACCGGCATTCCGAAGTTCGTCTATGCCTCCCTCACGTCGAAGGCCCTTGAGAACGGCCTGCTGGGGCGTTGTCTGTTCATCGAGTCCGATGAGTTTCGTCCGCTTGGCGAAATGCGCAACGAGCCCCTGCCCGAACGATGCGTGACAACGGCCAAAGCCATGGCCGCCCGTGAAAAGGCATTCACCGAAAGCGGTATCCTGCAGCCCATCGTAGTGACCGAATCGCCTGAGGCTAAGCTGAAGATCGCCGAACTGCGCACGGGCTCCGACGCCATTGCCCGCCGCCTCTTCGAGTCGGATTTGCGGACGGCAGCCGCGCTTTACTGCCGCCTCTACGAGAAGGCCATGAAGCTCGCACTCCTCTATGCGATCTCGGAGAATCCCGAGCAGCCAGAGCTTGGCGTGCCTGCCCTGCAGTGGGCCACACGCTTCGCCATGCACGTCACGAAGAAGATGCTCTACGAGAGCCAGTTCAATGTGGCGGAGGGGGCCTTTGATCGTCTGAAACAACGTACGATTGGTCTCATGATTAAACATGGTGGCTCAATGGAACGTTCGACCTTGCTCAAGAACTTGCATGTGGACGCAGGCACTCTTCAGCGAATCCTGCTTACGCTCCACATGTGCGACTTGATCGACGAAGATCATATAAGTGGCAAAAAGGTGATCATAACACTAAAACACGCTGCTTAACCTCGCTTCACATTCGCTTTTCTTTCGCAAAGCCTTCGCCCTACATTCGCATTCATTCGCATAAAAAGCGAACAATTGCGAATGCTCAGCGAACGGAATGCGAATAAAAAGCGAACGAAAAATCACCAATGTTTACAAAAACCTCGAAAACCATGCATATAACCATCATTACCGAATACAAACGCTGAATTCGTGCATTCAAGTCACGCAAGAAGGCAAGACACCTCCAAACCACACCCACGCCAACTCGGGTACCCGACCTCCTCATCTCGGGTACCCAAGTTCGCCAAGTCGGGTACCCGAAATAGTCCAGTCGGGTACCCGACATCGTCAACCCAGGTACCCGACTCCATAAGGTCGGCTACCCAACACCCAGAAGTACCCTACCCAGCATCCAGACATATCAGGAGAATCAAATGAAATCACCATGTGAAATCAGGTTCATCGCCGCCACCAGCAAATCAAAGCTCACAGAGGGAAAAACCTACTACCAAGGCCAGCTCCAGCACAACGCCGTGCTCAGCGAAAAGGAGACCAAGCGTCTTTTCGCTGAACACATGCATCTGCCCGAACCCATGACTACGATGTACGTGGACAGCCTTACGGAGTTCATCGCCGCCTGCGTGGCGCAAGGCTACCGGCTGGACTTCGGCGGCTTTTCCGTGGGCCTCAAGCTCCGTGGACGCCTTCCCAGCTCGAACGCCCCCTACGACGCCGCCACGAATTCGCTCAGCGTCGAGATGACGCCTGGCCGCAAACTTAAAGACGCAACGGCATGCCTCAAGCCCGTCAACATCGCCGCAGTGACAAAATGGAACATCGGTACGAACATCCAGGAATCACCCTTCGAAGCCACTGATGAAATGGCCGCCGCCAATGAGCGCATACTCACGGCCATTGGCTATTTCCCAACCATCACCCCTACCGCCGAAGACGAAGGCGTATGGGTTGCGGATGACAAGGGAGAGCGCCTATGTTCTGGCGAAGTGCTGGAATCTGAATTTGGCCACGTGACCTATCGTTTCACGGAACCATTGGAACCTGGCCATTATTGGCTGACGATCTCGGGGCGTTGTCACGACGACCCTGCGCTCATCCACGTCCGCCGCCGCATCACGGTACGATAACAGATTAGGAGCGCCAGTGTAATCCCCCAAAGACCCAATTACCTCCCAGCCCACTCGATCGGAGCCCCAAAGATTTGTTTCCAGATGATTTACCGATTGATTGTGGTTTTGTGAAGTGTTATAATAGTTTCGAAAACCATGTGAGGATTTTCATTTAAGGAGGTGTCATGAAGCGCTTGTTTTTCTGTGAGTTGTTGGTTGGTTTTGCCTACGTGGCGTTTGCTGTGCCTACGGTTACCGTGGTGTCTACCAAGATTCGGAATACCGATCCTTCGGTGATGGACGTGGTATACCGAGTGAACTCCGACAAGGCTACTGTACGCACTCGGGCGCTTGCCTTCGAGGACGGCGTGCGCAGTTTTGCTAAGGTGATTCGTCCGCAGACTTTTGTGGATGGCACTGGCGCCAATCTGGGCGATGCCATTGCCGCCAATGTCGATCACACTGTTTCCTGGCGAGTGACTGCGGACTGCCCGGCAGCTTCTGTTTCGTTCAAGTTCGAGGTGTTGGCCACCGACGGCGAACTGTTGCCACTCGAGTTGAAGACAGTTCCCGCCACCACCGTGCACGCCGGCATCGAGTTCTCGCACAACGAGCTGACGGAGACGCAGGTGTTCAACGCGCTTTGTTTCCTCTATGCCGACAAGGACGCAGGGCTGGAGGTTTCCAACGCTGGTGAGTTGAAGAATGGAGACAGGACACTGGTGAATGGTGGGGCAATTGCCACGCCTTCCGCCGCTGTTGGTTTTGTGCTTGGCAAGATGGGGTATACACTACTTGCCGGCGACGAACTCGTCTATGCCAACAATGTAGCCGGTCTTTCGCTGGCGCCGAACGGCATCAAGCAATATGGGGTGAAGGAGATCGGAGCGGTTCTGCCAGAGGATGATTCGGCCGATCTGGTGTTTCACTGTTCGTTTGATTCCACGAATGTGGTGGCCAAGCCAGAGGTCGGAGCCTGTACGGGCACATTGGGCTCGGGACAGATTGTTTCGGGCAAGTTCGGGAATGCCTACTATTTGCCACGGAAGACACCTGGCGCTCAGTTCAATGTGCCTAAGGGCTTGATTGAAGAGAAAGGTTGTGTCGAGTTCTGGGGAAAATTAAACGAGGCTGCGTCTGGCATGGCGTTCTCGAATGGATCGCCAATGTTCTTTTACATTAATTGTCACGATGCCTTTGAAACGGCGTTTCAATTTAGCTGGAATAAAAACAATGGCGCAGGTGGAGCTGGATTGTACACGTCAATGCCTGGCGATGTTTTGTTGATTTCCGATAACTATGGGGCAGGGGTGTCGTATTCAAAATATCTTGGCGAAGATATTTCAGATTGGCACCATTATGCCGTTGTGTGGAATGCCGACGGTATTTCCTCTTTGGCGACAGCGGCTGGCGCGAAAGTGCTTATGGCGATTTTCGTAGACGGCAAGGCGGTAACGTATCTACCATTGGCAGGACACGAAAATTGGAAGCCTTCGCAGATGTATGGCCAGAATACCGATATCGACATCGGTTGCCGAGTGGGGGCGTATACCGCTAATGAGCGCTCCTTCACTATGGATGAACTCAAGATCTGGAAGACCGACAAAACCTCATTTGGCCTTTAATTGGTGCCAGGTGCGTTATGATGCGCGCCTTTATTCCAGATTCGCTTAAGTGCGTTTTCGTCGGACTGGGTTCGACTTGGGCCTCGTTGGCTTGTGCCGAGTTGGTTTCACGCCAGGTCGATGGTGGCGTGGCGTATGCCGATGGTTCCCTTGTTGACATACAATATATCGAGCCTGGACACCACTCGGTTGCCGGCGGTGTCGTCCATGGGGACGGCGAGCTGGTGAGTCTGCAGCGCATCGTGCCAGGAGACCGATCGGTCGCCGGCGGTGTCGTCCATGGGGACGGCGAGCTGGTGAGTCTGCAGCGCATCGTGCCAGGAGACCGATCGGTCGCCGGCGGTGTCGTCCATGG
>JAKSOW010000219.1 GCA_024405395.1 Kiritimatiellia bacterium | reverse complement strand
ACTCTCGACCCCCACGTTGCGAACGTGATGCTCTACCAACTGAGCTACTTCCCCAACTCGTGAAAACGCCGCATAGTATAGCAGATTTATGTTCTGCCCGCAAGAGGTAAAATCAAAAAAGCTCAGACAGGTTGAAATCGGGAGTGGCTCTTTGCTATAATGTGCACATGAAGAAAGCATTTTTGCCGATTTTTGTTCTTGTGGCTGCGGTGTCGTATGCGTCGGTGACTTTGGAACCGGGCAAGACCGAGGTCGTCATTGCCAAGAAGGCGCCGCCGGCGGTCCGTTTTGCCGCCGATGAGCTCACGAATGTGCTCGCGCGTGTGCTGGGGGGTGAGATTCCCGTGACGCATGTGCTGTCCGTCGGCAAAGCTTCACTTGTCCTCGGCGTCAATGAATGGTCCCAGGCGGCGGGCATTGACGTATCTGCGCACCCTCGGGACACGTTCGCCATCAAGACGGTCGGTTCCTGTGTCTATCTGGTCGGCCGTGACGATCCCCGGCAGGATCCCTGGCGTTCGCCGCGCGTGCAGAACGGCCTGGAGCGCGCGACGTCCTTTGCCGTCTACGCCTTTCTCGAGGATTATGTCGGGGTGCGCTTCTATTTTCCAGGTGAACTGGGTACCATCATCCCGCAGGCGCCCAAGATCGAGATGCCCGATGTTGACCGCGTCGTCACGCCCGATTTCGCCGTGCGCGAATGGTACAACGGCCGCAAGGCGTACTGGTTCGGCAAGACGGAAAACGACGCCGCAGGCGACCGGATGAAGCGGTTGGCCTGGCTGCGGCTGCGCATGGGCACCAAGAAGATTCCGCTCTGCCACGGTACGCGCCAGTATCAGCATCTCGAACGTTTCGGAAAGAGCCACCCCGAGTACTTTACGCTGAAGCCAAACGGTTCGCGCCACAATGACCCCACGGCTGCGCATCCTGGGCAGCTCTGCTGGACGAGCGGCATCATCGACGAGATCTATGAGGACGTCAAGGCGGCGTTGACCGGCAAGAAACCCGCCGAGCGCGGCATGACGCTGAAGGGGTGGCCGAACTCGATTGACCTCGAAAACCGCATCGTCGACCTTATGCCGCAGGACGGCCAGCCGGCGTGTGCCTGCGCCAACTGCCAGGTGATGTATCAGAAGGGGCTTGACCCCGTGTGGCAGGCCACGAAGAAGATCGCCGAACGTCTGGCAGCCGAGGGCATCCCCGCCACGCTCACGCAAATGTGCTACGGGCGCAGCCGCCAGGTGCCCGACTACGATCTGCCGACGAACATCCTGGTGCAGGTCGCGGTGCGCGGACAGTGGTCGGTGCGCGATCCCCAGCTGATCGAGAAGGAACACGCGCAGATTTTCGCCTGGCAGAAGAAACTGGGCCGCAAGGTGTGGCTGTGGACATATCCCGGCAAGCATCCCTCGGTTGGGCCGGACTTCGACGGCTTGCCGCAGCTTTCCATGCACGCGTGGGTGAAGTACTACGCCGATCTGCGTGATTCGGTCATCGGCGGCTTCTCCGAATCCGAGACGGACCGCTATTCCTTCAACTACCTGAACTATTACGTCTATTCGCGGATGTGCTGGGATCCGCACATCGACGTCGACGCGATCCTCGACGAGCACTATCGCCTCATGTTCGGCGCTGGCGCGGAGGAGATGAAGCGGCTGTACACCATCCTCGAGGAGAAGTGGATGACCAAGCTGGCCGGCGAGTCGAAGGACACGGAGATCGGCCCCGTTGGCGTGGTGCCGAACTGGGAGACGATCTTCCGCGAGATCTATCCGCCGGCGGCGATCGCCGAGTTGGAGGCTCTGGTGGCGGCCGCTCGGGCCAAGGTCACGCCGGGATCGCTGGAGGATCGGCGCATTCAGCTCATTTCCGATGAGTTTGTCGGCGGCATTCGCGGGGCCGAGAAGGCCTATCGCGAACGTAGTGCCGCCATTGAAGGCTATCGGGTGAAGGCGTCGGACGGGCCCATCCCGCTGCGTCCGCTCCAGGTGCGCTCCTGGGAGGCGACGATTGCGAAAGGCTCTCAGGTCGGAACGACGGTTACGGCCACGAAGCGCGACGGCAAGCTGGTTGTCCGTTTCGTCTGTGAAGAGCCGAACATGGACAAGCTGGCCGAGAAGGACCGCGTGCGCGACGACAAGGACATCTGGCAGGACAACAGCGTGGAGGTGCATTTGTGCCCCAGCGGCAACCGCAGCCGCCGTTATCAGATCGCCGTCAATTCGCGTGGGGCGCTGCTGGACCGGAAGATCATCTCCTTCGGTACCCGCGGCTCGCATGTCGATGACGCCTGGGGTGCCTGCACGGTGAAGGTGACGCGCGGCGAGACGAACTGGACGGCCGAGATCGCCATCCCGATCGACACGCTCGATGGCTGCCTGGACGCGTTCCCGATGAGCTTTGCCCGTTGCCGGTCGCTGGACGGCGTGAAGGGGTCGGGGCTCTATGTGTGGGGACCGGCGGCGTTGCGCAGCTTCGGCAACGGCGACAACTTCGGCACGGTTGACTTTACGGAAAAGTGATTGGCGTAAGATGACGAGCGAGAGGGAAACATCATGAAAAGAACAGCAACTGGAGTCTACTGTTTCGCGCTTTCCACGGTGATTGCCGCCGGCTTGGCGATGCGTGCCCCCGGCGCGGCGATTACGCTCAAGGCCAATGACTTGGCGGGGGAGTCGTCGTTTGTGACGAACATGACCGATTCGGTCCATGGTTGGAACGACGGATTGGCGCCGCATGCGGATGCTGAGTATGAGGTGTCGAACAAGGAACTGCGCACGCCGGCGAGCGGCGATGCCGTCTGGGGCGGCGGCAAGCTCACGATCAGCAACGGCGGCAAGGTCTTTACGCCCACCACGGCGCCGAACAAGGTCGATCTGGGCGAAGATGTCGAGATCAGGAACGGCGTGATCGGTGCCACCAGCGGTTGGAGCGTGTGGTATCCGGATCTGTACGGCACGTTGACGGTGACCTGCACCACGTTGGAGGGGGCCCGTTTCGGGCTTTACATCGGGGGAGCTGTGTCCGCCTCCAATTACATGACCATCAAGGGTGCCGCCAATGCCTGCATCGGGTGGTATCCCAACGCAACCCTCAAGACCTACACGGGGGGAGAATCCAGCACCAGCCGCAATAACTACTTCAAGGGCAACTACTGCACGGCTACGCCCTACTTCCGCGGTGACGCCAGCGAATTCTACGGCACCAACGTGATCCGTTCGCTCGTGAAGATGACCCTGGCCTCCACGCATGAATTCGGCGGAACGCTCTTTTTCTATCCGGCTTCCAAAGTCACTTTCGACGATTCGATCTCATCTTACGCGTTTCGCGGCGACATCGCCGGCACGGATGGTCTTCTGGACATTCCCGAGGGCGTCACGCTGAGCGCACGGGCGCTGGACTTCGCGTTTGCCGACCGCGATTCCGTCGTCGCCGAATTCAAGTACATGAAGGACGGCGTGCTCACGACGGTCAATGAATATGTCTACACGTCGGCTCCCGCCACAGACGACTATGTGCCCTCCAATCGGCTTTACGTCTCAAAGTCGTATCGGTATGTCAACACGATCGCGTTGGGCGCGGGCGCAACGTTCTTTGCGGACAGCGCAAAGCTGAATGGCACGCTGGTTCAGATGGGTCAGGGGGCTGCCATCAACCTGAATTCGCTTGTTGCCGATGGCGTGACCATTGAATCGGCCGGCAGTATGGTTACGGTCTCCAATTCGCTGGATATCGTGAGCCCGATCAAATTGGAGGTGACGACAGGTGGCACACAGCCGATATTCCGCTGTCCGACGGCGGCGAAAAAGCTCGAGCCGGGCGATTTCACCTCCGTGGATGGGGTGGTGGCCGGCAGTTGCCGCATCAAGGTGCAGATCGAAACCGACAGCGAGGGAATGCAGACCGTGTGGGTGACCAATGACTGTCCGCCGGTCTTTGACGAAACCTCCGGGTACGCCGTTCTCAAGTTCAGCGAATCTTCGAGCGGCCCTCAGAATCCGCTTGTCGTGCCGGGCGGCGGATACTTCAGGGACCGCAAGGCGTTTTCGGCGACGACGCTGGAGCTTACCGAGTCCAAGGGCCTCACGCCGTCGTGGAGTGACGGATCGGCGCCGAATCCGTCCACCAACTACTACGTCAACAATTGGATGGGCACCTGCACCGAAACCTTCGCGGGCAAGTCTCTCACATTCGGTCCTAAGGCTTTCTTTCGATACTATGACAACAATGTCTTCGTGCCGGACTGGCGTGCGTTGGGCGGATGCACGTTGATTTGCGACATCAACCAGACGGCCGCAAGCCTCACTTTCGGCGGCAGCGTGCGGTTGTTCTCGACCATCGACAATCCGGTGAAGATCGAGGGTGGCAAGGTCTACAAGGCCATGTTGGACCTGATCGGCGACACCAATTCCGCTCTGCTGCTCCAGGAGTATTCGGGAAATTTCAAGAATCCGCTGACGGTGCATTTCCTCGGTGACAATTCCCGTTTCTACGGCACGTTCCTGCTCAGGTCCAGCAGCACGGCGCTGCTGAAGAACTCTGCCTCGAACGCGACAGTGGAGCTCGTGGGCGCGAATTCCGCCGTTGGGGTGGCGGAACAGGCGACGGCCCCGGTGAAGGTGGCCAAAATCCGCTTCCGGGATGGTCCGGGCGTGACGGTTGACGCCGGCCAGGAACTGGCGGCGGGCGTTTTGGACATTGTGGGCAACGGCGAGAACAAAACGCTCGTGAAGTCCGGCGAGGGCCTTTTCGCGGTGGGCGGCAATGCGAAGACCGTCCCCGGGGCGGCGCTTTCTGTGACGGCGGGCGGTCTGCGCCTCGAATCGGCGACGGCGCTCAAGGGCATGGCGCTTGCGATGGCCGCCGACACAGCGCTTTCCGTAACGTACGATCCAGAAGACGCGGCACTGATGGCCGATGGCCCTGCCGTGGCGTCATTCACCGCCGCGGGCACGGTTGCCGTGGGGGTGGATTTCGGCAGCCGGGAACCGCCGGCCAGCGGCACGATCAAGCTGATCACGATGCCGGCCGCCGACGCCGCGGCGCTTGACGGCAAGTTGGTCGCGGCACGTGTCGGCGTGAATGGTTACGGCGCGAAACTGGTCAAGGGCGCGCCCGTCGACGGCAAGGTCACCTATTCGCTGCATGTCAGCTGGTGTGGCTTGCGGATCATCCTCCGCTAAGTCGAGTGCGGACACCGGCCAAATATGAGTCCATCTGTGGCCACGGATAT
>JAKSOW010000218.1 GCA_024405395.1 Kiritimatiellia bacterium | reverse complement strand
CTTGCGGGTAACGTTCAGGGGTGTGTTGTTCATAGTTTAGAGCTTAGAGTTTAGAGCTTAGAGTTTAGAGCTTGGAGTGCTTAAGGGTTAGAAGGTTTAGCGCAGATAGATTGACGTGCCGCTCTGGCCAAGGACGCGGAGCTTGCCCGCGCCGGCGATCCAATCAACGCGGGTGACGCCAGCTTCTTCGGCGGAGTCAGCCGCCGCATAGAGGCCACGCTTAAGCCCCTGGGCATGGACGGCGCGAAGCTGCTCGGCCGTACTTTCGCCCTCCGGACGATATGCCGCCGCCACAGCCACGGTGCCGCCCGCGAGTTCCAGAATACCACCCTGCTCCACCGCGAGCTTGACGATGGAACGAGGTCCATTGGGATCCACGCTGGCGAATGCCGAGTGCGCCGCGTCGGCGGCCACGACGATGCGTCCTTGTGCCTCAATCGTCACGTCCGTGCCGCCACCCCAACCGGCATTTGTCGCAAACCCCAACCTGCCGCGCTTGGCCCGCAAGGCACCCGTGGTGGTGGAGACGACATTGGAGAACGTCACCCCATACTTGGGCCCCACATCCTGCGTGAAAGAGACCTGCCCAGTGAATTTAAGCAGTTGCGGAGAACGCGCACCCTGGGTGGCCGAATAGGACGTAAGCGTCGCCGGCGTGACGCTGGAGATCTCCGCATAATCGGTACGCTTGAGGCTCATCTTGCTGTAGTCCGGCGGCGGATTCAGATAAAACGTCTGGTCCAACCCGTTCAAATCCAGCCAGGCCAGGCGCCCATCGGCGTCCTGACGCGAACTCTGGATGCCCAGCGTGAGCCCTATGCCGTAGGTCTGCGGCAACACGTTCTCGGCGCCGCACACGAGTTTGGCTCTTCCCAGGAGAATCGACGCCGCCACATCCGTGTGCGGAATCGCCAGGAAGACCGTGTTGCTCGCACAGAGCTGGCCGCGGATGTCCATGTTGCTGCCGCCCGACAACGACTTGACGGGCATGCCGTCGATGCGCACAACGGTCTCGCCAACCATGGTCTTGAAGTTGAACTGCGCGCGGCCCTTGAGCGTGATGCCGCCGAAGAACGAGGCCGAGTTCCAGAAATTGAGGTGCATGCGGGCATTCGACTGTCCCTCCAGCCGCACCGGTCCCGTCTGGATGAAAGGTCCTTTCGTCGCGTCGAAGAACGCCACGTCCTTGTGCGCATCGTCGGCGATGTCGCAGACGGTGAACGGTGAGGCGTTGGAGGACACCGTGAAGTACGGCATCACGCCATCGTACGTGGTCAAACCCGCCGCGCCAAAGGCATCCGACGATCCCACGGTGACGGCGGAGACGTTGGTGACGACGACACCCGCCGCCGCAAAGTCCGCACCCGATCCGTTGAAGACGAGCGCCGCGTTCGGCGCCACACCGTTCGCACCAGCAATCGTGAGCGGGAAGTCGCTTTCCTGAGACGCCAGGTCACCATTCAGCACCAACGAGGCGCCCGGCCCCAAGGCCCAGCGCTCGTCGCGCTCGTCAACGAGCAGCGCCGCGTTGTTCGTGAAGGCGCAGTTGGCTGCCACCGTGATGCCATTCGTGCCCAGCGCCAGCGTCTGCTCCGCGCCTGCCAGCGTGAAGTTCTTGTTCACCTGCACGCCATAGACCGACGCATCGGCGTTCAGCGTGGCCGAATCACCCGCCCCTGCGGCCGCAAACACCACCTTGGCATTACGCGCTTCGCTGTCCGGCGCCTCGCCTTCCTGCCAGTTCGCCGGCGCCTCGAAAGCCGCGCCCGTCGCGCCCTGCCAGTGGCGCGTCACGGCTTCCTCCACTGGTGGATTCGCTGTGACCACCAGCTCGCCCGAACCCGTCAGCGCCCCCTCCGGCAGTTCTTCCGAAGCCGCCGTATAGGTACCTGCCGCCAGCTGACGCACACCGTCAGGCGCCGTCACATCCGCGACAAAGAGGCGCTCGCAAGTATACGTGTACCCTTCCGGCAACTCAAGCGAACCACCTGCGTGGAACGTAAGGTCATTGGCCGCCACCTGCGCGTCCGACTCAAGCACCAGGCGTCCGGCTTTCAGCACCACGCCCGCCAGCTGCGTGAAATTCACGGTCTCGGACAACGCCAATTCACCGCCAGGCGTATCCAAGGTGAGCGTCCCCGTCGTCGTGCTGGCATGAGGTATGGACGTGCCCTTCTTGATATTCGCGGCCAGCTTGAAGTTCTTGGCATTTACGCCATCGCCGAAGACCACCGACACAGCCCCCTCAAAGGTGACAAAGGCCATGTCCCATGTTCCGGAAGTGCCGTTGAAAACCGTAAACACAGCCGGCGTTGCAGACGTGATGGCGGCGGAACTCGCCGCCAGATTGGCGATCGTCGCAGTTGTACCATTTGCCCGCGGCGCATCCAGTTGGCCAATTGACTGATCATATCCATTAAGATCAAAGGTACCATAAGGTGATGACGTCGAACCCAAGGTGAGCGTACCTGCCGTATAGACATTCGCCCGTGCACACCGGATTGTTCCCTTTGCCGTATAAAGCCTGTTTATGTCGGTATTCGCCACCAGGTCACACGCAACGGTGAGCACGGCACTCTGATTGACGAAGAAACCGTAGTTTGTGCCCAGATTTTTGAAGCCTGTGGCGGTCATGCCCGAGGCAAACGTCGTGCGGCCGAAATTGTAGAGCTGCGCACTCTTGGCTGTTAGGCGAGTAAGTGTACCGGCAAAGGTTATCGAACCCGTGTCATCCTGCTTGCCCACATCGCAACCATAGATCGTATTAAGCGTTACGTCACCCGAAAAAACAACATCCGCCATTGCGGAGAGGAGGAATTTGCTGGAGAAGACGAAAGTATTCGCGTACGTACCCGCCGCCGCAAACGCCATGGCCATGGCATCCGAGGGCACACCCGTTGAGGTCGAACTGTTGCTGAAGTTCACGGCGGCCGTACCGAACGCGGCGGCATGGTTCACCACCACGCGCGTATCGGCGAAATCGAACGACCCCGAAAAGCCGCCGTTGTCGCCGGAGAGCGTCAGCTCAGCGGCCCCCGTCGCCTTTACGGTACCCGCGCCGACAAGCTTCGCCTTGAGATCAAGCTTTGTCGTGGCATTCTGGAAATCCAAGACGGCGCCGGCGGGCACGTTGATTTCGTCACTCGTCGACAATGCCGCATACGTGCCGAGGGACGCCTCGTCCACCACCACATTGCCGGTAATGTCCAGTCCCCAAACGGTCCCCAGCGCCACACTCGCCAGCCACAACATCACCCTCTTCATAGTTGCACCTCCATTTCCAGTTGAAACCTCATTCACGACGTCGCAGCCTTATCCCACGTAGGCGGCGGCACAGGACGCACGCAGGGCCTGCACGGCGGCCCCCATGTCCACCTGTTTGAAAAGGTAACTTCCGGCGACAAACTGATTCGCGCCGGCGGCGGCGGCCTGCGGCCCTGTTTCGCCGTTGATGCCACCATCGACCATCACATCGAAATCCGGTCGGCCCAGCTTGGCGGCCTGTGCGCGGATGGCGGTGATTTTGGGGCAGCAGTCGGCGATGAACTTCTGTCCGCCATAGCCCGGATGTACCGTCATCACCAGAACCTCATCGCATTCGCCAAGATACGGAAACACCATTTCGGCGGCCGTCTCGGGGTTGAGCACGAGCGCCGGGCGAATCCCCATCGCCTGGATGCGGGCCAGTTCGGCGTGGATATCGCAGTCGGCCTCCACATGGATCTGAATCGTCTGGGCGCCCGCCTTCGCGAACGGCTCCAAGTAGAGATCCGGCCGCGTCATCATCAAATGGACATGGCGGTAGAAGTTTGGCGCGACCTTGCGCGAAAGCGCCACCACATCAGGTCCGAAAGAGAGATTCGGCACGAAGTGCGCGTCCATGATGTCCAGGTGCAGCGCCTCGGCGCCCGAAGCCTCCGCACGGACGATGTCATCAGCCAGATGGCCGAAGTCGGCCGCGAGCAAAGATGGAAGAATCTGGAATTGCATGCCTCCATTATACCATAATTTGTGATATAATATACCCCCAATGAACGCAAAAAACCCTCTTAAACGGCAGATGGCCGAGGCCTACGGCGAGACGAACACCTTCGGGCGCATCATCGCCTCTGCGCTGCTCGTACTGACGCTTGTTGCGCTGTTCATCTTCCGTGCAGCCACCAGCGACCCCCTGTGGGAATCCGAAGCCTCACAGGCGACGCAGAAAAGAGCTTCCAATTGACTGAAAGAGTGAGAAGGACAAACTGAAAATGGACATGCATCCCTATCGTACCCACACCTGCAACCAGCTCCGCAAAGAGGACGCCGGCAAGACCGTGCGCCTCTCCGGTTGGATGTTCCGCCTCCGCGACCACGGCGGCATTCTGTTCGTGGACCTGCGTGACCACTACGGCGTCACGCAGATTGTGGTGCACCCCAGCCGCAGCTTCTTCGGCCTCGTGGAGAAGGCGCACCTCGAGAGCGTCATCACGGTGACGGGCGAGGTCAAACTGCGCGATCCCGAGACGATCAACGCCGACTTGCCCACGGGCGAGATCGAAATCGAGGCCAACGAGCTCGTGATGGAGTCGGCCTCGCAGACGACGCCGCTGTACATCCCCGACGAGAAAGCCGACGAATCCGAGGAAATGCGCCTCAAGTACCGTTTCCTGGACCTGCGCCGCGAAAAGCTCCACAACAACATCATCCTCCGCTCGCAGGTGATCAAGTTCCTGCGCGAGCAGATGTGGGAAAAAGGCTTCAACGAGTTCCAGACGCCGATCCTCACGGCCTCCTCGCCCGAGGGCGCACGCGACTATCTCGTGCCCAGCCGCATCCACCGCGGCATGTTCTACGCCCTGCCGCAGGCGCCGCAGATGTTCAAGCAGCTGCTGATGGTCTCGGGCTTCGACAAGTACTTCCAGATCGCGCCCTGCTTCCGCGACGAAGCCGCGCGCGCCGACCGTAGCCCGGGCGAGTTCTATCAGATGGACATCGAGATGTCCTACGCGACGCAGGACGAGATCTTCGCCGTCGTCGAGGACGTCGTCGGCAAGACGTTCGCCAAGTTCTCCACCTGGACCTGCAACGCAGCCCCCTGGCCGCGCATCAAGTACCGCGATGCGATGATGGTCTACGGCAGCGACAAGCCCGATCTCCGCAACCCGCTGAAGTGGTTCGACATGTCGGACTTCTTCGCGAAGGCGAACTTCAAGGCATTCGCCGCGTGCGTCGAAAACGGTGGCCTCGTCAAGGGCCTGCTCGTCAAGGGCATTGTGGGCGTCGAGGCCCGCACGTGGTTCGACAAGCGCGAGGCGTTCGTCAAGGAGAACG
>JAKSOW010000217.1 GCA_024405395.1 Kiritimatiellia bacterium | reverse complement strand
TGTACAACAGCCACAGCGCCAAGCCGGTCGGCGATCTGGCCTTCCTCGCGCCGTGTACGAAGATGACGCGCCTGTACATGGCGGACTCCGACTTCACCAATCTCGGAGCGATTGCCACGATGAAGGAGCTGCGTGATCTGGACGTCTCTGGTGCAAAGAATCCCGTTGACCTGACGGTCGTCAAGTCGCTGCCCAATTTGAGCGAGCTCAATCTGCAGCGCGCCGAAGTGACGAACTTCGAGGCCCTTCTGGGACATCCCAAGCTGGAGCGCCTCAACATCTCCAAGACCACGGGCATCGCCTCCATCAAGGGGCTTGTTGCCAATACGGCGTTGCGCCAGCTGACCGTGCAGAAGGATGCTTTCCCCGAAGCGGATTTGCTGGCTGTGTCGAATGCGCTCAGCACTGTCAAGCGCAGTTTCCGTATCTATTCCTACAAGTGAGGCAAGATGGTATGAACATGGATCGTCGTGCGTTTCTGTTGTCGGCTGGCGCGTTTGGCCTGTTTTCCGCCGTGCGGCTGCATGGGGAAGAGCTTTCGGGACAAAATCCTCTCGTGCGTTTCGGCATGATGACAGATGTCCACTATGCTGACAAGGATCCGGATCCTGCTCCTGTTGGCGTGGTGGGGCGGCGGTTCTACCGCGAGTCGCTGCGCAAGCTTGACGCGGCGATGGCGGTTTTCAACGCCCGAAAGGTGGATTTCGCCATTGAACTCGGCGACTACAAGGACCAGTGTGCCGATAAGCCTGCGACGTTGGTGCACCTGGAGACGGTCGAACGGCATTTCGCCGCTTTTGCGGGGCCTCGCTACCACGTCTTGGGAAACCATGACTTCGATTGCCTTACGGAGGCCGACTTCTTCGCGCGCGTCACGAATGACGGGCGACCGATGACGCGAGGATATTATTCGTTTGCGAAGAATGGCGTGACGTTCATCGTCCTGGACGCGTGCTATGACTCCCGGATGCGTCATTATTCCGAGAACAATCCATGGGATGACGCCAATGTCCCGCCTGCGGAACTCGCGTGGCTGGCGGCCGAACTGGCGGCGGCTCGGGGGCCTGTGGTAGTCTTCTGCCACCAGCGGCTCGATCCGTCGTCCGAGCCGCGGCACCTGGTGCGCAATGCCGCGGCCGTACGGGAGATACTGGAGAAGAGCGGCAAGGTCAAGACGGTCTTCACGGGGCACCAGCATCTGGGGTCCTTCATGGTGCTCAACGGCATCTCCTACTATTCGCTCATCGCCATGGTCTGCGACAGCGGCAAGGCGGCCAACAGCTTCGCCGAGGCGGCCATCTACCCGGACGGATCGTTTACCGTAACGGGTTGGTGCAATGCCGTTTCCTACAATTGCGGGAAGGGTGTGCTGGCTTGAGGTGTCTCTGCCTTTGCCTGGCGCCGGCCATTGACGTCACGGTGCGAATGGGTGTCTGGCCAACGGATGGGGCCATCATCAAGGACGCCGCCGACACGGCCATACCTGGCGGCAAGGCGATCAATGTGGCACGTTGGCTCGCCAAGCGGGGCGCGCAAGTGGCGTGTGGCGGCGTGTTGGGTGAGGACAACGCCGCCTTGTTTGCGCGTGAAATGCAGCAATGCGGCATTGCGGACCGGTTCGTGCGCGTGGCAGGCGCTACGCGCGTCAATGAGATGTTTGTGACGCCGCAAGGAGCGTTCAAGGTGAATCGCTCCGCTCAGTTCCCGTTTGGGGGATTGGAGCCGTTTGGCGATTTCACCGGATTCGACATGGTGATCATGTCAGGCTCGTTGCCGAAGGGTTGGCCGGAGGACACCTATCGTGTGCTAGCACTGGCGGCCAAAAAAGTGGGGGCGACGGTGGTATTGGACACAAGCGGCGCGGCATTGGTGGAAGGCGTAAAGGCCCATCCTGACGTCATCAAGCCCAATGCCGACGAGTGTGCGGAACTCGTCGGATTTACGCCTAGGACGCCAGATGAATTCGTGCGGGCGACCGAGTTGCTGAGGAACTGGAGCGCCTATCCCATCATTTCCGATGGGGCGTCCGGATGTTGGTTCAACGGCACATTCGTTCCTGCGCCGAAAGTTGAGGTGTTGGACACGACGGCCGCCGGTGATACGCTCTTGGCCGAATGGTGTTTCAGTCGGAATCCCCGATTGGCGGTAGCCGCCGGAAGTGCCGCCTGCACAATGCCTGGAGGTACGCCTCCTGCATGGGAGCTAGTAGACGAGTTGTCAAGGTCGGTCGGCGGCGAGAGGATGTGATTTTTTGGGGGGAGAATTATGCAGAAAGTTGAGTACATAGACCGTAAGACGGGTGCGCGTGTCGTGGAGTCCGTCATGGGGGATGGCGCTTTGCGCTTTGCCTATGAGACTTTGTTGGGGCGTACACTCTGGCCCGTGCTGTTCGGGTCGAAGATCATTTCTGCCGTTCTGGGCCGCCGCTACGATTCGCCCAAGTCCAAGAAGGATATCGCCACTTTGGCCGCCATTTCGGGGTGTCAGCCCGAGGAAGCGGAAAAGCCGATGGCGGACTACGGTTCCTTCAACGAATTCTTCACGCGTCGGCTCAAGCCAGGGACGCGCCCGATTGGCGAAGGCGTGGTCAGTCCGGCCGATGGCCGTCTGATGCTCTATCTGAATGCGGATGCGGATCAACCATTTCCGCTTAAGGGGGCCATGCGTTCTCTGCGCATGGTCTTCGACCAGCAGGCCCCGTCCGGGAAATATGACATTGCCGTCATTCGCCTGGCGCCGGTCGACTATCATCGATTCCATTTCCCCTGCGCCTGCTCAACGTCTGAAGCTGTCAAGGTGGTGCCGGGACAATACCATTCGGTGAACCCGATTGCCCTGGTGCGCCGTCCCGATGTCTATGCCGACAACGAGCGTCAGATCCTCAAGTGCCAGGCGGCGTTTGGGGACTTCTGGCTCGTGGATGTGGGGGCTTTCGGGGTGGGTACGATTGTCCAGACCTACACGGGGGAGAAACACGACAAGGGCGATGAAAAGGGGTATTTCAAGTTCGGTGGATCCACGGTGATCTTCATCGCGCGTGCCGGCGCCGTCACTTTCGATGCCGACCTCGTGCGCAATTCTGCGGAAGGGGTTGAGACGCGTGTGCTCTGTGGTGAACGCATCGGGTGTGCTGCTGAAGGTTAAAGGGTTAAAAGGTTAAAGGGTTAATGGGTTTAGGAGGATGGGGAATGGAGACGAAGAATGAGCTACGCCGCGTGATGCGGGGAAGAAGGCGCGCCGTGTCGGCGGCTGGACGTGGCGCGTTTTCTTCCGCCATCTGCCGAAACATCCTGGCGCGTCCGGACGTGCAGAAGGCAATGACCGATCAGGACGTCTTCGCCGTGTATCTTGCCTCGGAAGACGAGATTGATCTTGGGGATCTCATCGCCGCCTTGAAGCAGAAGGGTGTGCCCGTTGCGGCTCCCCGTTGGAATGGCGAACTTTACACGCTGGCTCAGTTGGACATCGGGGATCTGCAGGAAGGGCCGCACCATATTCTTGAACCGCGTGAAGACAATCCCGTGGCGCCCGAAACGGTTGCCGTGTGGATTCTGCCGGGATTGGCCTTTACGCAGACGGGAAAGCGGTTGGGCTATGGCGGAGGATGGTATGACCGTTTTCTTGCGCTTGCATCACCGACTGCTCTCACGTTGGGTGTGGCTTACCCGTTCCAGGTGGTTGAAGACTTGCCGTCTGAATCCCACGATAGGATGATTTGTGATATAATAACGGTGGAAATAGGAAAAGATACGAAATAGAGGAAGATAGATATGAGCTATAGACAACATAGAGTGGTCAAGGGCAGCAAGGGACATAAGGGACTCAAGCACAGCAAAGGCGTGATGCCGGGTGGCGGATTTGTCAAGACGGAACGCCGGCAGGATCCCTTTCTGGAGAAGCTCCATGCCATCCGCAGTGATGTGGGGCGGCATATCGATCCGATGAATGCTTCCCGTGACACGGCGGTGGTGATGAATGCCTATGATCTCCCCGAGTCGTTCTCCAAGGGTGTTCGCGCCGAGGCGAAGCGGGTCGCCGAGTTCCTGAAGGAACCTGGTGAGCGGTTGGATCTGCGCGACAAGTTCATTTTCACATGTGATCCTGAGACGGCGCGCGACTATGACGATGCCCTGTCGCTGGAGACCGACAAGGAAGGGCGGCGCGTGCTGGGCGTACACATCGCCGACGTATCGCATTTCGTACGCCCCGGGACCGAATTGGACCGCGAAGCGTACAAGCGTTCGACCTCCGTGTATCTGGTGGATCGGGTGGTGCCGATGCTGCCCGAACAGCTGTCGAACGGCGTCTGCTCGCTGGTGCCGGGCGAGGATCGTCTGGCGTTCAGCGTGTTTCTCACCTTTGACTCAAAAGGCACGTGTGTGGCGCGCCGGTTTGCGAAGTCCATCATCTGCTCCAAGGCGCGCTTCACTTATGAGCAGGTAATGGGCATGCTGCAGGGCGCGAAGATGCGGGGGTTGACGGGCAATCGCACGGTGGTGGCGATTTCGCGCTTGGCGCAGCAGATGCGTCAGGCCCGTTTCGCGCGTGGCGCGCTCGACATGGATGTGCCGGAGGCCGAGATTCTGCTGGATGCCGCCGGCGAGATGACCGGCATCGCCATGCGCCCCTACGACGAATCGCACCAGATGGTGGAGGAGTGCATGGTGGCGGCCAATGAGGCTGTGGCGCAGGAACTCTGGACGCGGGGCATCAAGATTCTGGCGCGCCTACATGAAACGCCCGATCCTGACAAACTTGAGGAGCTGCGGGCCAAGTTGGCCGGCATCGGCGTCTCGTGCGGGGACCTCACGCACGAGAAGAACCTCGTCAATTTCCTGAAGAAGATCAAGGGCCATCCGTTGGAGGGCACGATCGCGGTGATGGTGCTCAGAAGCATGAAGCGGGCCGTCTACTCCAGCGAGGCGATTGGGCATTTTGGCCTCGCGAAGAAGTTCTATGCGCACTTCACCTCGCCGATCCGGCGTTATCCGGACCTCGTGCTGCACCGTCAGCTGGCGTCCTATCTGACGGGCAAGGGTGGGCGTCTCGACAAGAAATACCTTGCGCAGGCGGCCGAGTGGACGAGCCAGTGTGAACAGTTGGCGGATGACGCCGAGCGCACACTGGGCGACATCAAGAAATTGCGCTATTTGGACGGCTGCCCCGACACGTTCGAGGCGGTGATCGGCAAATGCACGAAGTACGGCGTCTTTGTGGATCTTCCCGCACTGGCGGCCGGCGGCATGGTGCACATCTCCAAGCTTTCCGACCATTATGTGCGCTATGACGAATTCGCGGATTGCCTCACGGATGG
>JAKSOW010000216.1 GCA_024405395.1 Kiritimatiellia bacterium | reverse complement strand
GCCACGCTCTATGACGCCGACTACAAGAAGGTCTGCGACTTCTCCGACAGCTGCGACGTGAAGGGCGTCAACCTCTGGAGCGCCGAAAAGCCGTATCTCTACACGCTTGTGATGACCTCGGGCGATGACATCCGCACCTGCAAGGTCGGTTTCCGGAAGGTGGAGATCAAGGGCAACACGATTCTCTTCAACGGACAGAAGATCAAGTTCAAGGGCGTCAACCGCCACGAGACCAATCCCGAGAACGGCCGCACAGTCTCCAAGTCGGATATGCTGGGCGACATTCTCCTCTTCAAGCAGTACAACATCAACACGGTGCGCACGTGCCACTATCCCGACCACCACTACTGGTACGACCTCTGCGACCGCTACGGCATCTACGTGTGCGCCGAGGCGAACGTCGAAGGTCATGGCATGGGATATGACGAGAAGGGCCTCGGCCGCTTCCCGGAGTGGAACAAGTCGATTATCGAGCGCAACGTGAATCACGTCAAGAACTACCGCAACCACGCGTCGATCTTCATGTGGTCGCTCGGCAACGAAACGGGCCACGGCACGAACTTCGTCGAGGCGGCCAAACTGGTGAAGGAGCTGGATCCGTCGCGTCTGCTCCATTGGGAACGCGGCAATCCCGTGGCTGACGTCGACAGCCGCATGTATCCCGACATCGCCTGGCTTGAAAACCGCGCCGCGTTGGGCGAAGGCAAGATCGAGACCATGAGCGACAAGTACAGCCGTCCGGACAATCCCCAGACGAAGGGCAAGGCCTACTGGATGTGCGAGTATGCGCATGCGATGGGCAACTCGATGGGCAATTTCAAGGAATACTGGGATCTGTTCTACAAGCACGACTGCCTCACGGGCGGCTGCATCTGGGACTGGGTCGACCAGGCCATCTGGAAGGATACCGACCGCATTGGTCCCGACGGCAAGCGCGTCTCGTATCTCGCCTATGGCGGCGATTTCGACGACATGCCGAATGACGGCCCGTTCTGCGTGAACGGTGTCGTGGGGCCGTTCCGCGAAATCACGCCGAAGCTCATCGAGGTGCGTCACGTTCACCGTAACCTTGTGGTGGAATGTGCAGACGCCGCCAAGGGCGAAGCCGAGCTCGTCAACCGCTTTGGATTCACGAATGCGGATGAGTTCTTCGGCATTTGGGAATTGGTGTGCGACGGCAAGGTGATTCATTACGGCGAGCTTGAGATGCCGTCTGTACAGCCGCTCTCCCGCGGCAAGCTCAAGTTGCCTTTGCCTGAGGACTTCGAGCCTGTCGCCGGCGCCGAGTACTACTACAATGTCGCGTTCTCGCTCACCAACGACACGCTCTGGGCGAAGAAGGGGTGGATCATCGCCGCCGATCAGCTGCCGTTCAAGGCAGGTCCGGCGCCGGTGGTGGTCAAGGAGAAGCTTGCGGGTCAGGCTGGCTGGACCGAGGACGCCACGGCGATTCTCGTGCAGGCCGGGCCCACCTGCGCAACTTTCAGCCGTCAGACGGGCACGCTTTGCTCGCTCGTCATGAACGACAAGACGATTCTGGCCGACAAGGATGGTGTGGTGGCCGGTCCGCAGCTCACCGCGGCACGTGCCTTCACGGACAACGACCGCTGGATGCGCGACGACTTCTACAAGAGCGGCCTCACGCAGATGGCCTATCACCCGCGGCCGATCACCGTCAGCCGTGCGGCGGATGGTGCGGTCGTCGTCAAGACGGCGGTTGACGCCTGCGGTTCGAAGGGCGCCAAGTTCGTGCACGAGACGACCTGGTCGTTCTTGGCCGACGGCACGGTGAAGGTCAACGAGACGGCAACGCCGATGGGCAAGATGCCGGTGGCGCTGCCGCGCCTGGGCACGAGCTGGAAGCTGGATGCCGCCCTCGAGAACATGGCCTGGTACGGCCGGGGCCCGTGGGAGAACTACGTGGACCGCTGCGATGGCAGCTTCCTTGGCTACTGGGAGTCCACGGTCACCAAGCAGTACGTCGACTACATCCGCCCGCAGGACTGCGGCTACAAGACGGGCGTGCGCTGGGTGGCGTTTACTGACGCCGATGGCGACGGCGTGCTCGTGAAGGGCGCGCAGCCGCTGTGTGTGCAGGCGCTTCACTACGGATGGGAGGATCTTGAGTTCGCCCGCCACCGCAATGGGCAGCAGCGGATCTACAACCCGCCGCAGGCACGTGCGGAGGTGTGCCTGAACCTGGACTGCCGCCAGACGGGTCTGGGCGGCAATTCGTGCGGACCGCGTCCTGAAAAGGAATACCTCTTCGCAATCGAGAAGACCAGCTGGTCGCTGACGCTCAAGCCCGTCAAAGGCGATGCCGGCAGCACGGGCGATGCCCACCGCTGGGAAGTGTTCTCCCCCCTCGCGCGCGACTGACGCGCGAGGTTTCTTCAGGCTTGGTCTTACGGAGAAGCAAGATGAATTTGACAAGACGGGCGTTTATGGGGTCGGCGGCTATGGCCGCCGGCGGGGTGATGACGGGCTGCGCCAGCGCTGGAGCCGCGGCCAAAAGCGACACGATCTGGGCGGCGCTTTTCCACATGGGCACGAACATGTGGTGCGATCAGGTGCCGGACTCCTGGGGCCCGTACAAGGGTGAAGACCTCAAGCTCATCTGTCAGGCAGACCACGTGCGCTTTGACGAGAAGGTCTGGCGGTCGATCACGAATCACATGGCGCAGGTGGGCATGAACATGGTCGTGATCGACCTTGGTGAGGCCATTCAGTACCCCAGCCACAAGGAGCTGTGGGTGAAGGGCAGCTGGGAGATCGAGCGCTTCCGCAAGGAGCTGGCGCGCCTGCGGGCGATGGGGCTTGAGCCCATTCCGAAGCTGAACTTCTCGGCTGGGCATGACGTGTGGCTCAAGCAGTACGAGCGCATGCTTTCCACGAAGAAGTACTATGAGGTGTGTTCGGACCTGATCCGTGATGTGGCGGAGATCTTTGATCATCCGCGTTTCTTCCACATGGGTTATGACGAGGAGACTGCGGGTCACCAGCGCAAGTATCTCTACTGCGCGGTGCGTCAGGGCGATCTCTGGTGGCACGACTTCAACTTCTTCGTCAAGACCGTTGAGAAAAACGGCATGCGTCCCTGGATGTGGAGCGATTTCGCATGGCATCATGACGACTTCTATTCGCGCTGCCCGAAGAGCGTGGTGCAGTCCAACTGGTACTATGCCCCCGAGTTCGACACCGCCAAGCTCAAGGACATGGCGCTCAAGCGCGTGCGCACCTATGACGAGCTCGACAAGGCCGGTTTCGACCAGATCCCAACGGGCTCCAACTGGAGCTGTGACGTGAACTTCGGCAACACCGTGGCCTATTGCCGCCAGCATTGCTCGGCGGCGCACCTGAAGGGATTCATGACGGCCCCCTGGTTCTTCACGCTGCCCGACTGGGAGAAGAAGAATCTTGAGGCCATCGATCAGGTGGGTGCGGTCATTCGCGCCCATTAAAACAGGTTGCCACGTGGCGACGGACTGTGCTATAATCTAGCAAGCAGATTTTGAAGTCATGGCTTTTCCGCTTAAACTAGACAGACCCCTCGTGGTTTTTGACATTGAGTCGACTGGCGTCAATGCGCATGCCGACCGCATCATAGAGCTTGCTGCTGTGCGGGTGGAGCCGGACGGCACCGAGACCACGCAGTGCTGGCTGTTGAATCCGGGAGTCCCCATTCCGGCGGAGACCACGGCCATCCACGGCATCACGGATGCAATTGTGGCGAATTGCCCCACTTTCGCAGAAGCCGCAGACGACATCTGGAAATTTTTCGAGGGTTGTGATCTGTCCGGATTCAACTGCGACCGTTTCGACATCCCGTGCCTGGAAGAGGAGTTTGCACGTATCGGACGCAACTTCGGCGCATCCCAGCGGCGGCACATCGATGTGCAGCGCATCTACCATCGGATGGAGCCGCGGGACCTGTCGGCGGCGGTACAGTTCTATCTGGGCCGAGACCATGCGGGTGCGCATGGCGCAAAGGCCGACGCGGTGGCCACCCTGGACGTGCTTAAGGCACAATTGGGAAAATACGAGGCGTTGCCCAAGACCTCGGCCGAGATGGATGAGTACCTGGTGCCGCATGATCCGCTCAATGCCGATCGGCAGGGTATGCTGCGTTGGGTGAACGGTGAACTTTGCGTCAACTTCGGCAAGAAGAAGGGCACGCGGCTCAAGGACATCTTCCTTCGCGAGAAGAGCTATCTGCGCTGGATCGTCAACGGCTCCTTCGACACGGAGGTGCGCCAGATCTGTCGCGATTTGCTGGAGAAGGGCATTCTGCCGCCCCCACCAAAGGTTTAAGGTTCAATTCACAACCCCAAAGGAAATCAACGATGAACGTACTGGCCATTGGCTGCCATCCTGATGATGTTGAAATCTGCTGCGCGGGCACGCTCGCAAAATGCGTGAAGCGCGGCGACAAGGTGTTTGTGGCGCACCTCTGCACGGGTTCGCTCGGGCATGTGGTCATTCCGCCGGAGGAGCTCATTCCCATGCGCGCCGCCGAAGCCCGTGAAGCCGGCAAGCTCGCCGGTATTGAGGTGATTGACGGTGTGTTCGATGATCTCGACATCTACGCCGACAACGCGGAGAGCCGCAACAAGGTGGTGGAGATCATCCAGTACGCGCAGCCGGACGTGATCATCACGCACAATCCGGACGACTACATGCCGGACCACACGGCGACGTCGAAGCTCGTCTTCGACGCGTCGTTCACGGCGACCCTGCCGAACTGGCCGTCCAAGACGAAGAAGGCCGCGAAGCTCGTGCCGATCTACTACTTCGACACGCTCTGCGGCGTCAACTTCGTCCCGGACGAGTTCGTGGACATCACGGACGAGATCGACCTCAAGATCCAGATGCTCGAGTGCCACCACTCGCAGCTCGACTGGATGCGCGAGCATGACCACATCGATTTCGCCGACATGGTGCGCACCTGCTCGAAGTACCGCGGCTACCAGTGCGGCGCCGCCTACGCCGAAGGCTTCAAGATGTGCAAGGCCTACCTCAAGGGCACGACCAAGCGCCTTCTCCCCTAAATCGTAGATTTCCCAACAAAGAAAGGACAAGTCAAAATGGACTTCAATTCAACCGTCAAGGGTTCCATGCTCGAGGGGTTCTATCCCGCCGGCTGGGACATGAAGAAGATCGACAAGTGCTGCGCGAACAAGCCGGAGGATGTCTGCAAGCGCCAGAAGTTCTGGAACAAGGGCTTTGAGCCTGTGCAGTGCAACGACCTCGTGGAGTTTGAGGTCAAGATGGGCCACGAGATCGCCATCGAGAGCAAGAATGCGAAGGACGCGGGCAAGTAGATCACGTTCATCCTTCCCGTGGGGCCG
>JAKSOW010000215.1 GCA_024405395.1 Kiritimatiellia bacterium | reverse complement strand
CGGGCGGTTTCCGGCTGCAGGGGCCTGACGTCCGTGACGATCCCTTCGAGCGTGACGAGCATCGGAGATTCTGTGTTTTACGACTGCAGCGGCCTGACGTCGGTGACGATCCCTTCGAGCGTGACGAACATCGGGGAGTATGCGTTTAGAGGCTGTAGCGGTCTGACGACCGTGACAATCCCTTCGGGCGTGACGAGCATCGGGTATGGTGCGTTTTACGGCTGTAGCGGCCTGACGTCTGTGACGATCCCTTCGAGCGTGACGAGCATCGGGAGGTTTGCGTTTTCCGATTGCAGTGGGCTGACGTCCGTGACGATCCCCTCGGGCGTGACGAGCATCGGGCGTCGTGCATTTGAAGACTGTCGCGGCCTGACGTCCGTGACGATTCCCGGGAGTGTGGCGAGCATCGGCTCGCATGCGTTTTACAACTGCAGTGGACTCACGTCGGTGACGATTTCCGAGGGTGTGACGATTATCAATAGTCGTGCGTTTAGTTGTAGCGGGCTAGAATCAATAACGATTCCGTCGAGCGTGTCGTATCTCGGGAATCAGGTATTTTGTTGTGAGAATCTTAAGACTGTACGGTTTCGCGGTAATGCGCCAGATTTATTGGGGAGTGGAGAGGATGAAAGCGAATTCGGCGATTCCCTTTTTAATGATCATGATGGTGGATTGTCCGCTCCGGACGATTTGTGTGTCTACGTGCCGAAGAACTCCGTTGGATGGGCTGGAACATTCTCAACGGCATTGCCATCAACCTGGCAGTCCAGGAAGATTGTTCATTCAGAGGATATGGTGGACTGGAGAGACTTCCTGACGACAATTGGCGTCAGCCAGCGGAGTGAAGGCGGAGCCGGGTATTCTCTTTCGGGGAATGCCACGGGCAATGCGAAGATCTCATCGATGACGGTTTCTTCGGACGTTACCATCTCATCGTTCGAACTTGTGAATGGCAAGGTGATGGATATGGCCATTCGTATTGTGAATACGGCGTCTTCGGACATCCGTCTTCGCCTGCCGACGGGCTATGCCTATGAGACGATCGGCAATGGCAATCCGCTGATCATCCCTGCGAATTCGACAAGCATGGTCACTATTACGCAGACGACGGCTACCACGTTCCTTGTGTCGCGTCAGAAGCTGTCCGTGATTCAGCAATAGAGGCGGTGGTCATGAGCGGTATCATCCGTTGTCTGCTGGTATCGGCCGTGGTGGCATATGGTTTGTCTGCCTCGGCGGGCATGCCGCTTGGGTTGCGACTGGCGATGTGGAATGGCGGGGACGAAGTACAGTCGGGCCCAGTTGAGCCGATTGACCCTGTCGAACCGACACCGGTCGAGCCTGTCGAACCGACACCGGTCGACCCGATCAGCCCCGTTGTTGAAACACCTAAACTGTATTCGGATGACGTGAAGATCATTGCTGAGGAAGTGGCCGCACCGTATGCGTTGGCGACGACGGTCTACGACGGCTACGTTGTACAGAACGGCGTGGTGATGGGCACGCTTCAGGTCAAGGTCGCGAAGGGCAAGGTGGACAGGAAGAGCGGCCTGTTCTCGGCCAAGGTGACGGCGACCGTGCAGATGGCGGACGGTTCGAGGAAGCTGAGCTTCAAGAATGGTCTCGCCGACGCGGCGGGCAACGTCGTGGGACTGACGGCTGCCGGGCATTCGCTGGACATCACGCTCGGCGTGGATGGTCTTGGGGGGACGTTCGACGGCATGACCATCGACGGGGCGCGGAATGTCTTTTCGGCGAAGGACCAGGAAACGAAGGATCGGGTTGCGGCCGTTGAGAAGCAGTGGGTCGGGGCCGTCAATGTCGTTGGCGACGGCGTTGCGCTGGCGGTCTCCATCGCCAGGAAGGGCAAGGTCAAGGTCTCGGGCACGGTGAACGGCGCGAAGGTCACGACGACGAGCCAGCTCCTCGTCGGCGAGGGAGCCTGCTGCGTGCCGGTCGTCATTACGAAGAAGGCGAACCTGGTGTTCAACCTCTGGCTGATGGACGACGGCAGCATTGAGATCGCCGGATTGGAGGGCGTGGTTGCCGGCAAGGCCGGGACGCTGAAGGCTGGCGCAGTGCTTTGCCTCTCGGACGGCGGCGCGGCCATAAGCAGAGCCCTGCCGGGACTGCTGGGCGATTACCTTCCGGGCGGACTCTCCGTCTCCCAGTCGGGGGCGAAGTGGGTCGTGGCCGGAGGCGCGAAGGCGGGCAAGGTCGCGATTGACAAGAAGACCGGCGAGATTGACGAGGCGAAGCTGGGTGCCAACCCCTCGGGTCTGAAGCTCACGTATACGGCGAAGACGGGCGCGTTCAAGGGCTCGTTCAAGGCGTACGCGCTCGAGAAGGGCAAGATCAAGGCTTACACTATGAACATCGAGGGCGTGATGGTGGGGAACACGGGCTACGGCACGGCCACCATCAAGAATCCCCCGGTCTGCATCCCCGTGACGATCGAGTGAGGTTAAGTTGCCGTAACGCAATGAAATATTCATTCTTGCCGTAGTTACGGATCGTCCGGAGTGCGATCCCTACCAAGTTGTCTCGTAGGAAAATGTGCGTGTACGTGAGGGGTATTGCGGATTTTTGCCGCAAAATCATCCTATTTGCATTATTCTGCTGAATTGCACTTGTTTTGCGCGTTACCGACAAAAATCGTTTCCCCGAAAGTTACCCGCAGATGCCCCGCAGATGCCCCGGGAGTTCCCCGAGGTTTCACACGAACTCCATTCCCACATCCCGTTTGGTAGTTGTATTTTTGATGCCAATTCGTGCGCACGAATCGAAGGGTCGACTGTAGGGAACTGGCAACTTGACTGTAGGGGGCGCTGAGATTCGTGCGCACGAATTGGACCTCCGGCTTTAGGTGAAAGGCGTAGTCTTGGGGCGTGTGGGGATGCTGGGCTCTTCCGTTTCTGGCATCAGCCCCTTGCTCATTGGGCGGCAGATGCCATTCCCCTGAGGAATTCTGGCCGAAATACCCACTTGCTTTCTGGTATTTTTTTTGATATAATCCTCAATTCACCGCCGAAACAGTTAACAAAGTGGCTGCTTACCACACTTCATTCGCGCGGCAAACCGTGATTTTCAGGTATTCCTTTTCAACGAAAGGCAACAGGTAAGTACAATGGCAAAAGCTGAACGCAAGGTGTTCGGGCGTCTTCAGAACACGACCGAACCGCCGGATCTGATCGAGATCCAGACGAAGTCCTATCGCGAATTCCTCCAGGCCGATGTGCCGCCCGCCAAGCGTGCGGAGCAGGGATTGCAGGCGATCTTCCACGAGATCTTCCCCGTGGAGTCCTATGATGGTCGTTATGTGCTCGACTTCGTCAAGTACGACCTGCTGCCGCCGAAGCGCGCCTATCAGGAGGCTCTCTACGAGGGCGAGACCTATTCGCGTCCGCTCCAGGCGACGTTCCGCCTGAAGGACGGCGAAGACGTGCGCGAAGACGAGGTGTTTCTGGGCGAGATCCCGATGATGACCGACGACGGCGCCTTCGTGATCAACGGCGCCGAGCGTGTGATCGTCTCTCAGCTGCACCGCAGCCCGGGCATCTCCACGGAGCGCACCGTGCACGCGAACGGCCAGCCGCTGCTGAGCGTGCGCATCATCCCTGACCGTGGTTCGTGGATCGAGATCATGTTCGACACGAACGACGTGATGTGGTGCTTCATGGACCAGCGCCGCCGCCGCCGGAAATTCTTCGCGACCACGCTGCTGCGTGCGTTCGGCTATGGCTCCGACGAGTCCATTCTGCGCCTCTTCTACGATTTCAAGAAGATCGACACGTCCAAGAAGTATTCGGTCGAGGATCTCACCAACCTCGTGATGAAGGAAGACCTCGTCGACACCGATTCCAACGCCGTGATCGCGCGCCGCTATGACCCGCTGACGCCCGCCATGATCGAGCAGATCGCCGCCGCCGGCATCCGTTCGGTGGACGTGGTCGACGTGAACGTCGATGACGGCACGCTCATCAAGACGCTGCGCGAGGACGCCAAGCTCGGCATCCACAACGAGGAGGACGCCCTCAAGGACATCTACAAGCGCATGCGCCCGGGCGATCCGCCGACGGCCGTCAACGCGAAGCAGATGATCCACCGCCTCTTCTTCGAGCTGGCGCACTACGACCTCGGCTACGTCGGCCGCCACAAGATCAACAAGCGCCTCAACCTCGCCGGCAAGGTCGACGAGAACCTGCGCACGCTCCACGAGTCGGGCATCGACGTCATCGAGGCGATCCGCCTCCTCCTGAAGATCTACGTCGGCAAGGACGTGGTGGACGACATCGACCACCTCGGCAACCGCCGCATCCGCACGACGGGCGAGCTCCTCGAGAACCAGTGCCGCATCGGCCTGGCGCGCACGGAGCGCCTGATCCGCGAGCGCATGACGGTGCACGACCAGAATTCGGGTCCGCTCACGCCGAGCCGTCTCGTCAACTCCAAGACCTTCAGCTCGGTGGTGCAGGACTTCTTCGCCCGCTCGCAGCTCTCGCAGTTCATGGACCAGACGAACCCGCTTTCGGCCCTCGCCCACAAGCGCCGTCTCTCGGCCCTCGGTCCGGGCGGCCTCTCGCGCGAACGCGCGGGCTTCGAAGTCCGCGACGTGCATCCGTCCCACTACGGCCGCATCTGCCCGATCGAGACGCCTGAAGGCCCGAACATCGGCCTTATCTCGTCTCTCGGCCTCTACGCGAAGATCAACAAGTTCGGCTTCATCGAGACGCCCTACCGCCTCGTGAAGAACGGCAAGGTGACCGATCAGGTCGAGTACCTGCCGGCGGACGTGGAAGAGCAGTACGTGATCGCGCAGGCGAACGCGCCGCTCAACGCCGACAAGACGTTCGCCGAGGCGAAGGTGACCTGCCGCTACAAGACCGAGTTCTGCGAGAAGGCCGCCAAGGACGTGCAGTACATGGACGTGGCGCCGATGCAGGTGATCTCGATCGCTGCCGGCCTCATCCCGTTCCTGGAGCACGACGACGCCAACCGCGCGCTCATGGGCGCGAACATGATGCGTCAGGGCGTGCCGCTCCTGAAGAGCGAGCGCCCCTATGTGGGCACGGGCCTGGAGGGCATCGCCGCCAAGGATTCGCGCGTGATCGTCTGCGCCGACCAGCCCGGTACGGTCGCCTACGTCAGCGCCGACTTCATCATGGTCACGCCGGACGGCGAGCTCGCCGCGGGCAAGGCCAAGTACGACGACAATCCCGACAAGGGCATCCGCCGCTATGAGCTGCAGAAGTTCCGCCGCTGCAACGCCGGCACCTGCTTCAACCAGAAGCCCATCGTCAAGAAGGGCCAGAAGGTGCTGCCGGGCGACTGCTTGGCGGACGGCCCCGCGACCGACCAGGGCGAGCTCGCGCTCGGCAAGAACCTGCTCGTCGCCTTCA
>JAKSOW010000214.1 GCA_024405395.1 Kiritimatiellia bacterium | reverse complement strand
TCTTGTTTTCCCCCTTCAAAAGCACGACACTTTGCATAAAAAACTCGGTGCACCCCACAAGATATGGATTCCAGCAGACAAGTTGCGACTGAAAGGGGACTGTGCTATAATGGCAGAAATTGATTCAATGCAAGGAGTCAAAGAATGTCAGATCGTGGATATGGTGTCGAATTGCGTTTACGATTGGGAAAGGAGGGTGACGGACTTGGGCTGTCTCGCCTTGCTCCTTTGTTCGTCGGGAAGTCCTTCCTGCGGGGACTCGTAACCGCGGCTCTGCTGTTTGCGGGTTCTGAGCTTTCTGCCGATTGGCTGACCGTGCGGAATTCCGACGCGGGGATTGTGCATGTGGGGACTGGCACGAACACCGTTCAGGAGGGGCTTGTGGCCCAAGACGCCTATATGCACTCCTTCTCCAAAACGGGAGCCGGCAATTGGGTGCTGCCGCTGGATTCGATTGTGCAGCATAATCCCTTCAAAGTGGACATTGCCGAGGGAACGCTGGAACTGCAGAGTGGTTCAGGCACGTTGCCCGCGATGGACGAGCCGACGGCCGTCCTGCAGAAGGCGGCGGTTTGGCTAGAGGCTTCCACCAATGTGGCGCTTGCCGCCAATGGCACGGATGTGATTGCCTGGTATGACGTCCGCGAAGCACAGGATGCCGAAGGAGCATGGGGAACCCAGTATTTTTCAACCTACTCGGTGCTGCAGAACGTGACGAACGCGCAGGGAACCGTGATCGCCAAATATCCCGTGGTGCGCCTAAACGATGACGGGCGCACGATGATGTATTTCAACGGCAGGCAATCCGGCAGCTCGATGTATTTCTGCCAGCCCTCGGCTCGTGGTACGTGGAGCGAGGTCGAGAACATCTGCCACGTGTTCCAGGTGCGCCGCTTTGTGGACTCCTTTGGCTTTGCGCTGGGGAACAAGGCCACACCGTATTTCCACCCTGCCGACACCTCGGGAAGTCTGGGCAACAATACCTATCTGTCAATCTCTGCGTCCCATCCGGGATCGACGTTCGGCCGGTTCTATCGGGATGGCGAGCCGCTGGATGTGGCAACAACCACCTCCAAGGCCGGGCTGGAGGTGTTCGAATGGGAGGGCGGTCCCACGTGCAAGAGCAAGGTGGGAACGTTCTTCAGCGATCGCAGCCTGGGGGGCGGCATTTACAAGCGCAGCGGTGGCGACGACATTGGCGAAGTGCTGATCTTCACCAACTGGCTTTCGATGGCGGAACGGGTGCAGGTGGAAGAATACCTGATCCAGAAGTGGAAGGGCCTGTTGCCGACGCCGGTGGTGTCGGCGCGGGTGGCGGCCAATGCCAGTCTCGCGATTTCCGAGGGCGATTATGACTTTCGCCAGCAAGATGGAACGGTGGTGAAGAAGGGCGAGGGCACGGCTACCGTGAAGACGGCTGCGGCACTTGCGGTCAATGACGGTGCGCTGCGGGTGGAAACGGAAGAAGCGCGTCTGAAATTGGCGTCGCGCAGCCAATTCGCGGTGACGATGAACGCCGATCATTCCCAGACCATCGCCCGTGCCGCCGATGTTGTCGAGGGGACGGCGGCAGTGACCGGTGAATCCTGTCTGCGCGTAGAGGCTTTGGATGCTGCGATTACGAATCTCGTGGTGGGGCGGGGTTCGCTGACGCTGGGCGCACGAGCGGGTGAAATTGCCGGCTATGAACGGATCGAGGTTGAACTGCCCGATCCCGGCTTTGAGAATTTCTCGCAGAATACGGAATATAATCTGGCTGTCGGCAGCAGGCCGGGCGTGACGTTTGACAATGGCTGGTATGCGGAAGCCCTGCCCAAGGAAAAGACTTACGAAGGTGTTGTCAAGATCCTGAATCTGAAGCGCTACAAGCCAACCGAGTGGATGATGGGGCATTCTATTGTTACGCCTCAGGGGGATTGCGTTCTCATCATCAAAGACCGCGGCGCCTTCTGGACGACGGTGCGCTTCCCCAAGGATGGTTATTACGAGCTTTCACTTCTGACCTATGGCCGGCAGGGGTGCAACGACACGCCCTTGGATGTCGAGCTGATTCGCGGCGAGGCCACCAATCTGTTCGGCCGCGTCATCTCTGTCAACGACGGCCGTGCGTTCCGCAACCATCGCATGCGTCTGCCGCGGGTGGAGGCGGGTGTTGACTACACGCTGCGCTTCAGCCAGAAACTGGATGTCGACTTCTTGATCTACGTGGACGACCTTCATCTCTATTCGCTTTCAAAATCGGAGGGGGAGGACTGCATCCCCGTGCCGAATGGCGATTTTGAGATTACCGATTTCGATCGGGGTACGGAAACCGGGAGATCGATGTCCTACAATCGCGTCAACACGGCGCATGGCTGGACGCTGGAATACGATCCGGTGGCGACGGCCCAGTGTGGACAGAACTGCTCTGTGCAGCCCGTCGCGGAAGGCTCCGCCTTTGCCGGACGCTATAATTCCTCCAATTCCAAGGATGGTGCCGTGCAGATGCAGATTCTAGGCCAGGGAGCCCTGCTCTCGGATGCCTTCGAGCTGCCGGCCGGCACTTGGAAGCTGGTGTGCGACGCCGCGTATTGGGGGGCGACCGATCAGGGGGATGCCTGGAAGTTCAAATCCTATTATGTCGGCAATGCGCCTGAGTTGAAGGGTTCGCTTGTGCGTTCGGATTCAACCGAAATCAGCCTCGGATCCACGGGCGCCTTCAAGGACCATCTCTTCAAGACGTTTACTTTCGGTACGGCGTTCACGGTGGAGGCGGGCGAGAAGATTCGCGTTCGCATCGCCCAGACCACTGGTTTCTCCAGTTCCAAGTATGCGGGGGTGAACATCGACAACATCCGCTGTGTACGTGTCGGAGACGGCGAACTCGTCGTCAACGGCGGCTTTGAAGACGCGGATGCCCCTTGGACCTTCGAGCGGTTCACGGATGCGTCGCAGAAGCATCGCGAGAAGAGCAGCTGTTTCCGCCAAGTTTGGAATAGCAGTTCTTCCAATTATGGTTCTGACATGGTGGATGGACTGCGGCGTGTGCTGATTGTGCAGATCGGATGCATTTCCCAGTTGATCAAATTCCCCGAGGCGGGCACCTATCGGTTGTCGTTCTGGACGAAGGGACGGAGCGATTTCACGACGACAAGCACACTCGCCTATGCCGGCAACCAGGTGCGGGCGTGGCTGGCGAAGGACAATGTCACCAACGAATTCTTCCGGACGGCATGCTGCTTCTCCTCGAATTTCGTGCAGCAGACGGTGCTCTTCAAGGTGGACGAGGCGGGCGAGTACCGTCTGGGGCTGCAGGGCGTGAATGGCATGCTGGACGAGGCGGGCAACATTGTCTCGACCTGGCCAGAGGGTCCAACCTGGGCGGCGAACGATCGAAACGTGATGGTGGACAAGGTTTCCGTCCGCAAGGTGGATGCGGCGGCGACGGTGCCGGCGATCGATCCCGCCACGGAGATCACATTGGACGACACGGCTCGTCTGCGCTTGGATTACGACGGCGTATTGCCGTTGCATCGGTTGCGCCTGGGCGGACACAGAGTGTCCGGCATGATCGACGCTTCGCATCCTTCGGGGCTGGTGTCGGGGATTGGCAGTATCTATGTGAAACCGTTTAACACCATCATCATCTTCCGATAGACGGAGAATGATTGAACAATCAAAAATGAAGAGGAATTTGTAAAATGGGAATGACACGTCGGAATTTTGTCCAGGTTGGTTCGCTCGCGTCCCTTTTCGCGGCAGGCGGGTGCTCGGTTTTCAACATCGCGAAGCGTGAACCGCGGCGGCCGGCCGCCAATGAGCGCCTGACGCTGGGCGTGATCGGCTGCGGCGTGATGGGCAGCGGCAACATGGGGAGCTTCCTCGCGGACGAGCGCGTCCAGGTGGTCGCCGTGTGCGACCCCGTGGCGGACTGTGCGCGCTATGGCTACCATCCCGTGAACAAGACCCACATGGGCCGTCTGCCGTTCAAGCAGAAGGTCGACGCCAAGTATGGCACGACGGCCTGCCGCGCGGTGATGGACTGGCGCGAGGTCGTGAACGATCCGACGATCGACGCCGTGTTGATCTCGACGCCGGACCACTGGCACGCCATCATCGCCATCGCCGCGATGAAGGCCGGCAAGCACGTCTACTGCCAGAAGCCGCTCACGATGTCCATCGCCGAAGGCCGCCGCATGTGCGAGGTCGCCGCCGAGACGGGCGTGACGTTCCAGGTCGGTTCCCAGCAGCGCAGCGCGAGCGAGTTCCGCGTGGCGTGCGAGCTCTTCCGCAACGGCTATCTGGGCGAGTGCAAGGAGGCCGTGATCGGCCTCAGCTATCCGCACAACGATTCTCGCCGGAACGGCTATCCGCGCGACGACAAGCCGGGTCCGCTGCCGGACTGGTTCAAGCTCACGCCCGAGGAGTGGGCGATGTGGCAGGGGCCGGGCCAGCACTGGCCGGACAACGCCTTCATCCCCGGCATCCACGGCCCGATGGTCTGGCGCTGGAGCGACCGCACGGGCAATGGCGCGCTGCCGGACTGGGGCGCCCACCACATCGACATCCTGCAGTGGGCGCTGGGCAAGGACACTTCGGGGCCCGTCGCCCTTGAGAACTTCACGTGCGACATCGCCGAGACGTCGACGCCGGTCTTCAGCTGGTTCAACAAGTTCAAGTTCGATATCGGCTACGACAACGGCTTCCGCGCCCATGTGATGGACAGCGACCAGGCCGGCATGTGCGGCATCCGCTTCCTCTCCAAGAGCGGCGACCTCTTCGTGGGCCGCGGTAAGCTCGACCGTCCGGCGCATCTGCGCAAGTGGAACGAGAAGAAGGACCTCAAGGATTCCGAGGTGCACCTCTACAAGTCGCGCGCGTCGCACGAGTGGGACTTCGTCGACGCCATCTACGAGGGACGGCAGCCCTGCTGCCCGTGCGAAGTGGGCCACCGTTCGATCACGGTCTCGCACCTTGCGAATTCCTGCGCGAAGACGGGCGTGTCGTCGCTCAAGTGGGATCCCGTGAAGGAGACGTCGGACAATGCGGCCATCAACGCCCGCGCCGACATCGTCCGCCACAACGGCTGGAAGCTTGAGGTCTAAGAGGTCTAAAAGGAGGATTGCCATGGTGAGCACGGTGTTCAAAGAGAAGTCCGCTTTCATCCTGCTGGTCCTGGCGGCGTTCGGACTGGCCGGGGCCGTCGAGTCTCCGCGCATTGTGGCGCACCGCGGCAACTACCAGTATGACGACAACGCGCGGGGCGGCTTTCAGCAGTCGCTTGACGCGGGCGTGACCGGATTCGAGACGGACGTCCAGATGACGTCCGACGGCGGATTCGTGATCATGCACGACAACACCGTCGCCACGACGACGACCGGATCGGGCGACGTGAAGGCGCTGACCTTCGCCGCCGTCACGAACCTCACGCTGAAAAAGAGTGGCGAGCACGTGCCATCCCTCCAGCAGGTTGCGGACGTCTTCCGCGGGCGTTCGGA
>JAKSOW010000213.1 GCA_024405395.1 Kiritimatiellia bacterium | reverse complement strand
CTTTGTCCAGTTCGAACGCGGCGGAGGCGGCGGCCGGCAGCTGCGGCACCACATCCCGCAAATCGGCGAAAGCCGTCTGCCACGTAAGGCCATCGGGATTAGTCGCCGTTGAGGCAGCATCAACGTACAGATTGCGAACCTCGTCCGACTTGCCACCCGCCGTGTAGACCTTGATGCAGCAGTTCTCGCCATCGGCGCTCACGTCTTGCCATAAATAATTATTGTCAGGATTAAGATTTATGAAACTCTCCCCGACATGGGCCGTGGCCGCCGAGGAATAGCCAGCTACCGCCCACTCCAACGCAAGCGGGAGCGTAGCGCCCGGCGAAACCACCGACACGACCACGGAGAATTTCTCACCTGCGGCCACCTCAACCCCCTGCGGCAAAGTCAGCGTCACATAGCCCGCATGCTCGTGAATTCCTCGCTGCGAACAGAGCAGCGTTCCCGTGCGGGGGTCTCCCGCCTTGCAGTTCTTGTAGACATAGACCTCGTATTCGGTATTGGGTGACACCATGTAGAATCCCACGGCCGCCAATGTCTCGCCTTCCGTTGCGGTGAAGACATTGGCCATCCAGCCTGTCTCATTTCCATATCCAGTTCTTCCCACTGCCCCCAACGGATCATACTCATAAATCTTTCCGTAGTTGCCAACAGGTTCCGCGCTGGGAAACGCATAGGAGGTGTTCTTGGCCAGCGCACCATCGTAATAGGAGATGTAGAGATAGCCTTCATTCCCCCAAGATGTTCCCCAGCTGTTCTTGACGATGAAGGCCCCATTGCCAGCCGGCGTATAACCCGTCTTGCGGAAGTTGCTGACCGGATAATCGTCATCCCACCCCACTATCGTCACAGCGTGGTTCTGGCCGCCTTCGCCCGGATAATAGTACCCCCCTGTGGAAGAGTTCCGCCACCCATCGTCATAGTAGCAATCCGTCATCACGGCACCGCAGTCCATCACCGCCTGCTTGATGGCGTTGTTGTCCATGGCGTTATCGCGCGGCAGCAACCACCGCACATTCTGCACATGGCGGACGGGCGGCAAAGCCACGCTGGCGCCAATCGACGATGGTGGTGCATAGGGCTCGGTAGCTTCCAATACCGGCCCACCCCATCGCAGCAGATAGGCGGCGGCCATATTCCCATTGCCGCCGACATCAAAACCGCCGTCAAAACCACTGCGATTGACGAGATTGTTCTCCGAGAAATCAAGGCAGACGCCATCCTCTTTGAGAATCCACGACTCCAGCGCCGCCATTGTCGCATGGGCCCAACAGGTTCCATAGCGGCCCTGATCCTTGACCGGCGACACCCATCCCCGTTCACGGGAATCATAGGCGCTTGGAATGGAGGCAAATGCGCGCGCCACCGGATTCGTGGCCATGCGGGCTGCGTAGGCAGCGGCCACGTCCCGCAGATCAAACGGCGAAGGTCGATAACCGCCTGCCGTTGCCATACCCGCGGTCGAACGCGCCACCACCCCTGCCGTTCGGTTGGACTGCCAGGCCAAAAAGTCGGGATTGAGGGGAAGGCGCCGGGAAGGCGCGATTGTGGCGGCAAACACGGCACTCATTGGGAGTGCCGTGGCCAGGATTGCCAAAGGCAGTATCGGGCGCATGATCACCTCGTTTCGTTGCGGAGAGCAGGATCAAGCAAGTCACGGAGCTCATCCGCCAGATGGTTGAAGACGAGCACCAGGATGAAAATCGCGGCGGTGACAAACGTCATCTCCCACCATACGCCCTGCCATAGCCGCAGCCGCGCATTGTTGATCATCACGCCCCAGCTCGGCTCGCCCTGCACGCCAATGCCCAGGAAGGAGATGAACACCTCCGTCGCGACGGCCGAGGGGAAACGAATGGAGAACTGAATCAGGATCACATGCGCCACATTCGGCAGGATGTGGCGGAACATGATGCGCGCATGCGAATAGCCCAGCACGCGCGCTGCCTGCACGTAGGCACGATCCTTGTGCTTCATCACCTCCGCACGGATCGTACGGCACACGCCCACCCACGTGGTAAGGCCAATGCCCAGGTAGATGCCCAGAATCCCCTGGCCAACCACCATCGAAATGGCCAGAATGAAGAGCAGGCCCGGCATGGAGGCCACCGTGGCACACAGCCATACGACGAACGAATCCGCCTTGCCGCCGAAGTAGCCACCCAGGAGGCCCAGCAGCACGCCCAGCGGAATCGCAATCAGCGACGTCATGATGCCCACGTGGAACGCGATGCGCGCCCCCTGCACCAGACGTGAGGCCACGTCGCGCCCCAGATTGTCCGTGCCCAGCAGGAAGAACTGTGCAGAAGACGAGGCGTCCGCTGCCGCCACGCGCGTCAACGGCGGCAGGTAGCGGCAGTTCTCGCGCACCACGTTGTAGCCCGGGGTAACGTCACGGGCCTTGGCGACGCGAAACTGCACTTCGCCGAAGACCGCCAGCGCGAAATACGCGGCGATCACCGCCAGGCAGATCTTGCCGCCCAAACCCAATCTATGCCACAACGAACGCATTATTTCCCAAACTCAAGACAGATGCCAATTCCAGCCTTCCTCATCCCAGCCGCACCCGCGGATCAAGCCACGCATAAGCCAGGTCCGTCACCAGATTGACGCCCTGGTAGAGCAGCGCGCCCAACACCACCACCGCGCGCACCACCGCCATGTCGGCCGAATGAATCGCATTCAGCGACACATTCCCCAGCCCCGGGATTCCGAAGAAGGACTCCAGCATCAACGAACCCGTGAAGAGGTAGGGGATCGACAGCGAAATGTAGGTGACGATCGGAATGAGCGAATTGCGCAGTACATGCTTCACAAGCACGGCGGCATTCGACAGTCCCTTGGCCCGAGCCGTACGCACATAGGGCTTATAGATCTCATCCAGAATCGCCGTGCGGAAAAACCGCACATCCACACCCAACGAGGAAAACACGCCAATGACCACCGGCAGCACCAAATAGGCGGCATTGGCATATCCCCAGAGCGGAAAGAGCTTCAGCTTGTACGCCAAGATGAACTGCCCCGCCAGCACCCACACCACATAGTTGACGCTCATAAGCACCGTGGACAGCACCAGCACGGCCTTGTCCATGCAGCGCCCGCGAAAGGCGGCGCACAGCAACGCCAGCGACAGCGCCACCAGCGTGCCCACAATCAGTATCGGCACCGTGAGCGACAGCGAGGGGCCCACGCCGCGTTTGAGGATGTCCGCCACAGGCTCATCATACTCAGTGGAGATGCCCAGATCACCCTTCGCGAGATTGCCCACGAAATTGAGGAACTGGGAATCCCACACGGGCTTGTCGTCCGTGAAGTTCACCAGCAGCGGACGGTCATAGCCATACTTGTGGTTGAAGGCGGCGATGGACTCCTTGGTGGCGTTTTTGCCGAGAATAACCTCGGCCGGCGACCCGCCCACCACATGGAAGAGCAGGAACGTCAGCACGAGAATCCCGAACGTCGTCGGGATCAGCTCAAGTAGTCTTTTTATCGCGTAGCGCAGCATAGAACACAAAACCGTGTCCTCATATTATATCATAATTTTGCCCCATTCCCTGTTTCCGCGCCAACACTTTTCGCGCCTTACAGTTCCTCCACGATTGCCTTCAGCGAACGCAAGGCGCTGCCGAGACCTTTTTCGCTGGACATGTTGGAGATGGACAAGCGCAAGAAGGATGATGTGGTGCGGCCCACACGGAAGCGGTCCGAATGCAGGGCAACCACGCCCCGGGCCCGCAGTGTCCGCTCGATTTCAGGTCCGCGTCCGGCCGTGTCGGGAAACGGTAGACGCCGAAACAGCGGCGCCGTCTCACTTGCCGGGGTGCCGAAGACGCGGTTGAAAACACGATTCACGCGCTGTGCCGCCCGGAGCTTCAGGTTCAGCACACGATTTGCAGCCCCCGACAGCACAAGCTCACCCAGGATCTCGGCATCCAGCGCACTGGCCTTGATGGACGTGTGATGGAGGCCCGACAACAAGGCGGAGGACAAAGACTCGGGCACCGCCACGAAAGTGGCGCGCAAGCCGGGCGCAACCAGACGTGAGGAGCCCGCCAAATAGACCGTTCGCTCCGGAACATGCACCTGCAGCGCGGCATCGGGGTCCGGCGTCAGGGCCGCATCATCCTCCAGCACCAGCAGATTCCGCGCACGCGCCACCTGCGCCAGTTCAATGCGCCGCGCCACCGACATCGTCAACGTGGTGGGGTTCGCACACCGTGGCATCACAAACAAGCCCTTCACCTGGTGCCGCCGCGCAACCGCATCCAGCGCGGACGGCAACATGCCCTCGTTATCGCCCGACACCGCCACCAGGCGCACACGCGCCAAGCGCGCCAGACTGATCAGGTTGCCATAGGTGAATTCATCCACCGCAAGCGTCTCGCCCACGCGGAAGAGGGACAGCAGCGCCGTGGAAAGCGCGCTCTGCACGCCCGGGAACACCACCACCCGCGCGGCCGACACCGAGACGCCTGTGCGCGCCAGCCACAATCGCCCCGCCTCGCGCGCACGGACATGCCCCTCGCGCGCGTTGTAGGTGAAGAGCCGCTCCGCGCTTTCACGCGACAGGACGGCCTGCGCAGCCGCCACAACGGACTTGGCGCCAATGCCGGGGAATCCCTGCACCACGCCAAAATCCAGAAGCGCCCCCTCCGCCCCCTCGCCACGTCCCGGCAGCGATGCCACAAAGGTACCGCGCCCCACCACGCCATAGACAAGCCGCTTCTCGCGACAAAGGTCATAGGCCCGCGTCACGGTGGTGAAGTTGAGGTCCAGATAGTCCGCCAATTCGCGTTGGGGCGGGAGACGCGTGCCCGGCGGCAGAAGGCCCGAGGCGATGTCACGCTCCAGCAGCGCGGCCAACGCCAGATAGTACGGACCTTCGGGGAACGCACTGCGCCGCGGCCGCCAGCTCATCGGGTATTCGGAGAAGTCGTTGATCGGCATCTGTTGTACTCCATACAATTTACGGATTGTATGCATTATACCATATTGCTAAACTAGACGCCATCTTTCATCTCATCAGGAGAAGACCAATGGAAAACAGAGGAGAACTGAACAAGAACCTCGCGCAGATGCTCAAGGGCGGCGTGATCATGGACGTGACCACACCCGAGCAGGCCAAGATCGCCGAAGCTGCCGGAGCCTGCGCCGTGATGGCGCTGGAGCGCATTCCGGCCGACATCCGCGCCGCCGGCGGCGTCTCGCGCATGAGCGATCCCGCGATGATCAAGGGCATTCAGGCCGCCGTCTCGATTCCCGTGATGGCCAAATGCCGCATCGGGCACATCGTCGAAGCCCGCATCCTCGAGGCGATCGAGATCGACTACATCGACGAGAGCGAGGTGCTCTCGCCCGCCGACGACGTGCGCCACATCGACAAGAACGCCTTCAAGGTGCCGTTCGTCTGCGGCGCGCGTGACCTTGGCGAAGCGCTTCGCCGCATCGGCGAGGGCGCCTCGATGATCCGCACCAAGGGCGAACCCGGCACAGGCGACGTGGTGC
>JAKSOW010000212.1 GCA_024405395.1 Kiritimatiellia bacterium | reverse complement strand
CAGCAACGCCGCAATCTCAGCCACACGCGCAGGATTCTGCGGAGGGATCTCCGGAACGGCCGCCTGGGCCATCCACAAGACACCAGCACCACCAACGAGCGCGAGCACATGCCATTTCGTTTTCATGACTATTACAGACCTGTTAATCCTTAGCGGAAGGAGATGGCTAACCCTTGCTGCACTCCTGCCCACAGTACGCCTTCGCGGAAGAGTATCTGCCCGCGATCCTTGTACGTGCCGCGGAACGTGATATTCTCGGGCACAAAACCTCCCGTCACAGCATTCGCAGTGAGCAGTTTCACGAATTTTCCCTTGTAGTCGCCAAAGTCCACAACGAGTTGAACGTTATCGGCAAGCGTCAGCGTGTTTTTTACCGAGATCAGGCCATGCGCACCGTCATCGCCCAGCGAAAACGTGAGTGACGAAACGCAGGAATGGCCCGTCGCGGAATCTGTAGAAGAACCCAAAGTAAGATTATTGACGGAAATGCTGCCGCCGCCTACAACCATCGAGCCTTGCCCCTCTTGCGAAACGTAGAGATTGCGTGCCGTGAAGACGCCTCCCGATACCGAGAGCGTCCCCTGCCCGACCTTGTCGGCCGGAAGATTCACGTACGCGCTCCCCACCGTTCCTGTCGGGCATCCTCCCACATAGACGTCGCCATTCGCGAAAAACGTGCCCCCCTCCAGTTCATAGCACCCGAAGCCACCCCGAAGACCAAGAACAATCGGGTAATAGTTACGTGACTGGAATTCGCCGCCCGTCTGGCGGACAAGTCCCTTGCCTGACCCGACGCCGATCGTCACCGCACCATTTAAGCGGTTGGTGATAACACCTCCCGTCAGCTGCACCTCGCCCACATTCGCGTAGCCGTCGGCTTCGGCGCCCGATCCATCGCCCACAACAATGCCATAGCGGGAGCTAGCCGCGTCTGCCTTCTGGCTTTGGACATCCAGCGCACCTCCCGTCATCTTCAGGACGCCTTTGGCGGGATTGTTCACGTCCGTTCCGCCCGTGGCGATGTTGACACCATAGTAAAGCACGTGCGCATAGGCCGAATCGGCCATCGCCATCTCTGCATAGGTTCCGTTGCCTTTGGCAATCTGGAGTGCAAGGCACAGCTCGCCATGCGCGTGATCGCGCATCGTAAAGAAAGTCTGGGCTCCCGACCGGCCGTTGTTCAAGACAAAGGAATCGACGACATTGCCCGGTCGCCCGTTGAAATAGGCCCGATCCGCGAATTCAACACGACAGATCTCGCCCGCGGCATTGGGGGTAAAGTACCAGAGGTTGTAGTTCTTCGTCGAGGCATTGCGGAGTTCGGAATCGCCCCCGAAATACGTGTATCCCGTCGCGAACGGCGTCGTTCCGCCCGTTGCGGCCAAAACCAGCGTGGACGCCCCGGTAGCGCACAAACTGCCACCCTTCAAAGTGGGCGTGCCAGTCTCGAAGGTCGTTGTGCCGCCGGCCAGGACCGCACTTCCGTCTTCGGCAATCTCCACCTTGCTGTTTGAGAAGGTCACATTCGCCGTGTCGGCGATCTCGAGAACGCTGTTGCGGCCCAAGGAGAATTTGGCGCCGTTAAAGGCGACCGACTCCGCCACCACAACTGTGGTGGTGTCGGCAGAGGGATTGGTCATGTCCAGGCTAAGCGCCGACGGCAAGGAAACGCCGGTCGTGTCGACGCGCCAAGCGCCGGGCCGATCAAAGAAGGCGGACTTCGACGGAACCCCATTGTCCCAGTTTTCGGCTTCGCCCCAGGCATTGTTCTTCGTGCCCATCCAATAGCTAACCCCAGACTCCGAGGTCACGACAATCTTGCCACCACCCACGATCTGCGGCAGCGTCCCGCTGGTGTATTCGGCCACCTTGACACGTTCACCGCCGATGATCAGGTTGCGGACGGAAATTTCTGATCCTTCACTGAGCTCAAGTCGCGCCGTCTCGTCAATCTCAAGGGTCATGTTCGCCGCCGTAAACGGATTTTCCGCACAGCCGTCAAACGCCAGCCGGCTTGACCCCTGAACCTTTACGGATGTAACGTTTTTGAGAGTGCTCGCACCAGAGAATCTCAGCGTACCGCCCTTCACGACGATTGGGCCAGAAAGCGTATGCGCACGGTTGCTGAAGGTCTGCGTGAAGTCACCAACAGGATCATAGACAAGCGAGAGATTGCCCATCAGCTGAATGTAGCAGGATGCGTCACGGCAGGCCTTCAGGGTGAGCGTACTGGCGGCGTCATCTGTCTTGGTGGCACCGGAATAGACACAGAACCCCGTTGCTGCAGGACGAGCCGGATCTGCGTAGACGCAGTTGATGCCGCTCACAAGCTGACCGATCGTCTGGTCCCTGCCGCCGAGGAAAACGACCTGATTGCCATCCACCCAGTTGTTGCTGTTGTCTGTCGGGAAACCCAACGTGGTCGTGTCGTCGAAGGCATTCTCCGTCTCAATGTGGAAAGAATCGAGACGGTAGTTCTCCATGGCGTCCATATGATTACCCGAGCAACGGAAATGAAGCGACTTCTTGCGCCAACCCAAGTCGCTGCCGCCTTTCAAAACCGATTTGGCGATGCTGGGAACGATCAAGGGAGTATCAAAATAGATGTCGGCGACGCAGGAAGGATTGAAGGCCTGCCCACCCAAGTCTAACGGTCCTTTGAAATAGATCTTTGCGCGCGAGCCGTCATGCGTAGTGCCGTCTGTCGTGGTTGGCGCGGCAGTCAAGAGAAAGTCACAGTCTGCCCGGAGGGCGATTGTGCCATTGAACACGTATTCGCGCACGAGAGTCGTATCTGCAGAGCAACAGAAAATGTGGTAGGCACTGGAGTCCTTAACGTAGTCAAAAATCAGATCGGCATCGACCGTAGTGGATGTCTTGCATGTGAGAGAGTTGGCTTTGATGGTGTTACCGGACACAAGGACCGGAGTTTCACCAGCCACAGTGACACCCCAAAAGCGGACACTAGACGGCAGGTCGTTTGTAACCGCAACGAGGTCAACACCTTCATCACCCGAACCCTTTTGAATCGTCACGCTGTCGAAGTTCTCTGGTGCCAATACCTCTCCGGCGGCATTGACCCAGTTTTGCGGATTGCTCCACAGATGGTCACCTCCAAGTCCGGTCCATGTGTGACTGTCCGCCAGCACAGGAACATGCAGAGCACAGGCCAGCAAGCCCGTGTAAAGCAGGACGGAACCTATTTTTCTCGTATTCGACATCAGCAACCTCGCTTGTTTGGTGAGTTGTTTGATTTCTTTTGTCCAGGAAAATTCTTTTTGCCAGACAGGAACCCTTCGCCGCCGACAAAATGCGTCTGGATCGTTTTCGGCCCCGTCCAGCGCGCATTCGCCAGATAAGCCTTGACGGCTTCCGCTATCTCCGTCGCATCCGCCACGGGATCCAGTTCAAGCCGCGGCAGTTCCCCATAGGAGATGGGGCCATTGCCCTTCACGGCAAACGATGCGACGCGCAGATCATCCGGCAGGCGGATGTTCCGGCAGGCAAACGCCGCAAAGCCCCCCACAAAGGCACAGTCGTCGGAGAAGTAGAGCAAATCTGTCTTCTTGAATGGCTCTCGGTCTAACCGTGCCAAGAAGGCGTCGCGCACAGCGAAATACGATGCGGCATTCTGATCGGCAGACCAGCCCTCGGCAATAAGCCATGTGCAGGATTCAATCCCGACGGCGGAGAAGGCCGCCCCAACGTCGTCAAAGTCCTGCAGATTCACCTGAAGAACCCGTCGGATGCCGAGCGTGCGGCAGGCTTCGGCCATCTTCCCCGCGCCGGCCGAACGGTCATAGCGAACGTAGCCGACGGCCCCTGGACGGCGATAGGTCGTCTTGTCGCCCAGCACGACAAACGGCACACCGGCCTTCGAGAGGACGCGTTCCGCAGCGGGGTTGTCGAACAGCACGACGGCAAAATCGACATGCGTGGTGAGCTGCAGATCAAGCTCATCAAGGTCATTGTCCGAGACGACTGTCGCTTCCATGAGGTGCCAACCGTCAACCAGCAACTGCTTGCGCAGGACGGTCCGAAAGACGTTTTCGTAGTAGACGATGCCGTTCGAACGCGAAATGAAGAGTACGTTCCCCTTCCACAGCCGTTTACCATGCGCCAACACCAGTGCGCCAGTTCCTGGACGCGGATTGACCAGCCCTTCCGCCGTAAGCGCCTTCAGGGCCGCTCGCGTGACGATGCGGCTCACGCCCAGCCGTTCGGCCAGGAGCTGCGTGGATGGCAGTATGTCCCCTGGCTTGTAGAAACCCGAATGGATGGCTTCGCGCAATCCATGCGTGACCTGCTCAACCAACGAACACCGATGGTTGCGCATGATGGAAAATGGCACTGTCTCTCGTGGCGACATGGGGTTTACTTGCTATGACGCTTCGGCAAATGCCGGTCCATGAAGTCCATGTAGCGTTCCCAATCCCACGGCGTCAACGCATGCGGACCCGAACGGAGATGGTAGCCGATCTTCCCATCCTGGTCGCAGGTTCCGGCCTTGGGGAACTCCGTGAGCGAAAGCCCCTTTTCGCCATAGGCCACCCACAGCCTTGAGGCACGTTTGGCCGCCTCAAACTCACCGCGGGGGCCAGCCCAGACGTCCTCCGACCCACTCGCCACATACAATAGCCGCGGCGCGATGAGCATCATCATCTCGTCGGCGTCATGTTCGACTTCCGTCTCGCGGTTGCCGTAGGTTGGAATCCAGCTTGGGCAGAACCAATGCCGGGTGGCGTGATCCTTCATCCAGTGAATGGGTTCGGCGCCGTCAAGTGGCAGATGCAGATAGCGGGCGCCGCCGGTCCCCGAGCAATTGGAGATTGTGAGCGCGATGCGACGGTCATTGCAGCCTGCCCAGAGGGCGGTTTTTCCGCCACGCGAGTGGCCGATCACCGCAATCCGCTGCGCATCAAGCTCGGGGCGGCTCTCCACCCAGTCGATGACGCGCGAAAAGCCCCAGGCCCAGGCGGAGATCGTTCCCCAGCTGTTCGGTTTCCCCATGCCGCCAAGTTTCCAGTTGGCAGAATCCTTCTTCAGGCAGCCATCCCCGTCGTTCTTCGTCAGGTCATTGAAATTCCATCGCACATAGGCATAGCCGCGCGCGACAATGGCGTTAGTCGGCATGCCCGGCATGGTGTCGGTCTTGTTTTTGCTTGTCAAGGCGTTGTAGTGATCGCCCAGGACAAAAAGCGGTGCCGGATTCTCCGCACATGCCCCCTTCGGAAGTCGGCAATAGATGTTGATGCGTATCTTTCCGCCGGCACAGGCGACATAGTCTTCGCCAATGACTTCGTCTGCCGGGCGCTCCTCCGAAGGTCGAACGCCAAACCAGTTCTGCCGAAACCATTCAAGCGTCTGTTCGCGTCCAGACTTCTCCCATGCCGCAACGGTTCCCGCACGCGGCGAAGAACCAGGCCGTGGAGCATCAGCAGAGACGGGCGTTGCGGCTTCGGCAAGAACCGAGCCGGCAACCACGGCAAACAGCAATAGACATCTCATTTTTCGCTTGCTCC
>JAKSOW010000211.1 GCA_024405395.1 Kiritimatiellia bacterium | reverse complement strand
GTCGCTTAGGGCGGTCGCCGTCGCCGCCGACAAGCTCGTCAACGTCTAGGCGGGCGGCGGCCACACCACGCTTGCCATGGGCGAGATGTTCTTCCGTGCGGGCGGTCTTGCCAACATCAACCCGATGATGGAGACGGCGCTGTCGGTCTTCAATCAGGCGCTGAAGTATCTGGCGCTCGAACGCACCGAGAACTTCGGCGCATCGATCATCAAATACTATGACCCGCAGCCGGGAGACGTGGTGATCTTCTTCCACAACATCGGCATCAATCCCGCGACGATCGACGCCGCCGAGGAGTGCAAGAGGCGTGGCTGCAAGATCATCGCCGTCGCATCGTCTTATTGGCAGAACGAGATGCCGAAGGACCACTTCATCCGGCATTCGAACGGCAAGAACCTCTTCGACTATGCGGATGTGTGCATCGACGACTACAATCCGGTGGGGGACGCCATCGTGCAGATCCCCGGCATGACCACGCCGATTGCGCCGGTGTCGAACGTCGTGGACTTCACGATCGCGCACCTGTTGGAGATCGAGACGTGTCGCCAATGCGTCGAGCGGGGCATTGTGCCGCCGGTCTGGAATTCGGCCAACGCCCCCGGCGGCGACGAAAAGAACGCGGCATACCTCAAGAAGTATCGGCCGCTGGTGAAGTGTCTGTAATGGTTGCATTAAGGAGAGTCTATGAATCTGAAGAAAATGAACAAGGGGCTCGACTTCCTGCGTGACAAGTACGGCGCAGCGAAGGGCGAGATCACAATCAAGGACGGTCACTGCTACGTGGGCGCGACGCCGCTTCTGCCGGGACGCATGGAGCGCAAGATCATCGAGCTCAAGAAGATGACCGAGAACGGCACGCTTGAAGGCGTCTCCACGCTGCGTTTCGCCTCGTTTGCGGCGAAGGACACGGACGCCAAGGCCATGCTCGCCAAGGAACTCGACCTGGCGGCGCTTCTGGGCGGCTCGGACGTGGTGCGCGTGATGGCGGTGGCGAACGGACCCGCGATCAATGTGCTGGCGAAGCTCGCAAACGACGTGAACGTTTCGGTGGAGATCGGCACGGGCCTTCCGAAGGGCGAGCTCGGCTATGACCGCCATGAGATCATCGCCAAGCGTGGCGTGGCGTGCGATCAGACGGTGGACACGCATACGCCGCACGCGTCGATCCGCTGCTGGGACGAGAAGGGCGCCGTGGAATACACGGATGTCGACACGGAGCTCTTTGGCCTCACCTACGAGGAGATCTGGAATGTGCGTGCCGCCTTTGCCCTATTGCAGGGAAGGGCATCCGCCAAGATCTGGAAGGCGGCGTGGGCGAAAGCCGTGAAGGCCGCAGACCTGGCGTTCAAGAGCGATGCCGCCAAGGCCGCGAAGACGATCGCCCTCAAGAAAGGTCCGAACACGAACGAAGCCATCAAGACGTCGGAGGTGCGCTAATGAAACCTGTGAAGATTGCGATGATGGGCATGACGCATGGTCATACCCGCAAGTACTATCAGACGCTCATGGACAACAAGAAGCTCGACTGGGTGGCTTCCTGCGCCCAGGACGAAGACGCGAAGAAGGTCTATGAGCTCTACAAGACGGGTGTGCCGTGCTACCTCGATCCCGAGGAGATGTACAAGGCCCATCCCGACATCGAGGCCGTTGTCATCGCCAGCGCGAACGACCGGCACTTCGAGCAGATGAAGTGGTGCGCCGAAAAGGGCATCCACATCCTCTCGATGAAGATCCCCACCTTCGACATGAGGGAATACGACGAGATGATCGCGATGTGCGACAAGGCGGGCATCGTCTGCCAGATCGAACTCGAGATGCATTACAACGCCGTCGTGCAGCGGCTGAAGAAGCTGATCAAAGAGGGCGCCGTCGGCAAGATCAAGGCCATCCAGATGACGAACATCACGCTGTCGCCTGTATGGGCCTTCCCCTGGCAGGGCGATCCCAAGGCGAGCTTCGGGTCGGTGCAGCATCTCAAGAAAGGCGATCCGCGCTACAAGGGTGGCGCGCTGTGCGACCACCCGCACATCTTCGATCTCATCCGCCATCTGACGGGCTCTGACTTCGACTACATCTACGCCGAGGTTGCGCCCAATCTGCGTGACGGACTGAAGGTCGAGGACATGCTGATGGCCATCGGCAAGATGAAGGACGGCACGAGCTTCCTCTTCGACCCCAGCTGGTCGCGTCTGGAGGAGAAGATCAAGGTGCCGGGTCCGGGCTGGGAGCGCTTCCCCAAGCGCATGGAGGTGAACGTCACGATTACGGGCGAGAAGGGCATGCTCACGTGCGACTGCTTCGGCCCCAACGTCTACCACAACGGCGCGCCAAATGATCGCTATACGGTGCAGTACACATACTTCGACGAATGGATCGGCCTCATCGACGAATTCGTCGCCTGCATCCGCGAACACAAGACGCCGATGATCAACCTCAAGTGGCACAAGCAGACGATCCAGTCGATGCTCGGCTGCTATGAGTCGATTCAGACGGGCAAGATCGCCAAGATCTGACGGGCGCCGCGCACGGGGAGGAATACCATGTACTACACAGAGACTGCAGACGGCGTGATTCTCAACGTGCGCGCGCAACCGCGCTCTTCGCGGGCCGGTGTGGATGGCCTTTTCGGCGATGATGCCGTAAAGGTGCGCATCCGCGCCGCGCCCGTGGACGGCAAGGCCAACAAGGAACTGATCGAAACGCTGGCCGATGCGTTTGACTTGCCGAAGAGCGCGGTGGTCTTCAAGGGCGGCGAAAGTTCCAAGACCAAACGACTGCTGCTTACAGGGGTTTCCGCCGCGCGCGTACGCGCGGTCGTGGAAGGACATTGAGAAGGGGGGCGCGATGAAGGCCTTTTGCTGTGGTGTGGCGCTGATCGCGGGTGCGCTTGCCGTGCAGGGGGCTGCGCGCCCGCTGGCGGCCGAAGTGAAGATGTTCGGGGGTGCGCCCGCGCTTTTCCTGGATGGGCGGCCTGATACGGGCCTGATGCATTGGAACCGCTGGATGACGCCGGCCGATGTGACGGCTTTCCGCGAGGCGGGGGTGCATCTCTATTCGTTCATGGGTGCGCCGGAGATGCCGAATCCAGACGGCGGGCCGGTGAACTACGCGGACGGTCTTGTCGCCAAAGTGCCTATCCTGTCGCCTGAGTCCATAGACAAGATGATGGCGATGATTGTGGCGGCAGATCCCGAGGCCAAGGTGTTGCTGCGCTTCCGGATGACCACGCCTGATTGGTGGCGTGCCGCCCATCCGGGCGAAACAGTCAAAGTCTACGATCTTCGTCGAGGCGAATGGCGGGAGAAGCTTTGGGGCTCGCCGGCCTCGAAGGCCTGGCTGGCAATGTGCGATGCGGCGATCCGGCGCATGGTCCGCCACTGTGAGGCGAAATGGGGCGACCGCATATTCGGCTATCATCCGGGCCTTGGATGTTGTGCGGAGAACTCCTATGACTGGGGGGCGTCCATTGGTGACTATTCCGCCTGTGCGATAAAGGACTTTGGCGCGCCGCCGCCCGACCCCGAAGTGTTCGCCTCCCGCGCCTTGGGCGACACGCGGCGATTGCTGGATCCGAAGAAGGATGCCACAGCCATCGCCTTTCAGCGGCATCAGTCCAAGGTGATGGCAGACGCCGTGTTGTCGTTGGCGCATTCTGTGAAGGATGAATTGGCGCAGCTGGGACGAAAGAAAATCTGCGGCGTGTTCTACGGCTACTTCTGCTTCCCCGCCAATCTGACGGAGTTCCTCGCCAGTGGCCATTATGATTTTGCGCGTGTGCTGGCCTCGCCGGAGATAGACATGATCTGCGCGCCGCTCAACTACACGTCGCGGGCGTTGGGCAATGCGGCGTTTGCGCAGACGCTCCCAGGCTCCATCGCGCTGCACGGCAAACTCTATTACGGTGAAGAGGACACGCGCTTCCACACGGCGCATGACGACAGGGATTGTGTGGCGCGCGACATCCGCGATACGCGCAATCTGCTGCACCGCAATTTCCTCAACCTCTTTGCACATGGCGGATCGGTGTGGTGGATGGATCTGTTCGGGAATGGATGGTATCGCGACCCGGCGCTTCGGGAAGATCTGGTGGCGTGTCGTGAATTCGCCGAGGCCCATCTGGCGCATCGCCATTCGGCGGCGCAGATTGCGGTGTTTGTTTCGGAGCGTGCGGTTGCCGCGGAACGTGCGGCACCTGTGCCGCTCTCAAATGAAACGCTCTCGCCGATGTTCGATGAAATCGCCGCGTGCGGTGCACCATACGATGCGTTCCTACTGGAGGATCTGCCGTTGCTGGTGGAGAAGGGGAGGCTGTCGGCGTACCGTCTGGCCATTGTGCCCAATGCACATTCGGTGTCGCCGGAATTGCGCGCGGCCATCAGGCAAAGTCTGTGCGCCGACAACAGGACGGTGATCTTTCTGGGCAAGCCGGGATGGCAGGATGGCGGTGCTGCCGGTGTGGCAGATCTGACGGGCATCGAGGTTGTGGCGTCGGACAGTCGAGACGATGGATTGGTCGAGGCCTTTCCTGATGCGCGGCGCATTGTCTGGGGACAAGTACGGCGGTCGGATCCGCAGTTCACGATTACCGATGCCGATGCTGTGGCGCGGGGATGGTATGTGCAGGGTGCCTATCACAATCATCCGCGGTTGCGCGCGCAAGGCGTTGCGTTGGCGGAAAAGCGCTTTGCCGTGTGGCGCAGTGTGTTGTGTTGCGTGCCTCTGATTCCGTCGGACCTGCTGCAGCGTTTTGCGAAGGAGTCTGGCGTGCACATTTATTCGCCGCATGGTGATCAGGTGATCGCTGGTGAAGACTGGTTTGCGGTGGCGGCAAAGATGTCTGGCGTGCATACGTTGACGCCCCGTGCGGGCGTACCTGAATTCACTGCTGATATTGCGCGTGGTGAGTTGCGTCTTTTCAAATCGCGTTAACGTGTGCATTAGAGTTAGGGCAGAGTGACGCGAGCGGGCAGTTGCCAAGCACTATGGAACAGGCCGGGGTTCAGGAGAACCCTGGCCTGTTTCTTTCAGCCTTTGCGCTTGGTCGAATACGCCTCCGAAACCGGCCCTCGAAAAAAATTAAACTTTTTTGATTTTCCCTATTGCATGCGTCGGCGAGTTCTGCTATACTATGTCCTCGTTCGCCACCCCACAGGGCCACGGCCGTGCGGGACGCGATTTGATCTTTGAATGATGAAGGTGCTTAGAGAGCGCGGACCTGAAGCGGTTCCCTGCGGGGAACCTTCGGAAGGGACGCGGAACACAAATGGAGATGTTTGTGTGATGCCCGGAGCCTGGTGACAGGCTCCAAACGAAATCGAAGTAAATCTTCGAAACAAATTCTTTTTCTGAGAGTTTGATTCTGGCTCAGAACGAACGCTGGTAGCGTGGATTAGGCATGCAAGTCGAACGGGATCCGGAAGGTAGCAATATCGTCTGGTGAGAGTGGCGGAAGGGCGAGGAACACGTGAGCAATCTGTCCAGTAGGTGGGGAAAACCGTTGGAAACGACGGCTAATACCGAATGTGGCGTCTGAACACATGTTTGGAACGCTAAAGGGGGCCGCAAGGCTCTCCCTACACGAGGAGCTCGCGCATCATCAGCTAGTTGGCGGGGTAACGGCCCACCAAGGCTTACGATTAGCTGGTCTGAGAGGATGGC
>JAKSOW010000210.1 GCA_024405395.1 Kiritimatiellia bacterium | reverse complement strand
CGTCGTCGGTGATGCTCGGCAGCGTGCTCGCCGGCACGGAGGAGTCGCCGGGCGAAAAGATCTATGCCAACGGCCGCAAGTACGTCACCTATCGTGGCATGGGTTCGATGGCTGCGCTCAAGAACGGCAAGGGTTCGCGCGCACGCTACTTCCAGGACAATGAGGCCGACGAGAACCTCGTGCCGCAGGGCATTGAGGGCATGGTGCCTTATTCGGGCCACGTTTCCGCGATCATGACGCAGTTCTGCGGCGGTTTGCGGGCGTCGCTCGGCTATTGCGGCACGAAGACGGTCTCCGATCTGCAGGCGCGCGGCAAATTCTATCGCGTGACGGCCGCCGGCCAGCGCGAAGCGCGTCCGCATGACATCACGATCACGAACGAAGCGCCGAACTACCGCACCTAAGCGCGGATTGTTTCCTGGAGGACATGAAAGTTCTTCTTCATGCCTGCTGCGGTCCGTGCGCCAGCGCCTGTGAACCGCGTTTGAGAGAGGAGGGCCACGATGTGGTCCTCTTCTTCTCAAATTCCAATATTGATACGCGCGAAGAGTTTGAGAAGCGTTTGGCGGAGGCGCGTAAATTGGCTGCGGCCGACGGCGTGGCGTTGGTTGCCGACGACTACAATCATGCGGACTGGCTTGAGAAGGTGGCGAAAGGCTTTGAGCAGGAGCCCGAAAAGGGGGCTCGTTGCGCCCGCTGCTTCCGCTACAATCTGGCACGAGCAGCGAAATGGGCGCGGGAGCATGGTTTGGAGGCGTTCACGACGTCATTGACGGTGTCGCCGCATAAACCCTCGCAGATGGTCTTTTTTGCCGGACATGATGCCGCCTGGGAGATGTCTGTTGCGCTTTGCGGCGGTAGCGCCGCGTCTGCGCCGCAGTTTATGGAGGTTGACTTCAAGAAGAAGGACGGGTTTCTCAAGTCGCTGCGGCGCAGCGCCGAGCTGGGGTTGTATCGGCAGACGTATTGCGGGTGCGAATTCTCGCGGTCAAGAGTTTGATTTCCCCGCGATAAAAGTGTATAATACATGTTCATTGCACTAAGCAATTTCCAACGATGGCAAAGATCAAGCTTACAAAAACAGAACTCAAGGCCCAGTCGGATGCGTTGAAGCGTTTCCAGCGGTTCTTGCCGATGCTGCAGCTGAAAAAACAGCAGCTGCAGGCGGAGATTGCCGAAATCTCCGCGAAAGCCGATGCCGTGACCGCACGGGAGCAGTCTGCCCGCCGCGCTTTGGAGTCTTGGGTGGGGCTGCTGGCTACGGGGGCGGACATGTTGTCCGGTCTCGTTAAGGTGAAGTCCGTCAAGACTTCCACGGCAAATATTGCGGGTGTTGAGATTCCCGTCTTCAATGGCATCGAGACGGATGTGGGTGCGGTTGACTTGTGGTCTACGCCGGCTTGGGTGGATGATGCGGTTGAGGCCGTCACCTCGATTCTGTCGCTGCAGAGCGAGCGTAAGGTATTGGTGCGTCAGCGTGAACTCGTCACGCGTGAGCTTGTCACCACCTCGCAGCGGGTCAACCTCTTCGAAAAGGTCAAGATTCCCGCTTGCCGCGAAGCCATCCGCGTGATCAAGATTGCGCTTGGCGATGAGCAGACGGCGGCCGTCACGCGTGGCAAGATCGCCAAGAGTCGTGTGCCCGAAAGCGAGGCGGAACAGGAGGGCGCGGCATGATCGTACCGATGAAACGTCTGACGCTCCTGTGCATGGCGCAGAGCGCAGATCGCACGCTAGAGGTTTTGCGCGATCTCAAATGCGCGCATCTGGATGCGGGAGCTGCGCCTTCCGCGGAAACGACTGCCGCTGGCGAGGAACTTGCCGCCGCAGAGCAGGCGGTGCGCATTCTGGGCAAGGTGGCGGCCGACTTCAAGGGAGACCCCACGACCGCTTCCTGCAAAAACTACAATCTGGGCGTGGTTGCGGACATCCTCAAGGCCGATTTGCATTTGAAGGTCCTGGAGGATGAGGCGGAGAAACTGCGGCGTGTCATCGCGCAGTATGCCCCATATGGCGATTTCGATCCGGCGCTGGCGCGTGAACTGCTGGATTTGGGGATAGACCTCGCCGCAGTCGCCGAATTGCCGGACCTGCTGCCCAAGACGCGTCTTTCCGACATGCGGCGCCAGTTGGCGGAGCTTGAGGCGGAGATGGTGGCGTTGCGAGGCGCGATGGCTGCCGCAAACGCCGAGAGTGGGCGTATTGTGGATCGTTACCCGGCCTTGCGGGATAGGCTGGCCTTCGCTGCGGCCCGTGACGAACTGGGGCTCGACGGTGAAATTGCCTGGATTCAGGGGTGGATTCCCCAGGATGCGGTGCCTTCCGTGCGTGCACGTGCCGTGAAGGAAGGGTGGGGGCTGGTGGTACGTGATCCGGCGGAGGGCGAGACGCCGCCCACCTGCATTCGCCCGCCCAAGCTGTTTCGCCCGGTCGCGGCGCTTTTTGAGGGTCTGGGAATCGCGCCCGCCTATTCGGAAGCCGATGTCTCCGTGCCGTTCATGTGCTATTTCGCGCTTTTCTTCGCAATGCTGGTGGGAGATGGCGGCTATGGAGCCATCATCCTTGCGTTGGCATTGTGGGGTTGGCGCAAGACAAAGCCTGCGCCTGGTGAACACCACCATCGGCCAAGGGTGTTGCGTTCGTGGCTTACGCTGATGACGGTCTTTTCGTCGGCGACGGTACTGTGGGGCCTGCTCTCCAATACGTGGTTTGGCGCCGCCATTCCGCCGATTGACGTGTCGGCGTGTTCGAATGTGGTCCTGAAGAATCTGGCGCTGCTGCTGAATTCGATCTTCAACGGCGCCACGGTGGCGTGGTTGGGCGACCCCACCTACAACAACATGATGTTCCTGTGCTTCACGATCGGCGTGAGTCATCTGATGATTGCGCGCATCTGGAGCGGTGTGTGCCTGATAAACGACCGCACATGCCTGGCGCAGTTCGGTTGGGCGGGCATCGTGCTGTTCATGTACCTCGTCACCAATTCGATCGTGGGCATCTTTCCGGGCGTGCCGCAGTGGTCGTACTGGCTCTTCGGCGTGTCGCTGGTGTTGGTGTTTGGCTTTACCCTGAAGGGGCATGAGCTCAAGACGCGCGGCATTGAGCTGGGCATGCTGCCGCTCAACATCATGAGCGCGCTGGGCGACATCATCTCGTACGTGCGTCTGTTCGCCGTGGGGCTTGCCTCCGTGAAGGTCGCGCAGAACTTCAATGACATGGCCATGAACCTGGATCTGCCGTTGTGGCTCAAGATTGTGCCGATGGTGCTCATTCTGCTGATTGGACATGGGTTAAACTTCGCGATGGCGGGGTTGTCGATTCTTGTGCATGCTGTGCGTCTGAATACGCTGGAGTTCTCGAACCACAAGGGCATATCCTGGGCCGGCTACGCGTTCCGTCCGTTTGCCCGGCGCACATAGGATAGACTAACGATGCGAGGTGTCACTTCCGGCACCTTGTGAAGATGACCGCATGGGATGTGTGAGCTGTTGGAAAGGCGGGGCCGACTTGGGGAGTATCTTCTTTAGGCAAAGTCCTATTCCAAAGGCTCAAGAGACTTGGCGTATGGTGGTGGGTGAGGTAGTGGTACCATGTTCCGCATGCAAGACCAGTCCAGACCATTCATGCGGGTGAGCTTGAGAACAACGCATCAACAAGAAGGATGGCTATGAAGAAGACAATTACTCTATTGGGATTTTCCCTGTCGCTGGCCTCTGCGTATGCGGCCGACGCCTGGCTCCGCGGCACGACCGCGAAGGATCCGCTCGCCTACACGCCGGGCGAGGAGATGGTCTTTACGCTGACATTGGAGGATGGTGCGGGTGTGGGGAAGGAGATCGCCTGGGAACGTACGGGCGACGACGGCAAGAAGGAAAAGGGGCGTGGCGCGGCGACTGGCCCCGTGGTGGTGAAGACCTCGCTTGATCGTCCTGGTTTCGTGCGCATCTATGCCGAAGTGGTGGCGCCGGGCGCCGAATTAGTGGGCTATAAGGGACGCAATGTGCCGAAGGGCATCGTCTTCTTTGATGGCGGGGCCGGTGTGAATGTGGATGCCATCCGCCAGGGAGTACCCGCACCGAAAGACTTTGACGCATTCTGGGCGAAGCACAAGGCCAACTTGGCTGCCGTGCCGATGAAGGACGTCAAGGTGGTGGAGCTGCCGTGCGCCAATGCGAAGGTGAAGCTCTATACGGTGGAGATTCCATGTGCGGGTCCGCGCCCGGCCACGGGGTATTTGACGGTGCCGACGGCGCCCGGCAAGTATCCGGCGCGCATCGGCTTCCATGGCTACGGCTCCAGTTGGGGAAAGGCGGCTACAGCTGCGCCTGAATGCGTCAAGGACAAGGGAAACGAGATCGTGCTGATGCTCAGTGCGCACGGTTTCGAACTCAACCGCGACGCGGCCTACTACAGGGAGTTCCGCAAGACAACGCAGTCGAACGGCCATACGCACGCCTTTGACCCGAAGCAGAATTCCGACCCGGAGACGGCCTATTTCTGCGGCATGACCTATCGTGTGATGCGTGGGCTGGAATACCTCAAGTCGCGTCCGGAATGGAACGGCAAGGACCTCAAGGCGTTTGGCGGGAGTCAAGGCGGCCTGCAGTCCATTTGGGCGGCGGCGCTTGATCCGCAGGTTACGGCGTGCGAGATATCCATCCCCTGGTGCTGCGACATCGGCGGTACGGAAGTGGGGCGCAATCGCGGCACCTGGTATGTGGAATGGGTGCCGGCGCTGGGGTACTACGACCCCGTCAACATGGCGGCGCGCATTCCGAAGTCCTGCAAGGTCGTGATCAGCCGTGCGGGTCTGGGTGACTATACATGCCCGCCTACCGGCATAGCGGCGTTCTTCAACAACCTGACGGCGCCGAAGAGCATCGTTTGGGTGCAGGGGTCAACGCATGGCTATGTGCCACCCAAGGCGGAGCGCTACGCGCGCTGACGACGGCATGTGCGGGGTAACGATGAAGAAATCCATTTTGATGTTGTTCAGCGCGGGGGTGTTGATGACCTCGGCCCTGCCTGTGCAGAAGAATTTCCATCTCTTTGTCTTGGCGGGGCAGAGCAACATGTCGGGACGCGGCACGCTGACGCCCACGAATCGCGTGGCGAGTGAGCGTGTGCTGGTGATGACGCCGGAAGGGGGATGGCGTGAGGCGGTGGAGCCGTTCCATTGGGATAAGCGTCCAGCTCCTGGGGCCGGTCTGGCCGCCAGCTTTGCACGCGCCTACGCCGACGCCCATCCCGAGGTGACCGTGGGTCTTGTGCCGGTGGCCTATGGCGGCTCGCCAATCGGACGCTGGCAACCAGGGAAAATCCATTACACGAATGCCGTCCATTATGTCCGACTGGCCCAGAAGGATGGCGTCGTGAAGGGCCTGCTGTGGCACCAGGGCGAATCGGATGCCTTTACGATGAATAACGTGAATGCGTATCTGCCCAAGTTCACCAACGCCATCACCTCGCTTCGTCGAGAATTGGGCCTTGAGCAGACGCCGTTTGTGGCTGGCGAGTTGGGCCCGTATCTCAAGGACTGGTACGAGGAACGCCGCCCGAACATCTACTGGCAGGAGATGAATGCCGAGATCGCCAAAGGCGTAGCGCTGCTGCCGCAGGCTGGGTTGGTGCCTTCGGAGGGACTCTATGACGTGAAGCGCGACAAGATCCACTTTGAAACGCCCTCGTTGCGGCGCTTCGGGACTCGGTATCACG
>JAKSOW010000021.1 GCA_024405395.1 Kiritimatiellia bacterium | reverse complement strand
CCTGGCCTTCGAGATAGGCCTTCATGAGGTTCGCACGCGTGAGGTATTCGTTCGCAGAGAACACGCCGTTGAGGTTTTCGCCCTCGATGCCCATGAACTTGGGCAGGCCCGCGCCCGTGCCGACGAACGCCGCGTCGAAGCCGTCCTTCGTGATGAGGTCCGTCAGCTTGCGCGTACGACCGACCACGTAGTTCGTCTCGATCTTCACACCGATCTTCTTGAGGCCGTCGATCTCGTTCTGGACGATGGCCTTCGGGAGACGGAACTCGGGGATGCCGTACACCAGCACGCCGCCGCACTTGTGGAAGGCCTCGAACATCGTGACGTCATGGCCGGCCTTGGCGCAATCCGCAGCCGCCGTGATCGACGCAGGGCCCGAGCCGACGATCGCGACGCGCTTGCCCGTCTTGGGCGCGCAGACGACCGGCTCTTCCTTGCCCGTCGTGCGGGCGAGGTCGGCGCAGAAGCGCTCGACGCGGCCGATGGCGACCGCCTTGTCGACGTCCTTGAGCAGCTTGCCCATCGTGCAGAACTTCTGGCACTGCTTCTCCTGGGGGCACACGCGGCCGCAGACGGCCGGGAGGAGCGACGTCTCCTTGATGATCTTCAGCGCGCCGGCGAAATCCCCTTCCGCGGCCTTCGCGAGGAAGCCCGGGATGTTGATCGCCACAGGGCAGCCCTGCATGCACGGCTTCGTGGGGCACTGCATGCAGCGGGAAGCCTCGCACTTCGCCATCTCGGCGGTATAGCCCGTCGCGACCTCGTCCATGTTGTGGGCGCGAACCTGCGCGTCCTGTTCCGGCATCGCCTGGGGCGGAATCGCCATTCTTTCTTTCGGTGTCATTTTAAAATCTCCTTAGGCAAAGATGCCCGACTTGCAGACGTGATCCTTGGCGGCCTGTTCCTGCGGCTTGAAGCCGCCCATGCGCTTGAGCATGAGATCCCAGTCGACCTGATGCGCATCGAACTCAGGGCCATCGACGCAGACGAACTTCGTCTCGCCGCCAACGGTCACGCGACAGCCGCCGCACATGCCCGTGCCGTCGATCATGATCGTGTTGAGCGACGCAACCGTCTTGACGCCATAGGGCTTCGTGGTGAGCGCGCAGAACTTCATCATGATGGGCGGCCCAATCGCGATGACCTCATCCACCGCACCAGCCTCGCAGAGCTCCTTCAGCGGATCCGTCACAAGGCCCTTGCGGCCCGAAGAACCGTCATCCGTCATGAGAATGAGCTTGTCGCCGGCAATCTTCTCCATCTCGTCCTTCATGACGAAGAGATCCTTGTTGCGCGCGCCCATGATGATGGTGACGTCATTGCCGGCGGCCTTCATCGCCTGCGCAATCGGATGCATCGGCGCAACGCCAATGCCGCCGCCCACGCACACGATGCGACCGGGCTTGCCGTCCTTGGGCTGATGAATCGCCGTCGGCTTGCCCAAAGGCCCGAGAACCGCCGGAAGCGACTGACCCGCCTCGAACTTGGAAAGCTTCATGGTGGTGGCGCCCACGGTCTGGAAGATGATCGTGATGGTGCCCTTCTCCGTATCGGCGTCGGCAATCGTGAGCGGGATGCGCTCGCCCAGCTGCTCGTCGATCATGAGAATGATGAATTGCCCGGCCTTGCGCTCGCTCGCGATGAGCGGGGCCTCGAGTTCCATCTGGAACACGTTGTCCGAGAGTTGACGTTTGGAGATGATTTTATTCATGGCGAACGATATTATAGCAAAAACAAACCAAATTAGTCTTGTGAAACATACAGGTTTTGAATCCACAGCAATCCGGCCTGACGCACGCGCCACCGTTTATGGTATAATCTCCGCCAGCCATGGACCGAATCACCAAAGAACAGCGCAGCAAGGTCATGTCGCGCATCCGTTCGCGCGACACTAAGCCGGAAATGCTGGTGCGCAAACGCATCTTCGCCGCCGGATGGCGCTACCGTACCTGCGACAAACGCTTCCCCGGGCACCCGGACGTTGTCGTGGCGCGTGCGCATACGCTCATCGAGGTACGCGGCTGCTTCTGGCATCGGCATGGCTGCGCACAGTCCACAATGCCGAAATCCAATGTCGACTTCTGGCTGGAGAAATGGTCACGCAACGTCACGCGCGACCATCGCCATGAAGCCGAATGGAAGGCCCTGGGCTGGAATGTGATTCTGGTGTGGGAATGCGCCCTTGCGCCGCTCTGTCGCGAGCAGACGCTCCAGCGCATCTGCGAGGCGCTGGATCTCTGGGCCGCCGAAGGGCCGCGCAAAGTGCCGCATCGCCTGGTGTTGCCGCGCAGTCCCTGAACAACGCGGCGTTAGCGCGAGATCATATAGCCCAGCGCCACAGCTCCCAGACCCGCCAGCACGGAAAGGCCGACGTACAACGCCATCAGCCCCCACTGCCCGCCATCCATCAGGCGAAAGGCCTCGTTCGAGAACGTGGAGAACGTGGTGAAGCCGCCGCAGAAGCCAACCACGGCAAAGGCCCGGATGGCCGCCGCCCCCGCGGCTCCCTGCGCCAGCCAGCCCGACAATGCGCCAATGGCAAGCGACCCCAGTACATTCACAGCCAGCGTCCCCCAGGGGAAGCCGGCCGCGGAATTGAGGGCCTGGGAGACGGCATAGCGGCACAGGCCGCCCAATGCGCTGCCCAGGGCTACATAAAGCGCCGTCATGTCAGCGCACGAAATTGGTGCGAACCGTCGGTTCGAGCGTCGGCACCTCAAGCCCCGCCGCCTTGCCTGCAGCAAAGCACTTGAGCATCCACGCCATGTACTTCGCGAGCGAACGCATGATCTGAAGGCCTTCCAGGTCCTGCGCCACGTCCTCGGCCTTGGCGCCGTGAACCATCGCCCAATACTGCGAGGGGACGATCGGCAGACCGCGGATGTAGCAGTACTTCATCCGCTGATCGAGCGTGGCCGTCGTGCCCGCGCGCCGCGCCGAAGCGACGCACGCCGCCGGCTTGCCGCGCAGTCTGCCGCCCGCCGAGAAGAACACGCGGTCCATGAAGCTCGTGATGGCACCCGAGGCCGACGCCCAATGAACCGGCGTACCGAAGACAAAGCCATCCGCCTGCGCCGCCTTTTCGACAAACGCATTCACGCAGTCATCCCGGAAGCATTTGCCCGTCTGGCGGCAAGATCCACAGCCGATGCAGCCTGCCAGCGGATCCATCCCCAGCCAGAAGATCTCGCTCTCGACACCCTGTACCGCCAGCTCCTTCGCCACCTCATCCAAAGCCGCCCGCGTGCACCCATGCTCATGCGGAGAACCATTGACCAGCAGAACCTTCATCTCAACACCTTCCTCTTCTAGTGAATCCAAGCCACGCAGCCCAGCGCGTATTGGCCATACTATACCACAAACATGCCCCATCCGCAACTACAGTTGGCGACACTACGCCTCAGCCGCCGCAGCAGCACCCCTTTTTACGGTCATTAGGCAGAAGATGATGCAAGATGAGCAATACCAGCGCCAACGCCGCGACGTGCTCAACTGCCGTCACATGTTCCCCCGCACAGCACGACGCCACATGCGGCAACAATTCAAAAGGCAGCAAATTGATGATTATCCCGCAAATGAGCGCCCCAAGGGCAATCACCAGCGCATAGGCCACCGCCGCCCGTCTTCCGATCAGGGTCGAAACCGTGGCCAAAGACGCCGCATTGATGGCTGGGCCGACCATCAGGAAGACAAAGGCAGCCCCCGGCGAGAGCCCCTTCAGGATGAGCGACACCGCAATGGGAATGGAGGCGGTGGAACAGACATACATGGGGAAACCCACCACAATCATCACTGGCATGGCCAGCCAGTCATTACCACCAAAAGCCGTCGCAAAGAAGTTCTCCGGCACAAAGGCCGTCAGCAGGGCCGCAATCACCAGGCCCAGCACCAGCGGCCAAACCATCTCCCCCAGCAGCTCGCCGTACGCCGTGCGCAACACCCGCACGACCACATTGCCTTGCACGGCGGCTTCCTCATCAGCACAGCAGCAGGCGTGCGCCGACTCCCGCTTCTCATGGCAATGGCAGCAGCAACTCTCCGCAGCAGGCTTCTCATCCGCCATCGTCATCCAGTCCACCACAACACCACCCACAATTCCCGTCAGGAACGCTGCCAGCGGGCGGACCACCGCAAAGAGCAGCCCCAGTAGCGAATAGGTGGCCAGCACCGAATCCACGCCCGTCTGCGGCGTGGAGATCAGAAACCCGGCCACAGCCCCCCTTCCTGCTCCGGCTTTGCGTAATCCGGCCGTAAGGGGCAACACGCCACACGAACAGATTGGCAGCGGCACGCCGATCAAAACCGCGTTAAGCACACCACGCCATCCCCGCGAACGCCCCATGGCCCGCACCACCCACTCCCTCGGCATCAGCACCGAGATGATGCCCGCCAGCAGGAAGCCGCCCAGCAGCCAAGGCGCCATCATCGCCAAGACATTCCAGAAAGCAACAAATGCAGACATAAGTTACCTCCTACGCCATCTTCGAGAAGCTTTCAATCGCCTCGGCCAGGGATTCGATCGTCTCGTCGGCCTGCCCATTCTCCATGCCTTCGCGCACGCAATGCCGCACATGCGCCTCCAGCATCAGGAAGGACAGCTTATGCAAGGCGCCATTGACGGCGTTCATCTGCGTAAGCACATCCTCGCAGGCTGCGCCGTCCTCTATCATCTTCTTGATTCCGTTGAGCTGCCCGATCAGCTTGTTCAGACGAAGGGTCAGCATTGTCGTCGTTTCCTTTGTTCTCATAGCGTGGCAGATTATACCATACCCCCGTAGGGTATGTCAAGCGCCCGCCTGCGTTGTGGGTTGTAATCATGGGCGGAATAAGGTAGAATACTCCCACGGAGAAATAGACATGAACAGATTTGGACTCTTCAGCCTGACGGCACTCATTCCGCTGCTCTCCATGGCGGCAGATTTTGTCACCTACGAGGAATTCGGCGCCATTGGCGACGGCAAGACCGATGACATGCCGGCCATTGTGGCCGCGCATGCCGCCGCAAACGCCAAAGGCCTTCCCATCAAGGCCAACGACGCCAAGACCTACTACATCGGCGCCACCACTAAAACCGCCATCATCCAGACCGACGTGGACTTCGGTCAGGCGAAATTCATCATCGACGACACCGTACTGCCGCTCAAGGACCGCGATCACGAGCTCTTCCAGATACGGCCCACCACGCCGTGCTTCTCCGTCAAAGGCATTCCGTCGCTCACGCGCGGCCAGACGCGTCTGGAGGCGACGCTGCCGGGGCCATGCCTGATGGTGGCGAAGAACAGGAAAGTCAAGCACTACATCCGCGAAGGCGCCAACCAGAACAATGGCGTGCCCCAGCAGGAGACCTTCCTCGTGGCGGCCGACGGCACCATCGACGCCACCACCCCCATTCGCCAGGACTTGGCCACTGTCTCGGAACTGATCGCCTACCCTCTGGATACGAAGCCCATCACAGTGAAAGGCGGCATCTTCACCACCCGCGCCAACCAGGCGGAATCGCGCTACACCTACTACAAGCGCAACTTCCTGATAAAGCGCGCCAACACCACGCTTATGGGCCTCACCCATTATGTGACAGGCGAACTGGACCATGGCGCCCCCTACAGCAGCTTCCTCAATGTCCAGGAAGCGGCCGATGTGACCATCCGCGACTGCCTGCTGACGGCGCATAAGACCTATTACACCATCGGCAATGCCGGCGTGAAGGTGGGCATGGGGTCCTACGATCTCGGCGCCAACACGTCCATTCGCGTGTCTTTCGTGAACTGCCGCCAGACGACCGACATCAACGATTCGGCCTATTGGGGCCTTTTCGGCTCCAATTTCTGCCGCGATCTGCTGCTCGACAACTGCACCATCTCGCGTTTTGACGCCCACATGGGCGTGGGCAACGCCACGATCCGCAATTCGCATCTGGGCTATGTGGGCATCAATGCGATCGGAACCGGCACTCTGCTGGTGGAGAACACGACTGTCGAGGGAAGCAATCTCATCAATCTGCGACCCGACTACGGCTGCACCTGGGAAGGCGAATTCATCATCCGCAATTGCGTTTTCAAGCCGAGGAAGAACCCCAAGCGCCCCGTGCGCCTCATCAATGCCTGGAACCGCGGCCTGCATGACTTCGGCTATACCTGCTATATGCCGCGCAAAGTCACTCTTGACGGACTGAAAATCGAAGATGAGCAGGCCTCCTCTGCCACCGTGGGCCCCTTCATCTTCGCCGACTACAACAAGCAGACCACTGACACAGCCGAGGAGAAATTCCACTACCATCCCACTGAGGAGGTCGTGCTGAAGAACGTTACGACCACAAGCGGCAAGGCGCTTCAGACCTGCTCCAATCCCCACCTTTTCCGCAATCTCAAGATCACCCGCCAGTAAGGACTTTTGCCATGCTTGACCAGCTTGCCGCCCACCTCGACACCTTTGCCGCCCTGGCTCCGCTCTGGGGCTATGCCTTCATCTTCGCCTTCATGGCCGTGGAAAGCTCCTTTGTGCCCTTCCCCAGCGAAATCGTGATGCTCCCGGCAGGCTTCCTCGCCGCCCGCGGCGAACTGTCCCTGCACGCGCCGGTACCCGACCTCGTCTTGGCGATTGTCGTTGGCCTTCTGGGCTCTCTGGCCGGCGCCTACTTCAACTACTATCTCTCACGCGCCTTGGGCGAGCCCTTCCTGCGCAAATACGGGAAATGGTTCTTCGTGAAGCCAGAAGCGCTGGACCGAGCCGAAGAGGTGTTCAACAAGTACGGGGCAGTGACGACGTTCATCTGCCGCCTCATCCCCGTCATCCGCCAGCTCATCTCGATTCCGGCCGGACTCTCCGGCATGCCGCTGGGGAAATTCACGTTCTTCACGGGCCTGGGCGCTGGCATCTGGACGGCTGTGCTGGCCGGCACAGGCTATGCGCTCGGGCGCACGGCGGGTGACATCACCTATCTTGAGCTGGTGCACAAGGGCAAAGCGCTTGTGGACGCCCATCTCGTGTGGATGATTCTCGGCGGCGTGGTGCTGGCCGTAGCCTACATCCTCGTCTCCAAGCTGGTGATGCGCAAAAGCGCAACGCCCAGCGCTTAAGCTACCGCGCGGGCGTCACGTCGCGCAGATAAACCTGCCGCGAGCCCTCGTGCACGGAATTGAAGGCGATCTGCCGCCCGTCCGGACGGATACGCGCGTGCAGGTCACAACGCCAGTAGCCACCACGATAGGCGGGCGGCACGAAGAATCCGCCCAGCGGCATCGTCATGCCATCGGCCAGGCGCACCAGCACCCAGGGGCGCTCGAAGTTCTTGTTCCAGTACGTCTCACCGCACATGAACTGTCCGTCCGGCGTGTACACGCAATGCCAATCAAGGTCCAGCACGCCGCCGAGCGGCCCGCCGATGCGACGTACCTTATCCTCCTCGCCTACCGTGAATTCCACCGGGCTCCAGGCATTCTTCTGCCAGCCGCCCACCTTCTTGTCGCCATCCCAGATCGCCGTGACAAGCATCTTGTGGCTGCCGTCCGGCGCCCAGTTGAAATGCGAACCCGCCCAGCCATCCTTGAAGCAGCGCCGCAGCTCCGTGCCGTCTCGATTGACCGTGAAGCTCGTCGTTTCCCAGGACGAAGCCTTGTGCGTCGTCTTGTCGAACCAGTTGACGCTGCGCGCCAGGAAGAAGATCTTGGCGCCGTCCTTGGAGATCACCGTGTGGCAGTAGTAGGCCAAAGGCTGCCCAGGCTTGCCCTTCACCACCTGCGTGGGCACCATCTGCGCACGCCCCTGCGCGACGGAGAGAATCAGCTTCGTCTCCCCCGTCTTGAGGTTCATGGTCCAGAGGCCGTCATCGGACGGCCATTCCACGCTCTCGCGCGCATCCTGTCCGGGCCCCGCATAGCCGTAGTCGGGCCGCGTCAGGGAGAGGCGCGCGTAGTTGAGCGACACCGCCCAAGTGCGGTCTTCGGAGACTGCGCTGACCGGCATTGGCAGCGTGCGCTCGGCTTTGGTGCGCCAGTTCATGATAACGGTGACGAATTTCCCGTCCCGCAGATCATTGAAGAGGATAGTGTCGTCGTCCATCCAGAAGGCCATTGCGGCTTCCTGGAAGTTCCAACAGGCAGTCGTCGTGATCGGAACGAAGCGATTGCCGTCCTTGAGATCGACAAAACCCAGCGTGCAACGCTCCCCTGCTTCCGGGAGGCGCCCGTTGACATCCGTTTCCAGCACAATCACCCGACGGTAGTCAGGGCTCCAGGCATCAATGGCGAAATAGTTGGCAAGCAGATGTTCATGCGGCCCTTGGGTGATCGCATACGGATCCCCTACCTGCGGAAAAGGCGCCAGCGCCGAGCCAAACGAAGCCAATGAGGACAGAACAGCGGCTAAAAACAGATTTTTCATGGCTCAGATTATACTTCATTCAATGTCCTGTGACAACCACAAAGTTCCTGTTCATTCGCCTTTCGACTGCTTTTCCTGCAGTTCCTTCACCAGATCAGGTCCTATGACGAGACGAAATGCCGCCAAATGCACCCGCTCATTCTTGGCCCAACGGAACATCCTAGGCTCATGGGAGTTTCGTCCCGAAGTGCGCACCAGTCGTCTACAGATGGTGCTTGAGCGATCATACTTCAGCGGATCCGTCTCGAAGGATGGCAGATCCTTCTCCACTCTGTGCAGCGGGTCCCAGGTAGATTCCGTTCTGACAATAGGCATAATGACATCATTAACCCATTCGTCCACCCTGCGGAAGTCATGGAATCCCCAAGCATTGGGAGGATTCGCTGCCGGAAGACCAGGTGGGCAGTATCTGCAGAAATAGTCGTCAAACCACTCCTTGGGTTCCTCCATCTCCAAATGAAGGCTCTTGAGATAGGATGTCCATTGCTCACACCCGGTTCCCAGGCGCCCTTCATCTTCCGGTGTCAGTTTGACTTTGAGGAACGGATTGTCGACTTCTGGCGTACCCGCCGTAAGCGCATACTCCCACTCCGCCTCGCTTGCGAGCCGGAAAACTGTGCCGGGCGGCAACTTCGAAGCATAGCGATCATTTAGCATCTCAAGAAAACGGCATGCGGCCAAGGCGTTGCCGAAGAACATGCTCTTGTCGCCGCCCATGGCCTCAACTGCCGCCGACCATTTGGGCCATTTGATACGGCCCCCCATCATCTCCTGGGCCCCAGCCCCACACCAGCTCGTGTCCCCCGTCACAACCTTGAACTGCTCCCAGGTGATGGGCGTCTTCGACATCCAGAACGGACGGGAAATCAGCACTTCGCGCACCTTGGCTGCCGCACACGCCAATTGGGGATCGCCATTCTGGAATTGGTGCTTAACCTGATCCGCAAATACCTTTCCCATGACGAACTTGCCGGCCGGGCATTGGATCAAGTCTATGGCGACCCCATTCGTGAGCGCCAAAGACATTTGCGGCAAAGCCCCCTTCTGTGCAACGACCTCCTTTTCATGCGTCGCGTTCGGTTCGTGCCGGCAATAGTGGAGTCCTCCAATAAGGGGTAATGCACACACAGAGCCCAGCGCCGCCCCCAGAATGAAGCGCCGCAACGTCTTGCGACGTCCCGTGCGAAAAGGCATCAGCGTCCGCTTTGCGGGGTCTGTGGCCAGCAATGCCCCCAGAACCTCCCGCCATCGCTTGTCAAATGGCGCAAGCAGGTCGAAGGCGCGAGGTCCAGGCTCATACCAGATTCCCGTGAGCAGACGGAAAAAGGCCACACCCAGCGCATAGCAGTCCGTAGCTGGCGCCGCTTCGCCGCCCGTGCGCATTTCGGGAGCCATGTAGGCCACCGTGCCCAGCACAATCCGCGCATCTGTGGACGTACCAGTCACCATTGTGCGCGTGAGCGCAATCTCGGCGCGCAGGGACTCGTCCTTCACGCGCGATATCCCGAAATCGCCCAGTTTTGCCTTGCCCTCGGAGTCAATCAGGACGTTCTCCAGCTTGACGTCCCGATGCACCACGCCAGCCGCATGTACGCCTTCCAGCGCCTGACGAACATCCTCATACCAACCGATGACAGTATCCTCTGGCGACTCCCCCGTCTGCGGGACATCCGCCAGAGTATGGGGCTCGCCATCCGCGCCAAGCACGCAATCCATCGTGAACCAGGCAAAGGTCTCCGTCGTGCCCATGTCATAGACGCGCACCACGCCCGGAACCGAAAGTCGCGCCAGGATCTTGCCCTCCGCGACAAAACGCTTGCGGAGGAACTCCCCCTTCTGCCCTTCGAAAGGAAACACCTTGAGCGCATACCGCACGCCGAGCTGCGCGTGCTCAACCTCATAGACAACGCCCATTCCGCCTGCGCCAAGCCGACGCAGAACGCGATAGGAGCCAATTGTGCTTCCAACTAGATCTTCAGCAGACATAACTCAAGGTGAAATTCTTTTCGTACACATTATAACACAAAACCAATGCCGTAGTCCCCATCAATCGTTCCACTTACTATTTTTCTGCTTTTCTGCTGGTGCGTTTCCGATGATGAATCGTATATTGGAGACATGACTCATAGCCCCAAAATCATTTTATTGATGACGCTTAGCCTCCTGGGAACGACGGCAGCGATAATCTTTGCCTGTTTTGAGCCTCCGTTCTCGGCTAACTTCCAGATTTCGGCCGGATTCATCTTCTTTGCAGAATTCATGCTTGGCGGCTTCTGGATTCAGCAAATCGGAAGAAAAAAGACCAGTTTGCCGTTGTCTATTGGCGTATGGGGAATCAATCTCGCCTACCTTGCCTGGGTACTTGTCTTGACCCTATTCACGGAGAGTCAGACGAAGTACTTTTCCCTGTGGCAGATCATCGGGCTGACGGTCTTTGTCATTGCGCATGTGCTCTTTAGAATTGCAGAGCATCATGTCGAAGAACGGGCAAAGGGCAACGAGCCCGCAAGAAAGAACTGACGCATCTTGACGTATTGACGCCTATTATTCGTATTCTGCCTCAACAGCGGCAACCATCTTGCGCACACGGCTGGCGATGCGGCGCACGGCGTTAGGCGCCAGGCTGAGTCGGGCGGCGATTTCAGTCATCGCCAGCCCTTCCTCTTCACTTAGACGATAGACTTCACAACTTTGCTTCGATAGCGCGGTTTTTGTTAGGATATGCTCAATGGCGGCGCGATGTCGCGCTATCCGCCATTTCAAGTCAACTAGCTGTGCCGCCGAGGGCGATAACGCCGGCACCTCAAGTTCCTCAATCGAAACCATCTTTTCCGTGCGATGCGCCGTACGGGTACGCATACGGTCAATCAGCAGATGCCGCACAATGGTAATCAACACGGACCGAAAACGTCCTCTGGACGAATCAAAAGAATTGCTTCGAATAAGCTCCACGAGACGCAGGGAGACTTCTTGTGCGAGATCATCAATGTCCTCAGGCGGGATTTCCGGATCCAGCAATCGGATAAACCCACGAACCGCCGGGTTATAAAGCTCGAAGAACCGTTCCCACAGCCGCTGGTCATCGATCTTGCCATCGGACAATCGCCGAAGAATCGTATAGGAGGTTTGTGGAAAGATGGACATCTCAGTCTTGTTTTGGCTTCACGTATCTTATTCTATGCTTATCGAGCATTTGAATTATACCAAAAAATGCATCAAAGGAAAACTCGTGAAGCTTACTTAATTCCGGCCTGTTGCGCACGCCGCGGGGACAGATACTGCTCCATCACCAGATCGGGACCGATCACGAGACGAAAGGCGGCAAAATGCACTGCATTGTTTCTGGTTCCACGCAGTTCAAGTCTATCAAAGGGCTTCCGCCCAGCCATGCGCATCAAGCCTCGCTTCGCCGGATGCGAAACGTCATGGGCCAGAGGATCCGTCATACGGGGTGGTTGTTTCGCCGCCAGGCGTTGCAGCAGCTGCCAGGTAGATTCGCCCTTGTCTATTGGCGACACAACATCCAATGTCCATTCGTCAACCGTCCGGAAGTCATGAAATCCCCAGTCATTGGGAGGTGTCATTCCAGGTATCCCTGCAGGACAAAGCCTCAAAAAGAACACGTCATATGAAGAGCCTGACCCATAAGGCGTCCCTTCCGGCGGCAATTCAGGCGCCAAATCTTGGTGTTTCAGAAAATCCCGCCATTGAAGGAAACTGGCGCCTAATTGTTTTTCATCATCTTCATTCAGCAGAATTTTGGCAAAAGGATTATCGATCTCCGTGTGTCCGGCCAAAAGGGCATATTCCCATTCGGCCTCGGACGCCAGGCGGAAAACCATGCCCGCGGGCAGAAGGTCCGCATAGACGCGGTTCATGCACACCAGGAAGCGCTCAGCCGCCACGAGATTGCCGAAGAACATGCTCTTGTCACCGCCCATGGCCTGCACGGCCTCACCCCGTTTGGGCCACTTGAGGTCGCCGAGTTTAAGTGGTCCCGCCACATCCCAGGAAGTAGTTCCCGTCACAGTCTTGAACTGCCCCCAGGTTATCGGCGACTTCGACATCCAGAATGGCCGCGATATCGTCACCTCGCACGCGGGGGCGGCGGCAGCCGCCGCCTTAGGATCATTTTCCTTTCCCATTGCCTTGAGCTGGTCCGCAAACACCTTGCCCATCGTAAAATGTCCAGCCGGGCACTGGATCATGTCAATGGTGACGCCATTGGTGAGCGCCAACGTCCTTTGCGGCAACGCCTCTGCGGAGGCCACCTTCTTCGTCTCGGCGAAAACGGGCTGGGCGTCCCCCTCACGCAAGGGGATGGGCATCTTTGGTTGGACTCTGCAGAAATGCAGTCCAGCTCCCACCGCCAATGTGATCACAAACCCAAACAGAAAACCAACCCAACTGATCGAGATCTGCCTACGCGGACGTCTAAACGGCATCAGTGTCCGTTTTGCGGAATCTGTGACCAGCAATGCCCCCAGCACCTCGCGCCACCGCTTGTCGAATGGCGCGAGCAGGTCGAAAGCGTGTGGTCCAGGCTCATAGCGGGTTCCCGTCAGCAGACGGAAAAAGGCCACACCCAGCGCATAGCAGTCCGTAGCTGGCGTCGCTTCGCTGCTCGTGGCAGCATCCTTCACGCAGGATATCCCGAGATCGCCCAGTATCGCCTTGCCCTCGGAATCAATCAGAACGTTCTCCAGTTTGACGTCCCGATGCACCACGCCAGCCGCATGTACGCCTTCCAACGCCCGACGAACATCCTCATACCAACCGATGACGGTATCCTCTGGCGACTCCCCAGTCTGTGGGACATCCGCCAGAGTATGGGGCTCGCCATCCGCGCCAAGCACGCAATCCATCGTGAACCAGGCAAAGGTCTCCGTCGTGCCCATGTCATAGACGCGCACCACGCCCGGAACCGAAAGTCGCGCCAGGATCTTGCCCTCCGCGACAAAACGCTTGCGGAGGAACTCCCCCTTCTGCCCTTCGAAAGGAAACACCTTGAGCGCATACCGCACGCCGAGCTGCGCGTGCTCAACCTCATAGACAACGCCCATTCCGCCTGCGCCAAGCCGACGCAGAACACGATAAGAACCAATACAACTTCCTATCGCCAGATCCGAAGCCACAATCACATTCTCCCGCCGATCACGGCGCGAAGGCCATTATACCCCATGCCCGCCAACAGCAGCAACGTAACCAACGCAGAAACATAGTTAAACGTGCGCTTGAGCGACGGCACAGCAGGCGCCGACTCCTTGTCGGCAGGCGCACCTGGAATCTCCAGCAATGCCGCCTGAGCCTGGGCTGAAGTCACACGCATAAGGCCCTTCTGACCGGCCAACGCATACGTGCCCGTGAGTTTCAGCCGACCATCCTTGAGCTGGGCATTCAAGTCGGCATTCTTAGCGAGCACATCTCCGGTCACAAACAGGAAACGCGCACCCGCCTGGAACGGATTGCCTTTTGCCGCCGCCAGATCTGCCGTGGAGACGCCATGCACCCTAAAGGAATCGCCAATCAGCTGCCCTCCCTGCTGCGGCGGCACACACACCGCCACCTTGCCGCCGCCGGCAGCCAGTGCATCCACAGCCGCCGCATTGTCCGCCCGGACGAAGGACACATCAAGCGGTCCAAGATACAGTGCGTCAATGCGCGCTAAATCCAGAGCATTGATCACCAACAAGACCAACACGCCCCAGAAGATGGGCTTGAGCGACCCGAATCGCGTCAGCACGGCAGCAGCGCCAAAACCTGCCAGCACAGCCACCGAAAACTCCACCAGATGGACGAATTTCACAGGCGCACGCAGATAACCGCCAAAGGGCAGCGCGTACACAAGTCGGTAGAACGGCGTGAAGCAACCCATGGCGCAGAACACCAGAATCAAGGCGGCAATGGTCCAGAAGAGCGTCTCACCGCGATTTGGACTCGGTTCCCCCTCACGCTTGCGCAGGCCCAACACCAGGGCCAATGCGGCAAAGACCACGGTGATGAATCCGCAATAGAGCGCATGCTGACGATACGGCATCCACCGCGTAATTTCGCCGTTGGGCCCGGGAACGGGCATGCCCAGCCGCCCCGTATAGGGCGTCGTCTCACGCCATCCCCGTTGCTTACGCAGCTGAATGATGTTGACGTCGCTCGTATCGCCATTCACACGCGGCCAAAAGAACTCGACGATATCTTCGGGCGGCAGAGACCAGCTGGTGCAGAAACGCCACCGCTCAGCTTCGGCCTTTGCCTTGGCGGCCGGATCTTCAACGCCCCCCTTCGCCTCTGAAGCACCGGCCGACTGCGCAATCTGCTGGTCGCGCGACGCCAAGGAATCGGTAAGCGCGCCCAGGAAGGCAGGTGCGCCCACGAGCGCCGTCACAACAGCCGTCAACACCAAACCCAATATGAGCGACCGTCCTTTGTCCGCTTTGATTGTGGCGCGTTCCCGCACGAGGCACCACACGCCATAGACAAAGGTCAGGACCGTGAACAGCAGCCACATGTCCGGCTGACGTGCCGCCCCCCACGCCAACACGGCCCCAAGCAGTACCCAATGCCGCCAGCATCCGCCGCGCACAGCACGATCCGTCAAACCAAACGCAAACGGCCCGTAGGTGAGCCAGCTGAACCAGCCATAATGCCCTGCGGAGAACAATGTAAAAGTGTATCCCATCAGGCCATAGGCCGCCCCGGCTCCGTAGGCCGGCAACCAATCCAGACCACGCCCTCGCAGATAATAGGCCAGCCCCAATGCGCCAAACCAGACAGCGAGCGCATAGCGGAACTCCTGCAAAGCCCAAGGCGACACCACAAACTCAACAAACTCGCCCGGCAACAGCGTTGTGGCGCCACCCAACAGATTGCGCCAATTGTTCGCGACCTGATCAAGCGGGAACGTGGTGCCGGCATCCGGCTGAACGGCTGCGACAGCACATGACCACGTGCCGCCGAAGATGAAGCCCAGACATATGGCATAGAAAACAGTGAAAGCGAGAAAAGCGACTGTTGCCGGTCGCTTGAGGAAAGCCCTGATCATCCATCCCTCCTTCGAGTAACTTGATTATCCGCCTACACTAGCGACGCCACGTCGTCTTCCAGCCTGACTTGCCGCCAGAAGAAGATGACGAACCGCCGCCCCAGCGCGAACCACCGCCGGAAGATCCGCCACGCCAGCCACCACCAGATGCGCCACCATAGGCATCGTCGTCGTCAAACCTGCTACGCGGACGCTGAACCGCCTCCGGCGTGTAGGAATAGATGTCCTGCGCTTCCACGAGCTCCGGCGGGATCTCCTTGACGAAAATCGAAGGCTCAACCGGGAAGAGGCCGCCCTCGGCCGTCTTCTTCGCACGCGGCGCGCTCATGTAGAGGCGGTCCTTCGCGCGCGTCACCGCCACGTAGAACAGGCGACGCTCTTCGTCGATGTTGCCGTCCTCCACGCTGCGTGCGCTCGGGAAGATCGACTCCACCAGCCACGGCAGAATAACCACCGGCCATTCCATGCCCTTGGCCTGGTGGATGGTGGAAAGCTGCAGATGATCGGCGGGCATGTTCGCACGCGCGTTTGCATCCAGATTCGTCATCAACGCCACTTCATTGAGGAAGCCCTCAAGTCCACCGGGATTGACCGCAATCTGGGCCATGATTTCATTGAGGTCCTCCAGACGCTGACCTGCCTCGTCTTCCTCGAACTGCCGCCGCAGATGATCGCCGTAGAAGAAATGGATGAATTCCTTGACAAGCAGATTGCCGGCTTTCGCCGCCAGATGTTCCTTCGCATTGGCGAACGCCTTGGACATCCCCTCCCAGCCCGCACGGCCTTTGGCCGACATCATCGAGTCGAGGTTCATGCGGTCCATGGGGTTAGTGCCGTCAAAGGAGCCACCCAGCTTCTGCCACCACTTGCGGGCACTTGCCTCACCCACACCGGGCAGGAGCTCGATGAGGCGGAGGAACGACAATTCTGCGGTGGGATCCAGGCAGAGGCGCAGGAAGGCCAACACATCCTTGACGTGCAGCTGCTCAAAGACGCCCACGCCCGACGTGATGCGGAACGGAATGCGATTGCGCGTCAACGTCAACTGAATGTCAATTGACGTGTAGTGCGAACGATAGAGCACCGCGATGTCCTTGTAGGCGACACCCTGCTGATCGTGCAGGGCCCGAACAAGCTTGAGGATCGTCTCGGCCTGCGCATAGCCGTCGTACATCTTGTAGAGGCGCGGCTTCACGGCCCCGCCCGCGCGGAACGGACGCAGCGTCTTCTCGAAGGCGTGCGTGACGTCCTTCATCACGACGTTGGCGACATCCAGAATCGGCGCAAGCGAACGGTAGTTGCGCTCCAGCTTGAGGATGCGGCAGCCGGGCCAGCGGTTCGGGAACTCCATGATGTTCTCGAACTGCGCGCCACGCCAGGTGTAGATGCACTGGAAGTCGTCGCCCACCACCATCAGATTGCGGCTTTTTGCCGCCAGAAGATCCGTGAATTTCGCCTGCAGGGTATTGGTGTCCTGGTATTCATCCACCAGAACATGGAGAAAATGCTCCTGCAGATGATTGCGTACGCTTTCCACCTCCTGCAGCAGGCGAAGGCCATTGACAATCAGATCGTCGAAGTCCATGGCGCCGAGTTCGCGCTTCTTGTCCTCGTAGGCGTGCCCCACCTTGATGACCTCGTCGACGTCCAGCGCCACCTTCGTCTGGTAGCTCTTGACCACGAGCTCAAAATCCTTCTCGCGGTTCTTCGCGTCCGAGAGCATCTTGAGCAGAAGCTCTTTCTTGATGAAATCCTTGGGCGTCTTGACGAGCGCCTTGATGCACTCGTTCATCAGCTTCTTCTGGTCGTCCTCGTCCAGAATCGTGAATCCCGGCTTGTAGCCGAGGAAAGCCCCGTACCGACGCAGGAAGCGTGCGCAAATCGAGTGGAACGTACCGCTCCAGATGCCCTCCACACCCGGCACCAGATTCTGGGCGCGCTCCAGCATCTCGCGAGCCGCCCGATTGGTGAAGGTAAGCAGCAGAATGCGTTCGGGCGGTATCCCCTGCTCCACCAGATAGGCCACCCGATGGACCAGCGTGCGCGTCTTGCCGGTCCCGGCCGCCGCCAACACAAGCATGGGTCCGTCAGCAGCGGTGGCAGCGGCACACTGCTCGGGATTGAGAACCTTGGAGAAATCGGTCACGACACAGCAGGCCCGTGGCAACGGCATTTAACGCCGGCGGCCTTGAACATCTTCTTGACCGTATCGACGAAGTTCGTGTAGTCGCCGGCGTAGACCACCTCTTTGATGCCGGCGTTGATGATCAGCTTGGCGCACGTGAGACACGGCGACAGCGTGATGTAGATGGTGGAGCCGGCGACATTGATGCCATAGCGCGCAGCCTGGCAGATGGCGTTCTGCTCGGCATGCACACACAGGCATTCGTCGAGGCCATGCCCCGACGGCGTATGGCCCGCACAACGCGGGCAGCCGCCGTCAAAGCAGTTCTTGACGCCTCGAGGCGTGCCGTTGTAGCCCGTCGACAGGAGATGATTCTCCTTCACGATAACCGCAGCCACCTGACGCCGCGAGCAGTTTGACCGCTTCGCGACCACATGCGCGATTTCCATGAAATAGTCGTCCCAGCTTGGACGCGGATCGTCCACCTTCTTCGTGCGGGCCATTCGGCACTCCTTCTCAGCGATTAATCAAGGTCAATGACGCTCAACGTGTGGATCGAATCGTTGACCGTGTTGATGAGGCCGGGGAAGGCCATGTCGAAATTCACGATCACGAGCTGGCGCTTGCCCTTGGCATCCTTCCAGATGAGCGGCTCACAGGGCTGATCCAGGAGACCATCCGCACCGTCCGTATCCGCGTTTTTCCACAGCTCGCCAAAGGCCATGGCGCCCGCGCCGGCCTTCTCCTTGGCGATATCCCACACGTGCACCGCGTTGATGGCCGAATCGGTCATGAGGATGCGGTTCTTCACGGGATCGAAGCAGATGCCGTCACAGCACGGGAAACGCGCCGGATCCTCGAAGATCAGCTTCGCGGGGGCGTACGAACCGTCGCCCTGACGCTTGGCCGTGTAGAAGCGGCCCGAGCCGAAGGTGCCGAAATAGAGATCGCCCTTGTCGGTGATCGCCAATCCGTCAGCGCCCGAATTGTCGCCGCCGCGACCCGGCAGGGCCACCGTTTCCGTGCAGCACACGAAATAGGGGTCCTTCTTGTAGTCGGGCTTCGCCATCAGCGAGACCTTCTTCGTGCGGCAATCGCTCATCGGCACGCGGTAGACGCCACCGAGTCCAACCCCGTCCTTGCGGTCGAGATCAAAGTAGGTGTCGGTGAAGAAGAGGTCCCCTTCAAAGAATCGGATGGCGTTGGCGAGCTTGATGTTCTCCACCACCGTCTCGATGCGCAGAGCCTCCTTCGTCTTCGGATCCACGACAATGCGCATGATGCGGCTGGCGTAGTCCTTGGAGAGGAAATACTGGTTGTCGCAATAGTAGATGTTGCCGTCGGGGCCGTATTCGATGCCCATGGGGCAGCCGCGTCCCGTCTTCGGCGAAATGGCGCCTGCGGCGAACACGCTCCATTTGCCGGTCTTGAAGCAGCGCTTCATCACGACGCCGGCATAGGACTTGTCGATCAGGTTCGGGGCGGACATGTAGATGTTGCCGTCCTTGTCCTGGGTAAGGCCGTCCGGCAGGTTCACCACATCGCCGAACTGCTTAAAGAGACGGGGGCAAAATTTTTCGTCGCCCCACGTCTGCACCTTCGCAGAGACGCCCGCGGCAAAAGCTGCCGCGAGCGTCGCCGTGAGCGCCAACTTGAACGTTGTCGTCATGCTGAAGGATTCTTCATTAGGCCTTGGCGGCCGCTTCGATGATGGCGGCGAAGGAATCCGCCTTGAGCGCGGCGCCGCCGATGAGGCCGCCGTCGATGTCCTTCTGCGCAAGCAGCTCGGCCGCGTTGCCCGGCTTCATGGAGCCGCCGTACTGGATGCGGACCGTCTCGGCCGCGTCAACGCCGACGAGCTCGCCGAGCGTCTTGCGGATGAGGGCGTGCACTTCCTGCGCCTGGTCAGGCGTGGCGGTGCGGCCGGTGCCGATGGCCCACACAGGCTCATAGGCGATCACGAGATTGGCGGCGTCGGCGGCGGTAAGCCCCTTGAGGCCTTCCTTCATCTGGCGCACGATCACGGCCTCGACCTGGCCGGCGTCACGCTCGGCGAGCGTCTCGCCCACGCACACGATGGCGGTGAGGCCCGCCTTGATGACGGCGGTGGTGCGCTTGTTGACCGTCTCGTCCGTCTCGCCGAAATACTGGCGGCGCTCGGAGTGGCCGATGATGACGTACTTGACGCCGGCGTCCAGGAGCATGCCCGTGGAGATTTCGCCCGTGTAGGCGCCCGAAGCTTCCCAGTGGGCGTTCTCGGCACCCGTCTGAACCTGCGTGCCGGCAGCGGCGGCCACGGCGGCGGGAATGTCGATCGCGGGCGTGCAGCACACGATGTCCACATTGGCGAAGGCCGCGGTGGCGTCCGCAATGCCCTTGACGAGGGCGGCCGTCTCAGACGGCTTGACGTTCATTTTCCAGTTGCCGGCGATGATTTTCTTGCGCATTTTGTGTAACCTTTCTGGTCTTGTTTGAAATAGAGCGTATATTATAGCATTTTCGAGAGGAATGTGCAAAGTCAAAGCACTTTCAGTTTCAGCCATTTGGAGCCCCAGCGCCGGGCTTCTTCATGGGTGGGAAACCACACGTCGATATGCCGCCCCTGAATGGCGCCGCCGATATCCTCAACCACGCCTATGCCATAACCTGGCACATCAATCTTTGTGCCAAACCTGAACACCTTGGGGTCGGCGGCGATTGTCCCCTTCTTGGCGACCGTGCCACGTGCTGTAATGCCGACTTTCTTCGGCTTCCCCTTCAGGGAACCATAGGAATAGACGGGCTCACCCAAACCGAACCAATCATACTCCCAACTGCAGCACTTGCCGCAATTGCAGTACCCCGTCACCAACACCAGCGAGGAATCCTTCGGCATCACCGTGCGCACACGTTTGGGTGTGCGATGGGCTCGTATCCAGCACGGAATCGCCACGAGCGACACCAAAACCAGCGCCACCCCCCAGCGGATTTTCCAGTCAACCTTTTCCATGCCGTTTTCCAAAAGCAAAACACCGCCCGGAATTGCATCCGTGCGGTGTTTCGTTCACACGTTTCCGAAGAAACTTACTTCTTCACGAGCTTACGGACAGCCTTGTGGCTGCAGAACGTACGCTCCGTGTAGAGCTTCGCGCGCCAGGAGGCGGTCTTCTTGACCACAACGATCTTCTCGATCGCAGGGGAAGCAAACGGGAAGAGCTTCTCAACACGCACGCCGTAGCTGTCACGGGAAACCGTGAAGTTGCCAGAAGCGTTGGCACGACCGTTGTCGACCGCGAGAACCTTGCCCTCAAAGTCCTGCACACGGGTCTTATCGCCTTCCTTGATCTTCACGGAAACGCGAACGACATCGCCCGCCTTGAATTCCGGGAACTTCTTCTCGGCGATCTTGACCGCCTGTTCGGCGTTGATCTTATCAATGAGCTTGATACCCATGGCTTACGCCTCCTTCTTGGCTTCAGCCTTCTTCGCCGGCGTGGCGTGGTGGGGCTTCAGGTTAGGATTGCGCGTGCGGCGGATGAGGGACGCCACCGTGGTAGAGGGCTTGGCGCCCTTGGAAATCCAGTAGTCAACTCGCGCGAGGTCGAGCTTGAAGTTGTTCTCCTTGATGGCGGTATCATACCAACCGAGAATCTCAAGGAACTTGCCATCGCGGGGCGAACGCTCGTCAGCCGCCACAATGCGATAGGTCGCGTGGTTCTTGCACCCCGTACGACGCATTCTGATTTTGACCATTTCTTAATGTCCTCTCTTCGTGTGACGCGACAAGTATATCACAAACGAATTCAGAATACAAGTAGAAAATACGTAAACGAATTTCTTCATCTGCCTCAGCTGCCGGGGTGGCAGGGCTTCGAGCCCTTCGCGCACAGCGGGCACTTCGCAGGCTCCCAGGTGGTGGGCGTCATCTGCATGAGCGAGAACATCGGAATGCGGCCGAACTTGACCTTGCCGGCGCTGCGGTCAACCAGCAACACCACGCCCGCAACCTTGGCCCCCGCCGCCTTGACGAGATCGATCGTCTCCTGCACGCGTCCGCCCTTGGTGACGACATCCTCCGCCACCACATAGCGCTCACCCTTCTTGAGCGTGAAGCGGCGCATCGCCAGCTTGGTGACGGGCTTGCCCGTTGCATCCTTCTTGTCGCCATCCGGCACCTTCTCGGCGAAGACGCACTTCACGTTCAGCACGCGGGCGACTTCATGGCCCACGAGGATGCCGCCCACAGCGGGGGAAATCACGCCGTCGATCTTCTTCCCCAGCTTGCCGCTCTTGATGGCGCGCTGCGTCACCTCCTTGCAGAGCTTCTCGGCGATGCGCGGATAGCGCAACACATTGGCGCACTGGAAATAACGGTCTGAATGCAGCTTGGAGCGCAATTCAAAGTGGCCGGAGAGCAACGCCCCCGTATCCTCGAAATACTTGAGAACCTGTTTTTCGGTCATTGTTTCATTTCCTTTCCTGGAGTGATTCGTAACTGTTGAGATCAAGCATGTCGTCCATGACAACACTGGCGGGAGCGGCCGCCGACGCAGGCAAAACCGTCAATTCCGGCGCCGCCAGACTCTCAGGCCGAAGCGAGGCGACGGGCGGGCGACTGGATGGAGCCGACAGAACGGGCATCGTCCGCCGAAAAGCCGCCGGCAGCGGCAGTGGGTCGGGCGGCTGTACGGGATCATCCAGGGCTCGGGCCTCCGCGCCACCACCCTTCTCATCCATCCAGCTCTGCGCACGACACGCCCATCCGAGTTCATGCGCCTGCCGCAGCATCTGATGATAGACGACCTCATCCAATTCAACAAAAGCAGCCCCCACAGAGGCCGTAGGCGACGCAGTACGCAGCGTGAAGAACAGGGCCCCGACAGGCATCTGCAGCAAGCAAAAGGCAAACAGCCCCGCCAACAGCGCAATCTGTACGGTCCACCGCATCAGCGTTCACGCCTCTTCTCTGCGCACAGCACGCGTTTGACACCCGCACGACGCGCCAACGTCGTGAGGTTCATCAAGTCCCCAGAGGGCACCCCCACGTCAACAAAAAGCATCAAAGCGCCGGAAGACTCGCTAGTCAACCGCTCGCCGACAGTCTCAATGAACTGTGCCGCCGAGGCGGGATCGGAAAGCGCATAGCGCGAATCCTCAAAGAAGACATACGTCTCCTCGGCACTGCCGGTCTCGGGCGCTAGGCGCATGACCAGCGCCACCAAACGGGTTGGCACCGTATCCGCGGAATGAGCTTCAGGCAAGTCAAAGGCGACGCCGGTAGCTGCCGAGAAACGTCCGCTGGCCAACACCATCAACACGGCCAGTAACATCAGCGTCAACCAGGGCGCAGCTGCACACAACGGTCGCATCCACGTCGCGCCATAACGCCAGATGCCTTCGTCAGGCGGCGGCAACCAGCCCCATGTCGTACGCGTATTCACGCGACTCCCCCACGATTGCGGCGCGCGGACAGAAACGCCAGCATTTCGCTTGCCGCCGCCTCCAGCTCAACCACAAGCCGCTCAAAGCGCACACGCAGAACGGCATACATCACCTGTGCGGGAATTCCCACCAGCAGTCCCATCGCCGCCGGCACAAAGGCCGCCATCAATCCCGTGAGCAAATCCCCGCGGGTCACCAAATCGGCCGCGTTCAAGGCCATCACCGTGCGGATTCCACCCACAAACGCACCCAAAAGCCCCAAGAGTGGCGCCGTCTGGGCGATAATGGCCAGTGACGAGAAACGACGGGCGATGCGCCCTGTCTCCACGCGCCCGGCCATATCCACGGCCTCACGCAATCCCCGCGCCGAATCGCCCCGACGTCGGATTGCCGCAGCCACCACGCGCGCAACAGGTACAGCAGTCTCATCGCAGAGCACCAACGCCTCCTCCGACTTGCCGCCGGAAACCAGATTGCCCACGCCATGGATGAAGTCCACATAGTCGATGTGCGCACGGCGCAGCACCAGCATGCGCGTCAGGAAAATGACAACGGCAGATACGCCCATGGCCATCAACAGCCAGGAAATGGGGCCGCCCGCAAACACCCACAAATTCATCAGTCACCGCCTTTCGACTTGATCGCAAGAATGCGGCGCTCAGCCTCTGCCGAAGCCGCCACATGTGCCGCCGCCACAATCTTGAGAATGTTCACGGCCTGGCGCACTTGCCCCTGGGCCTCATAATGGTCGGCCAGCGCAAAAGCCGCGCGCACGAAATAGGCGCACGCCTCGTCGTTCAGCCACAATCCGGCACGTCTTGCCGTCTCGTAGAAATTGACCACCTTGTCATAGAATTGCGCGTTGGCCTCATCCACACAATGCAGTTTCTGCAGGGTCCGCCCCACCTTGTAGGAGATGACGATCTGATCCGAAGGCGAGACAACGCCATCGCCCCGATTCGCCTCCAGAGCCCGATAGGCAATCAACGCCTCCTCGTAGCGCGCCGAGTCCCCCGCACCCATGGCGGCGAGGGCATCCGCCTTGAGTTCCCCTGCGCGGCGCGCGCTGGCAGCTCCAGGCGCGGCAGCCAAAGCACGATCCAGCACCAGCAACGCGTCCTCGTAGCGCGCCAACGTGAGCAGTGCCTCCCCCTGGACGATGAGCGCATCGGCAATAAAAGGCGCATGGGGGGCTGCCTTAAGGGCGGATGAGACTAGCTCCACCGCGCGCGCGAACTCCGAACGCGCGCTCGCCGCACGGGCGGCGCGAACAAAGGCGTCCGCCTGGCGCAGCGGGCTATTGGAGCAGGCCTGGGCATATTCCACAAACCCCGTCTCCGCCGACAGCCAATTGCCGTGGCGCGCATCATAACGGGCCAGCCAGAACTCCAGATCGGACCGCAGAACCTTATCCTTCGCCTCCGCCAACAACTGCACCACCTCGGCCTTGGCCTCGCCTTCACGTCCTTCACCATACGCGCAAAGCGCCATCAGGAACCGCATCTCATCGCGACGCTCAGGCAACAGCGCGGCTGCAGCCTTGAAATCTGCCGCCGCACGTTTCCAGGACAACGCCCGATAGTGCGCCCGACCTCGTCCCAGCAAAGCCCTGCCGCGCAGCGCAGGATCCGTCACATCCGTCCGTTCCAGCAGACGGGTACAGGCAGCAATAGCCTCGCCAGGGCGCCCCGCCGCGACTTCACGTGACGCCAAACGCAATGCGGCTTCAGCAGCCTGAGGTCCCTTGCCCTCAGCCAATTCGGCGAAGACACCAACAGCCGCCTCATGCTGCCCCGCACGCTCCAGCGCGTCGGCTTGGGCAAATCGAGCACGGGCCGCCAATCCACCTTCTTCGGCTGCGATTTTTCCGTACAGCGCTGCTGCGGCCGCATAGCGGGCATCTGCCACGAGGGCATCTGCCTGTTTGTAGAGGCAACGGTCCCGATCCGCCGGATCGGCGGCAATCTGTGCCGCGCGCGCAAATGTGCCCACGGCTTCGGTGCGGCGCCCCAGCCTGAGAAGCGCCCAGGCACGCCCCTCCAACACATGCACATCGCCCGAGACGCCGGTATCCGGATAGGCCTCCAGGAATATCCGATACTCCTCGGCGGCCGCAGCCTCATCGCCCGCGGCCAGAAGCGCATCGGCCAGAGCCAGCTGGGCCGTGCGCGACTCGGGGGCGTCGGGGAATTCCCGCACCAACGCCCGAATGTGCGCCACGCCACGACTACGCACCTTGGCGTCCGCATCTGCAAATTCGACAAAGCCCAAACGAAAACCCGCCGCCCGCCGAAGTTCCGGACGCGCTGCCCGCGCCACCGCCTTCGCGGCAAATTCGCGGGCCTTCAGCGGATCCTTGGCCGTCTGCGCCAAGGCACAGGCCGCCAAGACGAAAACGCGCTCATCGGTGTTGGTGCCCGCATCAACAAGATCCAGCCGTAGACGATCCGCCTCGGCCTCCTTGCCCACACGCTGCAGCAGATCCGCAAGCGTCAACCGCGCCGAATCCCCTGCCGTTCCTGCCGCTGGGCCTGCGGACTCCACCTTCTCGACCCGCAACACGGCTATGGCATCCACTACACCGTTGGTGGGATCCAGCGTCTCCAGCGCCTGCGCCCACTCCAGCGCATTCTCGGCGCGCAGGGGGGCGTTGGTGGCCACCAGTACCGCCGCCAGACGGAACTGCTGATCCGCCTGCGCACGATTGCCTTCAGCGACCGCCAGACGCGCCAGCAGACGATGAGCCAAGACCGCAATCCGTTCGTCAGCGAAGTCCCGCTGCAGCTCCTGCCGAGCCTCCTCCGTACGCGACAGCTTCGCCAATGCCCAGGCACGCCAATAGCGGAATACGTCCGACTTCTCTTCCCAAGCCTCCAACGCAGACAACATCTCCGCGTACTTGCCCTCAGCCGCCAAGGCCTCCAGTTTCATCTGGTGGGCGGCGAGGACATTCTGGCGATTCTTCGCGGCTTCATCGGCATGACGCGCGGCGATGGACCACAATTCGTCGCGCAAGGCGCGACGAACGGTCTCCAACTGCTGCAACGGACCAGATATGTCGGGCAGAATCCCGCCAACAGCCGGGACAGCATACGCTGCGGCCATCAAAAGCGAAGACAGGATTCGGGCGCCGACCATCACTGCACGGCCCCGAGATAGCCCATTTCACCCAGGAGACGGTTGTTCTTCATCCAATCGCGCTCCACCTTGACCCAGAGGTCCAGCCGCACCTTGACGCCAAACATCTCAGAGAGCTCAGGTTCGGCGGCCAGACGCACAGCCTTGATGAGTCGCGCACCAGGACCAATGACAATCCCCTTCTGCGACGGCCGGTTGACGTAGATCGTGACCTCGGCCTCCCACCCCCGCCGACGGTCCTCGCGGATGTCGCGCGTGACGATGCCGATTTCATGCGGCACTTCGGCAAAAAGCCGCTGCAGCAACTTCTCACGCACCACATCGGCTATGGCCAGTTTACGCGGGTAGTCGGTGACGATGTCATCGGGAAAGAGCGCAGGTCCCTCCGGAGACAAGTCAAAGAGCGCATTCAACAATTCGTCGCATCCTCCCGCGCGCGTCGCGCAGGACTTCACCCAAATCGGCTTGACGGACTCACCCGCGTCCCCTGCTGCCGCGCGTGCACACGTGGCCTGTTTCCAGAGATCGCGGAACATCGTCTCGTAGAATGGCGCCCGATCCGCCTTGTTGAGCACAAAAACGCATTTTTCGGGATGCTCCTTGGCAACGCGCGCCATCCAGCCCTCATCCTCCAACTGCGGCTCGTGGCTCGCGTCAAAGACAACGCAGAGGACGTCCACACCTGCGCTAGAGGCTCTGGCCATGCCATTAAGCAATTTGCCCAGGGGCCCCACCGCTTTATGGAGACCCGGCGTATCCAGCAGAACCAATTGCCCCCGAGGGTCTGCCACGATACCGCGAATCGTATTGCGGGTCGTCTGCTCCACCGGGCTAACGATGGAGACCTTCTCGCCAACCAGGCGATTGACGATCGTCGACTTGCCGGCGTTGGTGCGACCCACGACGCCCACCATCGCGGACTTCAGAAGCGGCTCCATACCACCTTCACGTGCTGAATCTTCGGTTGCCATGGCAATCAATAGAGCTCGGCAAGCACGGGATCCTTCTGACGGATCTCCTCGGGCGTGAGCCCTTCGATCTCATGCGGGAAGACGATCCACCGATCCAGCGTGCGAACATGGTAATCGGGCGTAAATGGCGTGACGTTCTTCTCTGGCTTCCAATAGACGCACCCCACGCGCGTCTCGCAGCCCCGCGCCTCAAGCCGCGCACGCACCGCCGCAAAGGTGCGGCCCGAATCGAAGACGTCATCCAGCACCAGAACCTTGGTGCCCTGCTTCATGTCGTCGAAGACGGGATCCGCGTACTCGAACTTCACCTCGGCGTCGCTCTGACCGATGCCCGTGTAGCTGAAGCACTTGACGGGCATGTGACGCGGCGAAATGCCATGCGCCTTCAGAAATTCATGTACGGCCACGCCCACCTCGGCGCCGCCCCGCCAAAGGCCAATCAGGTAGTCAGGCTGCCAGTTTGAATCCATGACCTGGCGCGCCAACCGCCAGATGTCACGAAGAAAATCCTGCGCATCAAGATAATATTTATCTGTCATGGTCCTTATTATAGCAAAAAGGGAGCCCAAAAGCATTATATCATCATGCGAAAAAGGCGCCACATCCAGGAAGGGTGTGGCGCCCTTGGGGGCCAAAGTCAGGAAATCACGCCATCAGACCGCAACATCCTTGCCGTAGTAGGCATTGAGATACATCTGCTTGATTTCCGACATCAGCGGGTAACGCGGATTCGCGCCCGTGCACTGGTCGTCGAAAGCCTGCTCGACCATCTCGTCGAGACGCGTCAGGAAGTCCTTCTCGTCAGGGACATAGTCCTTGATCGTCGGCTTGATGCCGATGGTCTTCTGGAGGTCCTTGATGGCCTTGATGAGGTTCTCGAGCTTCTCCACGTCCGTCTTGCCGCCCAGCTCAAGCGCGTCCGCAATCTCCGCATAGCGATGGAGCGTGTGCGGGTGGTCGTACTGCGAGAACGTGCCCATCTTCGGCGGCTTCTCGCTCGCGTTGAAGCGCAGCACCTGCACCATCATGAGCGCATTGGCGATGCCGTGCGGGATGTGGTGAAAGGCGCCAAGCTTGTGGGCCATCGAGTGCATCACGCCCAAGAAAGCGTTCGCGAAGGCCATGCCGGCCATCGTCGCCGAATGGGCCATGCGCTCACGGGCATAGACGTCGGCCTTCTTTTCACAGGCCGCCTTGTAGCAGTCAGGCAGATACTTGAAGGTCGTCTTGAGCGACTGGATCGCCAAACCGTCGGTGAATTCCGTCGCCATGATCGAGGCATAGGCTTCGAGAGCGTGGGAGACGGCATCGATGCCCGAGGCGCTCGTGAGGCCGGGGGGCGCCATCATCTGCATGTCGGCGTCCACAATGGCCATGTTCGGCATCAGCTCGTAGTCCGCGAGCGGATACTTCACGCCCGTGTCCTGGTCGGTGATCACCGCGAACGGCGTCACCTCCGAGCCCGTACCCGCCGAAGTCGGGATGGCGATGAACTTCGCCTTCTCGCCCATCTTCGGGAACGTGTAGGCGCGCTTGCGGATGTCCATGAAGCGCATGGCCATATCCAGGAAGTCGCACTCGGGGTGTTCGTAGAGCACCCACATGATCTTGCCGGCGTCCATTGCGGAGCCGCCGCCGACGGCCACAATGCAGTCGGGCTTGAACTCCGCCATCAGGCGGGCGCCGTCCTGCGCGCAGGCGATCGTCGGATCCGGGGCCACGTTGGAGAACGTCGCCACCGCGCAGCCCTGCTCTTCGAGGGACTTCTCGATCGGCTTCGTGTAGCCGTTCGCGTAGAGGAAGTAGTCAGTGACGATGAACACGCGCTTGCGGTTCCACACTTCGCTGACTTCGCGCAGCGCGACGGGCAGGCAGCCCTTCTTCAGATAGACCTTTTCCGGCGCACGGAACCACAACATATTCTCTCTCCTGATCGCAACCGTCTTCACATTGAGCAGGTGCACCGCACCCACGTTGGCCGAAACCGAGTTACCGCCCCAGCTGCCGCAGCCGAGCGTCAGCGAAGGCGTGAGCTTGAAGTTGTAGAGGTCGCCCAGGCCACCGTGCGAAGACGGCGTGTTGACGACGATGCGGCAGGTCTTCATGCGCGCCTGGAACTCGGCGAGCTTATCCTCGTTGTCGCGCTTGTTGAGGTAGATGGAGGACGTGTGGCCGTAGCCGCCGTCCGCGACGAGCTTCTCGGCCATGTTGACGGCCGTTGGGAAGTCCTTGGCGCGGTACATCGCCAGCACGGGCGAGAGCTTTTCGTGGGCGAAAGGCTCGCTCACCTCGACACTCTTGACTTCGCCGATGAGGATCTTGGTCTCCTCAGGGACCTCGAAGCCGGCGAGCTTGGCGATGGTCGAAGGCTTCTGGCCGACGATCTTCGGATTGACGGTGCCGCTTTCGGTGAGAATGCACTTGCGCATCTTGTCGAGCTCGGCAGGCTTGAGGAAATAGCAACCGCGATAGGCGAATTCCTTCTTCACCGCGTCATAGACCTTGTCGAGCACAATCGTGGACTGCTCGGAGGCGCAGATCATACCGTTGTCGAAGGTCTTGGAGTGGATGATCGAGCTCACGGCCAACTTGATGTCGGCCGAATCGTCGATCAACGCCGGCGTGTTGCCGGGGCCCACGCCCAATGCAGGCTTGCCCGAGCTGTAGGCGGCCTTCACCATGGCGGGACCACCCGTCGCGAGGATTACGTCCGAATCGCGCATGAGCATCTGTGTCTTCGCGATCGTGGGCTCCTGGATGCAGGCGATGATGTCCTCAGGCGCACCAGCCTTCACGGCGGCCTTGTAAACGACCATTGCGGCATCATACGTGCACTTCTTGGCGCGCGGATGCGGGCTGATGATGATGCCGTTGCGCGTCTTGAGGCACAGGAGCGCCTTGAAGATGGCGGTGGAGGTGGGGTTCGTGGTGGGAATGACCGCGCCGACGACACCGACCGGCTCGGCGATCTTGCGCACACCAAAGGCCGTGTCTTCCTCGATCACGCCGCACGTCTTCATGTTCTTATAGGTGTTGAAGATGTACTCGGCGGCGAAATGGTTCTTGATGACCTTATCCTCAAGAACGCCCATGCCCGTCTCGGTCACAGCGTCCTTCGCCAACGGAATGCGCATGTTGTTCGCGGCCAGCGCGGCCGCACGGAAGATGGCGTCCACCTGTTCCTGCGAGTAGGTGGCGAACTTGCGCTGCGCCTCGCGAACCTTGCCGATAAGGGCGGCGAACTCAATCGCCTCCACAGCGGCCGCATCTTCGACCGGAGCCGGCTTTGCCGCCGGTGCCTTTTTGCTGTCTTTTGTAGCCATAATGCAGGATCTTCCTTTTTTTGTTAAGAACGGGACATAGTATAAATCTTTTTATATCGATTGTCAAGTAGCGAATTGAGAATCTGAAGGTCTGGACCTTCTGGCTTTTTCAGCTCCTCCAGATCAGCTAGAAGAGCTAGTCCTTCTTCAGGTTGAATTCGCAGAGCACGGTCGTCCCCGAGGGCACAACCGACTTGATCTCGAACTTGTCGGAGACGCGCTTGGAGTTGGCCAGGCCCATGCCGGCGCCAAAACCCATGGAACGCACCCAATCGTTGGCCGTGGAGGTTCCGTCGCGCAAAGCCCACTCGATGTCGGCGATGCCGGGGCCACGGTCACGTGCGATGATCGTCACTTTCTGGCCATCAAGAATGAAGGTCAGCGTGCCACCCACCGAATGGATGGCGATGTTGATCTCCAGCTCATAGGCGGCCACGGCAATGCGGCGCACAATCTTCTTGTCGACACCCGCACCCGCAAGCAGGCGCTTGATCTCGTTCGCCGCACGCCCGGCGTTCTGCAGGTCATTGTGCACGACGGGATACTGCTGCATGGTGTAGGCCGAGGTGCTCACCTCGCCGAACGGCACCGTCGCCGCAGCAGGCTTCTTGCCCTCGTAACGCGCCAGTTCCTCGGCCAGCTCCTTGAGAATGGCCCGCATGATGTCCCGCTGCGACACGATGCCCACAAACTTGCGGTCCTTGTCCAGCACGGGAAACCGACCGAACGTGTAGTTCTGGAAGTACTTGATGGCCAACGCCAGCGGCATCCCCTCCTCCAGAAAGACGAGGCTCGTGGACATGTGCTTGTGGCATGGGTCCTGGATATAGCCGCCTTCGAGCGCCTTGATGATGATGTTCACCGAGACAATCCCAAAGAGGCGCCCCTCCTCCAGCACCGGAACGCCCGAAATGCTGTTTCGCTTCATCAGGTTCTGCGCGAAATGCAGGGTGTCGCTTCGCACGACGGAGACGACTCCGTCGGCCTTCATCACGTCACGCACGCGCAGCCGCTGCAGCATCTCGAGGATGACCAGCGGGGATTCCTTGGTTCCCGTCAGGGAATGCGCCGCCATGATGTCGTCATCCTTCTGCCCGGCGTCGGCCGGAAGGATCGTTGGCTGATAGTCGTTCATTCGCGGGAGAGGAATTCGTGGATCCGGACGCAGCTTTGATATTTCGCCAACGGCGTGGAGACGAGCGGAATACCGAAATTATTCGCCGCCTGGCACATCGCCTCGGGCAACGGCTTGCCGTTGTGCACCACCACGCCCATGGCGCCGATGATGTTCGCCGTGCGGATCACCTGATCCGAGGCCAGCGAAGTCAACAGGAGGATGTCGTCGGAATCGTCAAGCAGCACGTCGCTCATCAGGTCGTTGGCCACGACAGCCCCCACCGCACGGCCCGTGTCGGCCCCGGCCACTAGCTTGCCGTCCAGCGTCTTGACGACGTCTTCAATCATCATTGTCATAGGCTTCTCCTTTACTTACTTCTGAGAGGGGTTCAGTTCCTGCAACGCCACAGACGCTGCGAACTGCGACAACGGCGTCGTGACAAGCGCAATGCCTTCGCGTGTAGCCGCGGCCTTCATGTCGTCCGGCACCGGGCGGCTGTGGCAGAGCACAATCGCCTCATTGCCGACAAGCGTCGCCACTGCGATGGCGTTGAGATGGTTCTGTATGGTGATGAGCGCCGATTCCTCGCCGCAATGTCCCATCACGTCGGAGAGCAAATCCGACGTGTAGGCCGCCGTGATGTTCGCCGAGGGATTGTCCACGACGATCGTGCCGCCGATTTTTTCGGCCAATTCCGTTAAAAGCATGTTATCCTCTCCGAAAGGCGCGTGGCACGCCGCGCAAAGATATCCCGAAGTCCCGCCACGGAGAACTCCCCTTCAGCCTCAGTCCACACCCGCGAGACGTCGCCTGGGTGATGGGCATCCGACGCGCGCGTAAGCGCATAGCCGGCCGTATGCCTTTCCCATTCCGCCGCCTGCGCCGTGCGCGAAAGCTCCAGCGCGTCAAAGACGCCCTCGGGCACCGCGCCCAGACCGGAAATGACGGAAAACGCGGGGCGATCGATGTGGGCGGCCAAGTAGAGGCCTCCCAGATCATAAACCAGCCGGGCGACCTCTGGAATCGTCAGGCGGCAACCTGCCGCGAGCAAACGCCCTTCCATCTCCACGACGTCCTCATCCGCCGTGACCACGGGCTGGTCGCCAAACGTGTCGGGGTCATTTTTGCGTTTGGGCAGCGCCGCATAGACGTGCTCCGTGAGCGCCAACGCAGCCTCGGCCGTATCGAAGAGCGCCAGCGTGTGGACTTCCTCAGCCGTCTGAACCTCCAGGCCGGCGAGACACCTGAGCCCGACGCGCCTGGCGCATTCCATCACGGCCGGCGCATTCTTCGCGGATTGATGGTCTGTGATCGCAATGCCGTCCATGCCCGCCGCCCGCGCACGTGCGACAATCTCCTGCGGGCCCATCGCCAATTCGGCACAAGGCGACAGGCACGTGTGGATATGGAGGTCGAAACGCATACCGGCTACAGATCTTCTTCTTGGCTTTGGAGGAATTCGCGGGCGAGCGCGAGGCTCTGCACGGATTCGAAGCCACCGATTGCCTCGCCGAGTTCGGAACGCGCAATTTCGTACGTGGACTCGCCGCGGGCACGCGAAAAGATGAGCTCAAAGTCGCCGGGGTAGGACATCAGGGAAAGAACCGTAGCCACTACATCACCCAAGGGCGGCAAATCAAAGGAGTCCAACTTGAAGGTACAGGACAGTTTTGTGCCCACTCCCTTCTCGCTTGTGAGCGTGGCCGTGCCGCCGCAGGCTTCGCAGGTCTGCCGAACGAAAGGCAGACCCAGACCTACCCGACGCCCCTCATGTTTGCCGGGCTCCGTGTAGAACGGATCAAAGGCACGGGCCAGAATCTCGGCGTCCATGCCCTTGCCGTTGTCCTCGACCGACAGCGTGAGCATGCCGTCGCGCTCGGCCAACAGAACGAAAATTCTCGCCGCGTGCGCCTCGATGGAGTTCGCGGCGACGTCGGCGAGAATGTCGGATACACTTGCGTGCATCGCGTTCCTCACTTACGAGAAGCGGTAGACTTCCGTCTTCGCGTAGTGCGTGTGCAGGAGACGCTCGGCCGTGCCGGAACCCGGCTGGCCCAGGAAGTCCTTGTAAAGCGCCTGAACCTCGGGATTCTGGTGGCTCATGCGCTGAGCGGACTTCTCGTCATCCGTGTAGAGGCCCGCCGCACGCGCCTTGCGGATTTCGTCCGTCGCGAGGCAAGGCTGACCGCCACCACCCACGCAACCACCACGGCACGCCATCACTTCGATGAAGTCGTAGCGCGGACGGACACCGTTCTTGAGGTCCTCGCGGATTTCGTTGAGCACCTTCTCGACGTTGCCCATCTGGTGGGCGACGGCAATGTTGACCTTCGTGCCCTTGATGTCGATCGTCGCCTTCTTGACGCCCTCGAGACCACGGATTTCCGTGAACTCGATCTTCGGCGGCTGCTCTTCCTTGGTGATGAGGCAGTAGGCCGTGCGCAGCGCGGCCTCCATCACGCCGCCCGTCACGCCGAAGAGCGTGCCGGCGCCCGTGTAGTCGCCGAGGAGCTTGTCCGCCTTCTCTTCAGGGAGATTGACGAAGTCAATGCCGGCGGCCTTGATCATGCGGGCGAGTTCGCGGGTCGTGAGCACGACGTCCGTGTCCTGCGCACCCGAGGCGCTCATGTACTTGTCGCGGCGGATCTCGAACTTCTTCGCCGTGCACGGCATGATCGAGGTCATGTGCACCTTGCGGAAGTCGACGCCGTTCTTGTCGGCCCAATAGGTCTTGGCCAGCACGGAGAGCATCTGCTGCGGCGACTTGGCGGTGGAGAAGTTGTCCACGAAGTCGGGCGCATACTTCTCCATCCAGTCCGTCCACGCGGGGCAGCAGGAGGTGATGAGCGGCAGCTTGGTGTTGGCCGTGAAGCGCTTCACGAACTCGGTGCCCTCCTCCATGATCGTCACGTCGGCCGAGAAGTTGGTGTCAAACACCTTGTTGAAGCCGAGGCGGCGGAGCGCCGCGTAGATCTTGCCCGTGGAGAGCTCGCCCGGCTTCATGCCGAACGCCTCGCCGAGGGCGACGCGGACGGCCGGGGCGATCTGCACCACGCAGGTCTTCTCGGGATCGCGGAGCGCGCTCCAGACCTCGGAGGTCTGGTCGTTCTCGTAGATTGCGCCCACAGGACAGTGCGCCGAGCACTGGCCGCACTTGATGCAGGGCGACTTGTCGAGCGTGAGGCTCGCCGCCGGCGCCATGACCGTCTGCTCGCCGCGACCGATGAACTCAAGCGCCCACACGTTCTGCATTTCCTGGCAGACCTCGGTGCAGCGACCGCACTTGATGCACTTATCGGGATTGAGGATGATCGTGCCGGTGGAGCAGTCGTTCTCGTGGTGGATGATTTCCTTCGGGAACGGATTCTCGCGGATACCGAAGTCGGACGCCAGCTTCTGGAGCTCGCAGTTTCCCGAACGCGGGCACTGCAGACAGTCGTTGGGGTGGTTCGCGAGGATGAGCTCGAGCACCGTGCGGCGCGTCTCGACGATCTCGGGGTCGTGCGTGATCACGCGCATGCCTTCGCGCACCTTGGCCACGCAAGCGCGGACCATCTTGCGGGAGGGTTTCCACTTCGTGGGGTCCTTGCGGTCCTGCTGAAGCTCGCGTACGATGCACAGGCCGCAGCTCGCGCCCGGCTTGAGGTCCGGGTGATAGCAGAGCGTCGGAATTGTGACGCCGGCCTTCTTGGCGGCCTGGAGGATGTTCCAGCCCTTCTCGGCCTGGACCTTGATCCCGTTGATTTCAACGTTGACAATTTCAGACATTTCAAAACTCCTTTCAGCCACGCGAGATCGCGCCGAACTTGCACGTCGACATGCAGGCGCCGCACTTGACGCACTTCGTCTGGTCGATTGCATGCGGATTCTTCACCGTTCCCGTGATCGCCGTTGCCGGGCACTTGCGGGCGCACATCGTGCAGCCCTTGCACTTCGCCGCGTCAATCGTGTACTTGAGCAGCTTCTGGCACTTGCCGGCGCGGCACTTCTTCTCCACCACGTGCTCGAGCACCTCGTCGCGGAAGTACTTGAGCATCGAGAGCACCGGATTCGCGGCGGACTGGCCGAGGCCGCACAGGGAGGCCTTGCACATCGCCTTGGAGATGCGCTCCATGTCCTCGATGTCCTGCATCGTGCCGCGGCCTTCGGAGATCTTCGTGAGATAGTTCAGCAGCTTGCGGCCGCCGATGCGGCAGGGCGCGCACTTGCCGCAGCTCTCCTCGACCGTGAAGTCAAGGTAGAACTTGGCGATGTCCACCACGCAGTCCGTCTCGTCCATGACGATGAGACCGCCGGAGCCCATGATCGAGTCGATCTTCGCGAGCGAGCCGAAGTCGATCGGCAGGTCGAGGAACTGCTCGGGGATCATGCCGCCCGAAGGACCGCCCGTCTGGGCCGCCTTGAACTTGTGGCCGCCGCGGATGCCGCCGCCGATGTCGAAGATGATCTCGCGCAGCGTCGTGCCCATCGGCAC
>JAKSOW010000209.1 GCA_024405395.1 Kiritimatiellia bacterium | reverse complement strand
GGCAAGCGGATTTGCGTGCAGGGGGCGACGGCGGTATTCCGCCAAGCCATCCTGCGCGTGAAGACGCGCCGCAGCCGCGCACGGCTCCTCGCGGCTTCCCCTGTAAGCCGGCGGTGCCTCGCCTTGGGGAAGTCCGCCGGGTGCAAGTGCGGCGGATATCGGGGGCGAAGCTGACCTAACTAACGCGGATGGCTGTGGCGTGAAGGCAACGCACCGGCCGCCAGATGTCAATCTGCGGCCGCGTGCGGGGACGAGCGCCACAGCCATCCGCGAAAGTATGGACAGTTCCCCCGAAATCCGACGCGACTCGGACAGCACACACCCTCGCCGGACTTCGCATCAACATTCCATGCGCGGAAACCATGGTTCCCACTAGAGGCATTAGTCCTGGGAATTCCAGACTTTGCCACATTATCAACGAGGTATGCGAATCCGCCGTCAGCCTTCCTGGCGACGGTCGAAGAGGTGCTCAAGCTCCTCCAGCGACTTGCCCTTCGTCTCGGGGATGAAGAGCGCCGTCACGAAATAGATGGCACCTGAAGCCGCGAAGAAGAGGAACATCGTCCACCAGCCCCAGGCGTTGACCCACGGCAGGAACGAGGACGCGAGCCCCCAGGCCGTAAGCTGGTTCATGAACAGTGCGATTGCCATGCCGTTGGCGCGGATGCGCTGCGGCATCAGCTCCGAGAGCACCAACCACACGCAGATGCCGGGCCCCAAGGCGTAGAACGCCTGCATCACGAAGAACGAGGCGAGCGTGACGCCGCCCGTGAAGACCGTCGCCTTCACGCCCAGGCACTCAATGGCGAAGAACACTGCCGTGATCGCGCCAAGCCCCACCGTCATGCCCGCCGTGCCCACCTTCAGGAGCCACGTGCGGCCCTTGCGGTCCACCAGGCCCACCGCCACCAGCGTCACCAGCAGATTCGTGAGCTTGATCGCAAAGTCGCCCACATTGCCGAGCGAGCCCGCAAAGCCGGACTTCTGGAAGATCACCACCGAGTAGCTGGTGATCGAGCTCATGCCCATCGTCTTGTTGAGCGTGAGCACCAGCACCGCCAGGAAGAACGGCAACACATAGCGCCGCTGCAGCAGAGACGTCCAGGTGGCGGACGGCGTTGCCTCGGCGGCCTTCTCCACGACGGGACGGGCGCCCTTCTCATTCCGCTTCTTCAGCCACACCGGCGACTCGGGAAGACGAAACGAGCCTAGGAAAAGCAACGCCACCGGCAGGAGCGTCCACCAGAAATTGATTTTCCAGGCGAAGGACTTGACCTCGTCCGCCACCACATCGGCCGGCGCATCGGCCGCCCCCCACACACGGGCGACGCCAAAGCCCACAGCCGCCGCGGAGACGAGGCCGATGCCCAGGAAGAGCTGGAAAATGCCCGTGCCGCGTCCGCGCGTCTCGGCCGGCAGCGTCTCCGCCAGATACAGCGGCATGACCACGCTCATGTAGCCGGCGCTCATGCCCTGCAGCACACGCCCCGTGAGCATGATCCCCAACGAACCGTTCGACAAGCACACCACCGGCACGGCGAAGAGAAACAATCCTGCGGCGAACAGGATAGTGGGCCGCCGCCCCAGGCGCTCGGCGAGAGCCCCTGCCGTGAGCGAGGCCAGCAGGCCGCCGAACATGACCGCCCCCACAATCCAGCTGACCTGCGCCTCGGTGAAGATCTTCAGCGCGCGGATGTAGGGCATCGACGCCGCGATGACGCCGAAGTCGATACCGTACAGCAGCCCGCCCAGGCCCGCCATCGTGAGCAGATAGCGGGTGGAGACGGTGTGGGAATCTTTCATGGTCATTCTCCTGGCCGTGGGTTAAACGCCCCGACGAAGCGTCACTTGCCGAATACCTGGTCCGCGAAATCGAGCGCCCACTTCCAGTCGTAGGGCGAGAGTCCGTGGCACTCGGTGCGCCGCACATAGCCGAAGGGCGGCTTCACCAGCGCTTCGCTGTAGGGCTCGGGCCATTCGTCGGCACCCAGACCCTTCCCCGTGAGAAATTCCCACACGGGCGAAGCCGCCTTCGCCGCCAGCCATTCGCCGACCGGATCGAACCACTTCTTGTGATAGCACTCCAGCAGCAGCGCACGCGGCGCGATGCAGGCCGCCAGCAGATGCATGTCAAACGGCATCTTTCGGGTATCATCCCGATACTTCCACACGGCCGAGCAATACCAGTGCGGGAACGCCAGCTCCTGCGTCTTCAGATTTTCGCCGTAATCGCGCTTCATCAGCTGCACGCCGATTGCGCCCGTCTGGTTCGGCACGCACGCGGTGAAACGTTCATCGTAGGCGGCCGCGAGGAAGGCGGCCTTGCCCAGACGGGACGAACCGACCACGACATTGCGCGTCGCATCGATCTCGGGAATATCCGTGGCGAGGTCCAGTCCTCGCGAGAGCCCCCAGGCCCAGGCCATCAGCGTGCCCGTGAGATTGGTGCGCTTGGGGTCACGGTACCCCCACAGCTCATAGACGCCGTCATACACATGCGTAAAGCCCGCCATGTCGCGCGGGTCGGCCGTGATCTGCGTGTACTGCGCCGACATGAACGCATAGCCATGCGCGATCATGTCCCCGACCGGCAGCAGATAGTGGTTGGTAAAGCCGCGGGCGATGTTGTCGTTGCCCTTGTAGTTGAGATGCAAAATCACGGGGCACGGCTTCTTAGCGTATTTCGGCACGAACACGATCCAGTCGATCACCGGGCCCGTCTTGTCGGCGCGGAAATACTGCCGATAGCGACGTTCCACGGCAAAACGGTCTTCCGTCAGCTTCTCGGAGACCAGATCGAAGAGCATCGCGTCCGGCTTCGGCGGCATCACGCCATAAACCTCCTCCTCGAAGATCTTCAGGATCTCGGCGCGACGGGCCTGCCAGTCGGCCTTGTTCTTCACCTTGCGCCCGTCGGCGAAGGTGAACGGATCCTCGATCGTGTAGTCCTTGCCCAGCACGCCGGCCTTGGACTCGTCGTAGTTGGCCTGCGCCCAATCCTTCTTGTAGGGATCGCGGTAGAAGCGCACGGCGTCGCCCTCGGGCGTGCCCGGCTGCGAATCGATGGCGTAATGGCGGCGACGCGTGTTGAGCTTCTCCTCCAACGACACCCACGGACGATCGCCCAAAAGGCTCTCGATCGTCACGCGGCGGAATTCGATGCCACAGCCCTCGCTCTGCAACTGGATGCGGCCGCGGGCGGGCTTGAGGTCAAAGACCCGATTGACGAGCCGCCCGTTGAAGTAGCACGAGGCCACGTCGCCGCGGCACTCCAGCACCGCCGTGTTCCACTGCCCCACCGGCTTCTCGTTCCAGGCCAAGGGAGCCTCGGGCGTATCCGTCCATTCCGGCGCGATGTCGCCGCGTGCCAGGCGCAGATTGCCGGAGAAGACCTCGCGGCGACCACCCTCCTTCCAGATGAAGTGCTTGCCGCCCTGGCGCTCTTCCGCCACTTCGCCCGTGAAGGACATACCCGAATTCTTGGGGTGAACACCCCACACGTCGCCACTGGCGCCCTGGATGAGGTTATACTCGTGCGACGCCATCCAGATCTTCGCGAAACCGCCATCCTCGCCCACGGAGTGGAAGAGGATGCCGCTGTCGAGCGCCGCCTTTTCCTTGGAGGGGAACTTCTTGCCCGTGAAGCGGTATTCGACCGTGAGCCGATAGTCGGCGAACTCCTCGTCGGTGATGAGCGAGCCCCACTCCTCGCCCGTGATGCGGATCACGCCATCCTTCACCGAGAACACACCCTTGGGATCGCTGTTCTTGCCGCGTCCCTTGAGAAAGGTATACCAGCCCGAAAGGTCCTTGCCGTTGAAAAGCTCCCGCGGCGCGGCCTCAGCCGACCACACGACCGCCGCCGAAAGGAAAGCGGCGCACACAATCATCGCACTATTCTTCATGGTTTCGAGATTATAGCAAATCACCTATGGTGGGGCAACCCCCTACCATTCCGAATGCCGCAAGGCGAGAAACCACGCCGGCGTCAGCAGAAGAATCGTCGGAACTAGTGCGCCTTCGTTCCGACGCGAATCATCAGATACTGCGCGAAAGGTGGAAGCTGGCCATTGGCCGAAACCTGCGCCATGGCGGGATTGGGGCCAAACGGCGCACAGGCCGTGGCCGAAAGGTCGGGCGGCAACACAATGCGGGCGGTCTGGACTGGCGCGGCGGGATTGTAGTTGACGAGGTGCAGCACATAGCCGTCCGCCAGTTCCTTCACCTCCAGGAACACCTCTTCGGGCAGATTCTCGAACGTAACACGTGGGCGGTAGCCGACTTTCCCGAAATCCGCAAGCAGTGCCGCACCGTGATCCTTCGGCGGCAGAATGGACTGCGTCCAGCCCATCTGGGTGGAACCCGGCTGATCGGCCACCGCGCGCCAGGTGACGTTGGGCAGCTTGGCCAACGGCTCCAGGGGATTCTCAAAGCGCTGGCTGCCGCGTTCATCCCACAGACCCGACTCACCCGTGATGACGACGCGGCCGCCCCGCTGCGCAAACGTCGCGATACCGGCGACTTGCGCGTCCGACAGCCATTTGGCATTCGCCAGCACAAGCACCTTGCAGTCGGCGGGAATTTCCGGCGCCGCCGCACCGCGCGCGATGAGATAGCCAAACGGCACATGGCGGCGTAGCAGGATCTCCTCGACGGCGACCAGAGACGTGTTCAGGCTCGGCGCAAGGCCCATCGGCTCCACGGCGTAATACAGACGCACAGGCGCGTGCGGTTTAGCCTCGAAGAGCGCACGGTTCGTCTTGGCAAAGCCATTGAAGTTCGTCAGCACGCGTTTACGCAGGGCAAAACGCTCTTCGTCGATGAAGCCGGGGCAGCGCACGGGCGCCATGACCGTGCGGTCTGTGGGCACGCCGCCCCACACGAGATCCTCGATGAGCGGACGCAGATAGGAGGATTCGTCGAGCTCCTGCGCACCGGCATCGGCGTCGCAGAGCGCACAGATGGGCTTGTGGATCGTCTGTGCGATCTTGAGGTCACGCACGCGGTTGATGATTGCGCCCGACTTGGCGATGGCGGGGAAATTGCCCGTCTGCATCATCAGGAAGTCCAGCCCGCCGTCTGCCATGTCGATGACGCTGACGCTGTTCTGCGAGTAGCCGTGGCCGCTGCGGAAGCTACCCGAATTGGCCGAGACGATGGCATTCGGCTTCACCGATTTGATGTGCCGATAGAAGCGCTTGACGGTGTCGGACAGCATCTTCACGCGCCACCGGCACCACTCCTGATGCAAGGGGTCGCGTATGTCGGAGGCTCTGCCGTCCTTGCGGACTCGCGGAATGCGCACGCCTGGCAGCGACGAGAATCCGAAGCGCTCCTCGCAGTCGGGCAGCGACTGGATATGGTCGCGAAACGCCTTCTCGCAGCGTGGGCAGTAGCAAGGATAGCCGAAGCAGTTGTCGAACATGACGCCGTCAAAGCAGCCCTCCGTCAGCGCAATCGTGAGGACCTTCTCGATGTACTGCCGCCAGGCCTCGTTGTTGATGCAGGGGATCCAGCGGTTGTACTGCGTCTGGTACATGTACTTCTCGCCGTGCTCGTCAACCGCCGCCCAATTCTCCAGGTCGGGGATCTCCTTCTCCATCACCTCGTAGTAGAGGGTGGCGAACTGCACATAGGCAAGCGCGGTCACGCCGTGCTGATGACAGTTGGCAACGAACTTCTTGACGTTGGGGAAATCCTTCTTCTCCTCTTCCCAGCCCATGCCCTTGTAGAAGCGGGAATGGAG
>JAKSOW010000208.1 GCA_024405395.1 Kiritimatiellia bacterium | reverse complement strand
CGGATTTGAGGAATCAACGGAGATCAACGTCAGACCACTACAACCGGAAAACGCATATCTCCCGATGTTCGTCACGCTCGACGGAATCGTCACAGACTTAAGACCTTTGCACTGGGAGAATACACCACTCGCAATACTTGTCACGTTTGATGGAATCATCACGGAATGAGGGCAAGAGCCCTTCATTTTGTACAATACACCACCTCCCAGCACCACCATGCCATTTGGCTGACTATCAAGAAAAGGCGTGCCGGAAAACGCATTGTACCCGATCTTTGTCACGCTCGACGGAATCGTCACCGACTTCAGACCGTCACAGCCATAAAACGCATATTTCCCAATGCTCGTCACGGGACATCCGCCAAGGGTCGACGGAATCACCAATGCCCCCGAAGGCCGGGGCGAGATGACGCACAGATTATCCCCCCATTTACCCTCCTTTCGCATCTCGGCCTTTCCGTCCTTCACGGAATAGGTCCAGGTATAGCCCGTGGCGGGATCACGCCAAGTGTCGGCCCAGGCACCCAGCGTGAGCGTGCCCACAGCAATCAGGGCCACGAATCCGTCAATCTTCACCTTCACGAAATTTTCCTTTCCTGTGAAACCTCAAGGAAAGCCCGTGACCTGGCCTTAGGACGACCAGGCCACAGACCCCACCCCATGATATTCATCCAGCGCGCCTCGCTGACAGCAAATACGCCTCGGCAATGAGAATCACGGGAATCTACGCCCCTTGCCCGACAAGTTATGAACAGCCCAGCCCGTGAGTTATGAACAGGCCGGACGGGCGGCGATCACAAATGCAAGAGAAGAAAGGTCCCTTTAAGAATACCCTAAAGAAGAGAACGATCGGGATTCTTAAGGGAATCCCAGCTTCAACGCGTGTGTGCGCCTGCGTGTACGCGCGTGCGTGTGTGTGCGCGTACGTGTACGCGCATGGGGCTGTGGCCCCAGGGGCCCTCAATGGCCTTAAGGCCCTTACGCGGCATGCCCTTCCCCCCGCCCAAAAGATTTTTGAATTTTCTTCCGCCAAAATGGCTTGCTCAAACGAATAATATAGGCGACGGGAACGAAGGCCCCGTTTTCCACAATCCCGAACTCCAGACAGAAAGGCAGAACCATGAACCTCCCCAACGAACAGAACCGTGGGCAGCATCTGAACCTCACCGCCCCAGCACCTGAATCATCCCGCATCTGTACGGGAGGCAAATCATTCGCCACCCGAGCAAGCCGCGGCTTTTCCGTTTGCCCTAACGCATCAACGTGGCGAGCGCACGCCGATCCTCATAGGCCCGGGCACGCTCGGCCGGGGCGGTCAGCCGAAGATTGGTCAGGATCACCACGGCGTGCCCCTGTTCGGGATCTACCGCCACATACTGCCCGGTATAGCCCGAGTGATTGATCGCCGCCGCGCTCCAGCCCGGCGGATTCATCCCCGGCGACATATCCCAGCCGAAGGACCTACGCCGTTTCCCGTCGCCGAAGGTTGGCGTGAACAGCAGATCATAGCAGGCCTCCGGGAAGGTACGGCGGCAGAGCAGATCCTCCGCGTACTTCATCATGTCGTCCAGGCAGGTGAAGACGCCCGCATTCCCGATGGGACGCGAAGCGCTCGCACGCGCCTTCTCGTCGCCCTTGTACCCCAGGGGGACAGGCCCGTGGGTGTACATCTGCACCGTGTGCGGATTCTCCGGACAGTTCCGCCAACCCGTTGACGCCATCCCCAACGGCCCCCACACGTACTTGCGTGCGGCGGCATCGAGGTCAAGGCCCGTCACCTGCTCAATCGCGTAGCCCAGCAGGATCATGTCATGGCAGGCGTACTTCACGTGCATGCGCCGCGGCCCTTCGGGCAGCTGGGCCAGCGCACCGGCCTCCAGGCCGTCGGCCGACTGGTAGCGACGCGCCTGGCGGGCGTCCCGGTAGAACCAGCCATCCGAGAATCCGGCCGCATGCGCCGCGATGTCGCGCAATGTGATGTCCGTTCCCGTCTTCGCCAGCGCATGCCGCGGCAGATAACGGGTAAAGGGGGCGTCGATGTCCAGCAGGCCTGAGCAATGAAGCTGGGCGGCAATCAGGGCCGTGAACGTCTTGGACACGCTCGCGACCTCAAAGAGCGATTGCCCGTCCACGGCAACGGGCGTGGCGTCTTCCGGACGGCGATCGCCCATGGCGAACCGCTCGCCGCCCACGGCACCACAGCACGCGCAGGAATAGTACCCCGCCGCAATCTGCCGCCGCACTTCCCGTTCGGCGGGGGATTCGCCGAACGACAGAGATCGGCAGCCGCCGGCCGCGAGAAACGCCGCCGCACCTGCGAGGATGCCTCTACGCGAGCAGTCGGCCATGCGCGTTCCTCAGCGGGAGTAGGTGTATGTGCCGGCGGCAACGCGAAGCGGCGCCTCCCCGGGCAGACGAATCTCGGCCGTCGCACCCGGCGGCACCGTGAACGCATAGTCGATCTTGCCGCCCGTCCGCCGCCAGGAGCTCTTCACCACACCCTGCGGTGTGGTCGTTTCGCCCTCGGCCCACGACAAGGCGTCAATCGGACAGGGCGCCAGCAGAATCTCCGTGAAGCCCGGTGCACCCGTGGGCACCGCCGGCGTCGAGTCGGCGGCAGGCGCCAGACGGATTCCCGCGAGGTACTGATAGGCCCAGGCGGCGAAATCGCCGAACATGATGTGGTTGCGCGAGGCGCCATCGCCCCAGTCCTCCCACAACGTCGTGCCGCCCTTCTGGATCCACTCCACAGGCGAGGGCGACGTGGGATTCGTGAGCATCCGGAAGGCGAGGTCCGTGCGACCGATCTCGGACAGCGCACGGAAGACGTGCTTCATGCCGATGAGGCCCACGTCCACATGGCCCTGCTCCTTCTCCACCGCCTCCGCAAGGCGTGCCGCCACGGCGGCCCGTTCGTCCGCCGACGCAATGCCGAAGGTGAGCGCCACGGCCTGTGCCGTCTGCCGCCCATTGGAATAGACGCCGTTGCCCTTGCGGTATTTCGCCTGGATGCCCGCACGCGTCCTCTCCGCCGCCGCGTCAAATTTCGCCGACTCGGCCGTGAGCCCCTTGACCTTGGCGATCTCGGCGGCGATGCGCTGCGCCTGATAGTAGTAGCACGACGACGTATACTCCGTCTCGGGCATGTGCTTGCGGCCCACCGGCACCCAATCGCCCAGGCCATGCTTCACGAGGCCGTTGGCGTCGGCCTTCGTCGCCGTGTAGGCCAGCAGCTTCACGAGCATGGGGTACACCTCGTCCAGGATGGCACGATCGCCCCGATAGCGCCAGAGGTTCCACGCCACCACGGGAAGCGCCGAATCCCAGGCCGGGCCATTGCCCCAATGGTAGCCCCAGCCCGACGTGGGCACAATGCCGGGCACGTTGCCGTCAGGCAGCTGGGCGTCGCCGATGTCGCGCAGCCACTTCTCGTAGCCGGCGGTGTTCTCGAAGCGATACTGCGCAAACTGGGCGGCCACCGAGGCGTCGCCCGTCCAGCCGTTCTTCTCGCGATGCGGCCAGTCCGTGGGCACGCCATCCACGAAGTTGCAGCGATAGGCGCGATCGGCCATGAGCATCAGCTGATTGAGGGTCTCGTCCGAACAGGCGAACCGGCCCGTGGTGGCAAAGCTCGTGTGCACCATGCAGCCCACGGCGTCCTCGGCCTTCGGGAACTGCGCCAGCCCACGCACATACACATAGCGGAAGCCGTTGTAGGTGAAGCGCGGCTCATAGACCTCCACGGGCGAGCCCGAGGAGACGAAGCGGTCCACCTGGAATCCGGCGTCGGTCGGGCACACGCGGTGGGATGCCGTGTAGCGGAAGTGCGCATCGATCTTGCGGCGTTCGCGCACCTCGGCACCCGTCTCGCGCAAGTTGCTGAACGTGAAGTCGCTCAGGCCGTCGCGCACCGACTCCAGAGCCGGCGTGAGATCGGCGTTCGCGCGTTCGTCATAGCGCAGCGTCACGACATCGCCCTTGCGCTGGCCACGCAGCGTCAGGCGGATCCATCCCGCCAGATTCTCGGGGAACACGATGAGGCAGGCGCCGTTGCCCAGGTCCTTCACGCGTGAAGCCCTGACCTCGCGCATCACCTTGGCGGCGGGCTGCGCCTCCGCCACGAGCTTGCCGCTGGGGCCGGGCACCTCCTCCGCCAGCACCACCGTCTTCTCCAGGTCGGGCATCGCCCGATCCCAGGCGCCGATCACCTCGCCTTCGCGGATGTCGTCGTAGCCCACGGGATTCCTCACCTGCCGCCAGGTGCGGTCCGTCGCCACCAGCTCGATGTCGCCGTCCGCATAGACGATCTCCAGCTGCGCAATCGCACGCGGGAAATCCCGCCAGGGGGCCGTGTCGTAGTTCCAGGAGGCCACCGCACGCACGTCATACCAGCCGTGGCCCACCAGCAGCTCCAGCGTGTTGGCGCCAGGCTTGAGGGCCTCGTCCAGATCGTAGGTCGAGTAGAGCACGCGCTTGTCGTAGGCCGTGGGCGAAGGGTCCAGCACCTTGTCGCCGATCTTCACGCCATTGAGATGCGTCTCGCAGAAGCCGACGCCCGTCACCTGCAGCACGGCCGAGCGAATCGGCTTGTCCGCCACCGTGAAGGTCTTGGCGAATGCGGGCGAGGTGGTGTCGGCACGCAGCACCAGCTGCCGGCCATAGGGCGTGTCGCGCACCTTGCCCAGCTCCTGCACGGCACCATTCGGCGACGCCCAGGACTTGTCCGTCACCAGCGTGCGGCCATCTGGCAGCACGATCTTCGCCAGGAAGGCATGCACGCCCGCAGGCGCGGGGACACGCAGCTTCGGAAGCGGTTCGCCGGGGCGGCTGGGCTCGTCGTACACGCGCACGACGATCTCGTTCCTGCCCTTCACGAGCCAACGCGTCATGTCGCGAAAGCGCGCATAGCGCCAGTCGTGGCGCTGGCCACACGGCAGGTTGAAGGACTTGCCGTTCACCTCGATGGTGTGCTGCGCTACGCCGGCATGCACCACATCCACAAACTCGCCGGGCTTCGCGCCCGCGAAGTCAAAGGCGTACGTGAGGGTGACCACGCCCTTCGCGTCGGCGGGGGCCGTGATCCACTGAGCTGCGCCCATGTCCTCGTCGGGACGCGTGGACGCGGCGGCGGCGATCCATTTCGCCTTCCAGTCGGCGGGCTTCATCACGCCTACGGTGAACGTGGCCAACGCGCTCCATTCGCTGGGGACGTTGTTCTCGTCCCACGTGCGCACGCGCCAGGTGTGGCGGGAGCCCGTCGTCAGAACGGCCCCGGGCCAGGCGACATCGACGTGCTGGCCGCCGAGGCGGCGTCCGTTGGTGTGGGCGGACTTCGCGAATTCGCCGTCCATGTCGATCTCGTAGGCCGTCTGCGCCTTCGTGCCGGCCGGCAGCTGCCAGGACAAACGCGGCACGCAGGCATCGATGCCCACGGGATTTATGCGACGCTCCGTCGTCAAAGACTCGGGGGCGGCCGCCGCTACGCGGCACGCCACCCCCACAGTCAAAACAGCCGGAACCAGATACTTGAACATAGTCATGCTATTCTCCTCCTGTTCATCACGTCCGGCCGTACGCGCCATTGGCGCGTGCCGTCAGCTCAGATTGCCGATCACGGCCTTGATGCGGCGCACGCCGGCCGACGAGCTCTGTTCCTTCTGGATCTTGAAGCTGCCGAGCTCGCTCGTGTTCTCCACGTGCGGCCCGCAGCAGATCTCCTTGGAGACATCGCCGATCGAGTAGAGCGACACCTGGTCGCCGTACTTCGCGCCGAAGAGCGCCATCGCGCCCTC
>JAKSOW010000207.1 GCA_024405395.1 Kiritimatiellia bacterium | reverse complement strand
GCCGGAGTCTCGCCCCGTGCAGCTGCCTGTTGCCACGCCTGAGACCTTCAAGGCGGTAGTCACCGAGAATCAGGTTGTGGCGCAGACGCTTGCGACTGTGATTGCCGAAAAGTCTGCAGCGCTTCCTGCGATGCCGCCCGTTGCGCAGCCTGTGGTGGCTGAAAAGGTGGTGACGGCTGCGGCCCAGCCGGCGGTTGTGCCGGAGTCTCGCCCCGTGCAGCTGCCTGTTGCCACGCCTGAGACCTTCAAGGCGATAGTCACCGAGAATCAGGTTGCCGCGCAAGTGTTTGCGACTGTGATTGCCGAAAAGCCTGTGGAACTTCCTGTAACATTGCCTAATGCGCAGCCTGTGGTGGGAGAGCGGCCGATGGTGGCTGAAAAGGTGGTGACAGTTGAGGCTGTGGCGCAGCCGGCGGTTGTGCCGGAGTCTCGCCCCGTTCAACTTCCTGTTGCCACGCCTGAGACCTTCAAGACGGTAGTCACCGAGAATCAGGTTGCCGCGCAGGTGTTTGCGACTGTGATTGCCGAAAAGCCAGCAGCGCTTCCTGCGATGCCGCCCGTTGCGCAGCCTGTGGCCGCAGAAGTTGCGGTCCTGCCGGTGGTTGTGCCGGAGTCTCGCCCCGTGCAGCTGCCTGTTGCCACGCCTGAGACCTTTAAGGCGGTAGTCACCGAGAATCAGGTTGCCGCGCAAGCCCTTGCGGCTGTGGTTGCCGAGAAGTCCGCAGGACTTCCCTCAATATTGCCCGTCGAGTTGCCAGCCGCTGTTGAACAGCCTGCTTTGGCTGTATCTACAGGGCGTGCCGAAGAGGTTCCAGTGGCGGATAAGCCGCCGATGGTCGGGGAAGCTCGCGTAACGAAGCCTGTTGTTGATCGTGCAGAATCAGATTTGGAACTCCCGGACCCTGCCGTTGCGCAGGTCCTGCAGGCGCCTGTTGCGATGACGTCGGCTGCGCCAACTGTCGTTGCGCCGACAGCGGTCACGCACGTGGCCGCCGCCTCTGTAGTGGCGAAGGTTGAGGCCGCGACAGCCGCAGAGGTTCTGGTTGAGGCGGCGTCTGCGGTTGCTGACACGATGCTGGTTTCGCCCGGGCTGATGCGCGGCGAAGGCGAGATCGCCATTCGCCTGAAACCCGATGTCCTGGCAGGGAGCGAACTGAAGATCGCGGTGCAGGGTGGCACGATGACGGTCGAATTTGCGCCGACAGTCGAGAAGATCGCGACGCTGCTGGAGCAGAATCAGGGCCGGCTGGTGGAGGTTTTGGCTGAACGGGTGGGACGCTACAACGTTGTCGTGAACGTGCGGCCGACGCATGGAAGGGATCTGCGCAATGGTCGAGCCTGATGAACTGCTGAGGAGCTGGCCAGGCTGGCAGCGGCCTTCGGCGGACAAAGTGCTGGCCTCGCCGGCCTGGCGGATGGACGTTTCGTCCGCCCGCACGCGGGATGTGCTGACCATTGACGGCGCGGCCGATGCGGCGGGCGACGAAATCCCCCTCAAGGTGAAGCTGGATGCGTCCGAGCATGTGCTGGGCATTCGCGACAGCGCGAGCTTCCCGGACCTTCATCTCCTTTGGGCGCGGCGGGAGAAGCTGGAAAGCAATCTTCTCCTGGCGCTGGTGGAGAAGGAGTGCGGCGCCCTGTTCGTCATGCTTGAGCAGGTCTTCGGGCGTGAGTTCAGCGTGGTGGGGCTTGCCGAGTCTGTGCCGCAAGGCGCGCGAACGGTCTTTCGGTCGTCTCAGTTCGCGTTCTCGCTTGATCTTTCGTCCGAGCTTCGTCTCTCCCTGGGCGATATGTCGTTCCTCGATCCCCGACATGAGTCCATTCGGATGATGACGCGCCCGGCCCGTGCCGACTACGGCGCCTTCGTTCTGGACGAGGCAACCGTGGCCGCGTTGGGCGAGGGAGATGTCGTGCCGCTCGGCGCGAATTACCTCGCCACGGCGAGCTGGGCGCTCGAGGATTTCTCTGACGGCCTGGCGCACGTGGTCAGCGCAGACGAAACGTCGCTTCGCTTCGCGGATTTCGCCGATGAGACGCTGCCGGCGATTGAACCGTCCGCTGCGTTGCGTCTGGTGCGGAACGCCCGGGTGCTGGCCGAGGGCGAGTTGTTCAAATTAGGAGACATGCCATGTTTCAGACTGACCCATATGCATTCATAGTTGGTCTCATCGCCATGTCGCTGCTGCCGTTTCTGGCCATGGTGGCGACAAGTTACCTGAAGATAGTCGTGGTCATTTCGCTGATCCGAAACGCGCTCGGCATCCAGTCGATTCCGCCGAACATGGTCGTCAACGCGATGGCGCTCATTCTCACTTTCTACATCATGGCGCCGTTGGTCGAGCAGGGGTGGTCCATATTCCGCGAGGAAGTCAAGGACAAGTCGGCCGAGACGGTGTACAAGACGGATGCGGCGCTCAAGGCGGCGGAGCCTTTCCGCGAATTCCTCGTGAAGAACTCCGACGAGCGGCAGACGGCTTTCTTCGTGCGGACGGCCGAGACGCTGTGGGCCAAGAAAGACGAGGCGACGGGCGAGGTGAAGCCCGCCGAAGTCGACGAGCGCAGCTACTTCATCCTCGTGCCGGCCTTCTGCGTGTCCGAGCTGACGCGGGCCTTCGAGATCGGTTTTCTCGTGTACCTGCCGTTCATCGCCATCGACATCATCATTTCGAACATCCTACTTGCGATGGGCATGATGATGGTGTCGCCCGTGACGATCTCGTTGCCGTTCAAGCTTCTGCTGTTTGTCATGGTGGATGGTTGGACGATACTCATCCAAGGCCTTGTCCAGACCTATATCAAGTAAGGCGGCTATGACTCAGGCACTCATTCTCGATTATGCGCAGAAATGCCTCATTCTGATGCTGAAGCTGTCGATGATTCCGATCATCGTGGCGACGGTATTGGGCCTTCTGGTGTCGCTGCTGCAGGCCCTGACGCAGATTCAGGAGCAGACCCTGGGCTTTGCCGTGAAGCTGATCGCCATTTCGATCACCATTCTGATGGCGGCGCATTGGATGGGCGGGGAGCTTCTCCTCTACACGCAGAGCATATTCTCCTCTTTCCCGCAGATCACGAGGTAGCCCGTGACCGTTGCCGAACACTATACGCGCATCGCACCCAAGCTGACGAACTACCTGGTGGCCTCCGGCATGGGGTATCAGGCCGCCTGCGACATCGTGCAGGAGACTTTCCTCCGCGTCTGGAAACGGCGTGACGAACTGATGGACGACGAGGCGCAGGTGAGTGGCTTTGTCTACACGATCGCCCGCAATCTGCGCGCCGATCTGGCGCGCAAGAACAGCCGGATCTCGCTCCAGGAGGAGATTACCGACGCCGACATGCAGGAGACCGCCGCACCCGACCGCAAGCTGGAGGAGGATGAGGAGACCACTGCGTTGCGCACGCGGCTTACGGCGGCGTTGGACCAGTTGCCGCCGCTTCTGCGCGAAGCCTTCCTGCTCTTTCAGGTTTCCGGGCTCTCGATCCGCGAAATCGCGCGCCAGACCAATTCGACGGAATCGCTGGTCAAGGTGCGCATCCATCGCGCAAAAGAAAAGCTGAAATCTCTTCTTTCGGTGTAACCTTTCATGCCCTCAGGCGTAAACGGAGTGTCATGAGTACCATTTCTTCCATAACTGGGAATTCGATGCCGTCCGCTCGAATTCAGATGTCTGAGGGGACCGCGAACGCGGTCAACCTCAAGACGGGCAAGGATCCTGCGCTCAACGTGTCGCTCAATCCCAATCGGGATGTGGATGCGATGACGGATGACCTGGAGCTTTCGGGGCCGCGCTTCGCCGCCCTGGACGCCTACTTCGAAAAGGCCTTCGCTCTGCCGTCGCCCGTCATGCCGGCCGCCCTGCAGGAGGCTTGATGTCCGAGGCTCAGGTCGAGGGAGGTTTTGCGCGCGTTGGCGAAGGGCGGTGGCTCTTCGGCAAGGGGCAGCCTGTCGCCGAGCAGGACGGCTTTTCGTACTGCTCGTCGGCGTCGCGTCCGTTCCTCACGCGCCTTGACCTGGGCGAGCGGGTGACGGTCGTGAACGACAAGCTCCTCGTCGCGCCGCTGGCCGCGAAGAAGAAGCGCCGCCTCATCCGCATCGTCCCGTTCTCCTTCAAGAACGCGATTCCCGTCTTCGAGATGGAGATCGGCTGGGCGCTGATGGCCACGGCCTCGCGCGTGAAGAAGCTGGTCGTCGAGGATGGCGGCACGTTGACGGTTCGCCCCGACGCCGTTGTCGCGTGGACGGGAAAGCGCCCCACGGGCTTCTGCCCCCGGCTTAGGCTGCGCGACCTCTTCATTCCGCGCCGGGCGCGGCTCATGCTGCATTTCCATGGCCCGGCAATCGTCTGGATCGAGGGGGGACGCGACTGACCATGGTCTCCGAATACGTCGATTTCCAGCGTTTCATGGTTGCGTTCGCCCTGACGGCGGTGCGCGTCGTCGCGGCCATGGAGCTTCTGCCGGCGCTTTCGAGTTCGATGGTGACGGGGCTGGGGCGGCGTGCCGCGGCGCTCGCGTTCGCCTTTCTGGCGGTTCCCGTGACGCTGCGTGAGATGCCGGACATGGCCCAGCTGACGACGGTCTATCTGGGGGTTGTGGCCCTCAAGGAGACGGCGATCGGGCTGCTGATCGGATTCTTCGCGGCGGTGCCGTTCTGGATCGCGGAGAACGTCGGCAACGTGATCGACAACCAGCGTGGCGCCACGATGGGCGAGGTCTATTCGCCGCTTTCGGGCGCGCAGGTCTCGACGACGGGCATATTCTTCACGCAGATCGTCTCGACGATCTTCTTCGTGGGCGGCGCGGTTCTGATCTTCCTCGGGGCGATCTACAAGAGCTGGGCGATCTTCCCGATCTTCTCGGGCGACTTCTCGGTTGCCTCGACGGCGGCGACGACGGTGCTGGGCACGGTCGACACCGTCATGCGCACCACCTTCATCATCGCCGCGCCCATCATCATCCTCATGTTCCTGGCGACGATTGGCCTGGGCTTCGTCAACCGGACGGCGCCGCAGCTGAACGTATTCTTCCTTTCGATGCCGATCAAGTCGGCCCTGGGCATCGCCATGCTGGTCATCTATCTCCAGTTCATCATGGACATGCTGATGTACACAAACGACAAGCCGATCCTCGATTCGCTGCGGCGGGTCTTCAGCTCATAGGAATGCGTAGGCCATGGCGGACGAAGGCGGCGAAAAAACTGAGATGCCAACACCCAAGAAGTTGCGGGATGCCCGCAACAAGGGACAGGTGTGCACCTCGAAGGACATCGTCTCGACGGCCTTGCTGATCGTGCTCATGTACCTGACGGCCGCGTTGTGCGGCGCGCTGATGAACGAGCTGGAGGAGCTGCTCGCGTTTCTGGGGCGGAGCTATGCGTATGCGCCCATGGACGCGGTCAAGCAGGTCGGGCGGCTTGTGCTGATCATCATCATGAAGTATTCCTTCATCTTCGTCCTGATCGCCGCCGTCGTCGCGATCATCTCCAACATGGCGCAGATCGGCTTCCTCTTCGCGGGCGAGTCGATCAAGCCCAATCTCTCGAAGCTGAACCCGGCCGAGGGCTTCAAGAAGATATTCTGCATGAAGAACTTCTTCGAGTTCTTCAAGAACACCGTGAAAGTGCTCTTTCTCGGCTATCTCATCTACAAGCTGATCGCCTCGTCCTACCAGGCGCTGCTGCCGATCTGCTACGGCACGGTCAGCGACATGCTGGACATCCTGAAGGTGATCCTCGTGCGTCTGGCGGGCTATACGGCCTTCGGCTACATCGTCATCGCGATCATCGACCGCCTTTTCCAGCAGCACAACTTCACCAAGCAGATGATGATGACGAAGGACGAGGTGAAGCGCGAGTACAAGGAAATGGA
>JAKSOW010000206.1 GCA_024405395.1 Kiritimatiellia bacterium | reverse complement strand
GGAAATAAGGGATCAACAACAGGCTTATGGCGCGAACCAGCGATTGAGCAGCTCGCCAAGGACGGCCTTGCCGCGGTCATTCGCATGCACCACATCGCGCATGAAGGCGCCGCGCGCCATCTGCGACTTCTCGATGAAGCTTCCCAAGGGACCCGTCATGTCGAAAAAGGCGCAATTCTCCTCGGCGGCAATCCGCTCAAGCGTGGCGCGCCAATTGGGCGTCGAATGGTCGATCTCCGGCGTCCAGCTCTGGTTCCAGGAGTCCGACATCGCGCCAAAGACCGGGGTGAGGATCAGGAACTCGGTGTCGGGCTTCTTTTCCCGCACCTGCCGCACGACGTCCCGCACCCTGTCGGGCGGACGATGCGAAATGCCGCCGATCACCAGCAAATCGGGCTTGTGGCGCAGCACCCACTCATCCACCCGATTCTCCTGCGCATACCAGTCGCACCCCGTGCTGCCGCGCGCACTCGTGCGCTTGGTGATGCGGCAGGCCGGATAGCGCTGGGCCAGCAACTGTTCAAACTGGGAGGATGAAGTGTCGTTGATGATGCTGTCCCCCAGCAACACAATGGTGAGCGCCTTCCCCTCGCGCAGCCGGCGCATGGTCTCGGGAATAGGGGCAAAGCGGCCCGCTGGCGGCATGTAGTCCAAGGACGGCAGCGTCTTGAGGTGTGCCCGCATCCGCTCCAGGGGCGACAGCTTCGAAGCAGACGACTTCACCGCCCCGCAGACCGAAAAGCCCACCACCCGGAATTCCTTCGCCTCGTTCACCGTCAGCGTCAGCACATGCTCGCGATCGGGCGCCAGATCGCCGAAGAGACGCGTGTGACGCAGCGCGACAGCCCCCTGCGGCGCACCAAACGTGCGCGGTTCCCCGTCGTCCACGCGGCAGGTGAAGGTCGATGATCCCGCCGAGGCCTCGTCGTAAAGCCCGATCTCGCTGCCGGTGAAGGTCACCTTCAGCTCCGCGCCGGCCTTTTTCGCGTCCAGCACGTGGCGGACCTGCTGAATGCGGGGACGCTGCCATCCCAGCCAGCCCTGCCCCAGGGCAATGGCCTCGTGCTCATAGGAAATCAGGAACGGACGAAGCTCCGTCCCCTTCCGCAGCGGCGCCGGCAACACCTTCCGCGGGACGATCCGCTCGGGCGCCGGCCCCGTGAACAGCGCATGGGCGAACTGCCGCGCGCGTTCATTCCGCTCGGCGGGGGTCTTCACGTCCGTCAGATCCAGGGTGGGGATGCCATAGTGGTCGGCAATGCGCTCGGCCTCGGCCACATAGGCGGACGGCGTGGTATGCACCATCACAATGCTGTGCGTGGCCCTGTAGCCGTAGATGGCCCGCACCAGGTTCTCCAGGACAAACGCCGTCTGCGCCACATCGCCCTTGGCGCCCGAGGCCGAATAGTCGAGCACGGCCAGATAGCCGCTGTAGAGCCGTTCGCCGAAGATCGCCTGGCCATTCACGCAGGTGTAGCGGGCAAGGTCGGCCCCTTCCGGCACCACGAACGTCGGCGTGATCACGCGCGCCTCACATACTTTGGCGACCTCCCGGGAGAAGGCCTGCCAGGGGGTCACGGGGCTGTCCCCCAGACAGAAGTGATACTGGTTCCCGCTCCGGTTCTGCCGGGCGAAGATGACGGCATTCGGCACCCCGTCCCGCAACTTCCAGGCTTCGCCGGCGCCCAACACCTGGCCGCCACATGCGAACGCCAGCGCCAGAAGCATCAGCTCGCGGAACGGAAATGCCTTCTGCCTTGCGTCAATCATCTCTGGCCCCACACCCGTCACTGCAGCACGATCAAGGTTCCCGACACGCCGCGGGCAAGGCACACGAGCACCTTGGCGTCGTCTTCGGGATCCGCCACCGTCTTCACACGCCAGCCGCGGGCCGCACGGGGCGCGGCCGCCGACTTGTCGCACCGGGCGACCGTGAACCACTCGCCGGGCTGCGGCTCATAGCCGTCCATGCCCTCGCCGGCCAGGCCCGCCGACCGCGAAGTCGCCGACGAGGAGCCCGCGATCTCCAGGAAGTCGTTCCGCTGTTCGGCGCCATCCTTCCAGAGGCGCAGCGCAAGCGGGCCATCCAGCGCCAGGTCGTTCACGCGCACCACAGCCGGCTGAACGGCCTGCCCCGCCTCTTCGCGGATGGGATCGCCGAACTTCACATGGGCATTCGCCTTCAGGCAGCCGGCCCAGTTCGCGCCATCGGCCAGATGCAGGAAGGCATTCACGTTTGTCGCCGCCGTCAGCGTGCCGACGCACGTGTTGGCGCCACCGCGCAGCACCAGGTTCATGGACCAGACGGACAGATCCGGGAAGTCGGTGCGCGGCGGGGTGAAATACCAGGCGCCATTGCGCGGGTCCGCGCCAGAAAGCGTATTGGTGACGACCACATCGCCCGCCCCCGACACCGGCACCTCAAGCGCCGTCTTGCGGTGCCACTCCCACCAGTCGGCATACCAATTCGCAAAGTAGGGATTGTCCTCCTCTGGTGTTCCCTGGGTGTAGCGCTCGCCGCACGATATGAAGTCGAAGTAGTCGCAGGCGTCAAACCGCAGACTGCCGCCAGCGGGAACCATGACATTCGCAAAGCCATTGAAGGCCGGCGTGTTCGTCTGCGTCCAGGAGGCCATGAACGTCCAAACGCCCGTAGTGGCATTGCGCTGCATCCGGGGCGGATGGAGACGCGGCACGCAGAATACGCCATCCGTCACCTGGCACGTGGCCTGGCCATTGCCGTACTGCTCCCACAGCGTAAACCTCGCGCCACCGCCCAGCGTGAGCGCGGGAGTTTCCGTCGCCGGCCTCACGGACAAGCCCTTTCCGAGGGAGTCGTTGCCGCAGGCGTGGTCCAACTGGAACTGCCCACCGTCAAAGCGGACAGTGGCGGCGTCCTGAATCCACGCGCCGCGCGTGTGGCCGTACGAGTGGTTGCTGTTGCCGGAGGGACGCGAACAGCAGCCGCCATTGACGAAACGCGTGCGGCTGCCGCCCGCAAACCAGGTGGGGCCGGCGGGCGACAGATTCGAATTGTCCACGCACACGTCGAACACCTCGTCCGTCGGATTGTTCAGGCCAATGGCATAGCCGCTGTTGGCGACATTGCCCTGCAGGCCGTTCGCCGCCAGCACGTTGAGCTTGGCGTAATCGCGGAAAAGCACCTCGCCCTTCACCTTCACGCGGCCCCCAGCCGCCGGCGAGGCGATGGACACCAGCGAACGATTGCCAAAGTAGGATGCCGCCGCATGGGGCGCATAGATGGTGCCGCCATCCGCCGTAAACGCCATATAGGATGTCTCGCCCGGCTCGGCATAGCCGAAGAACATCTGGCTGCCCAGATAATCACCTTGCGAGGACGAGGTAGGCACATCCAGCCGGCCATACAGCCGCACGTCAAGATTCTTGAAGTAGATGCCGCGCGCCGGCCAGGCCGCATCCTGCACAAAGGCCACGCCATTGGTGGCGATCTCGAAGACCGGCAGATCGGACGCGGTGGCGTAGGCCGTAATGCCATTGGTGATGACCACCTGAGACTCCGGCGCCACACGGAAGGACGCCTGGAAGTTGAGCGTAAGCGCCGGCACCACGACCGGCACGGCGGCCGTGCCGCCCGACGTCTCGAGACGCGCACCCAGTTCCAGGGTGATCGATCTGAACGCCGGCGAAGTCGCGCCGAGGACCACCGTGCCGGCCCCGCGAATCACCACATCGTCCCCGGCCGGCACCCGGCCGCCGGCCCAGCCGGACGGGTCGTCCAGCCCCACGCCCTTCGTGGCGTCAAACACGCTGTCGGTATGCGCCACATAGAGAAGGCCGTCACCCTCCTGCACCACATCATAGGCCGACCCCAGGCTGGTCTGCACCTCCGCCTTGACATGGTTCAGCAACGCGGCGTCCGACGAACGCACAAAGACAATGCCCGACTGCAAAGAAGCCGTGTCCACACTGAAATGCACCGCCTCGTAGCCCGGCATTTCGTCGATGCGCAGGCCGTGCGTGCCGAAGCACAGGGTGGAATCGGCGGCGAAAGTGATCTGGGCCAGATCCAGTTCCGCCGAGAGCAGCTCCAGGGCGCCCGACGCCACGACAAGCGCCGTGGGCTGCGTGGTGCCCAAGACCAGCGTGCCCGCGCCGGTCTTGGTGATGGCGCTGTTCTCGCCGAAGGTGAACGGCTGCATGTCGAGCGCGGCGGCGTTGGCCACATTCACAACCACCTGCGCATCATTGGAGACGGTGCAGTTGAAGCCGACGAAACGGGTGTCGTCCACCACATCCAGCGTACCGCCGCCCACGGAGAAGTAGAACGGCATGTCCGTTATGCCGCCATTGTAGAAAAATCCGCCCAGGCACATTGTGCCGCCCAGCTGGTCCAGGGCCATGTAGGCCCAATTGCCGTCGCGCGTGCGAATGCCGTAGCCCTTGTTGGTGCTTCCCGCGACATTCACCGAGGCGGCATTTCCCGTGAAGTCCCAGCCGTTCGTGACGATCATCGTGCCCCAGTTGCGGTAGATGTTGGGCCACGGCGAGCCCAGGATCGTGTACTTCTTCGCGGCCAGACGCATCGTGGCGCCCGCCTGGACATTGTAGTAGCCCTGGAAATAGTTGATCTTCTGGGGCAGGAGGTCCAGCCGGCTGCCGGCGTACAACTGCCACTCCACATAGCTGGCATTCGACCGCGACTCATACACGTTGCCCACCGTCGGCGCGATGATGAGCGTGGCGCCATCATAGAGGTTGTTCCGTGCCGTGTAGGCCTCATAGCTCGTCTGAATCGTGAGCGTGCCATTGGTGAGACACAGATACGTCACCGTTGAAGGCACACGCGGCGTGACATCCTGATCATAGGTGCCAATCGTCCATTCGCGCCCGCCCAAATCGGCCCATAGCTGCGCCTGGGGATAGCCAATCGTGTCCGAGGCGCCCGGCAACTGCGTGGCCACGGCGCCGTCGAGGGTGCCCTTACGCCAATTCTCGGCCGAACCCCAATCAGCCCACTCCTTTTGCGCCGAAGACGCCGCCCAGTAATAGGTATCGGCCGCGCCCACCAGACTCAACGCACAAACCGCAAGACAAATCGATTTTCTCATATTCAGTTCCCTTATCAACATATTGAAGTGCCGTTCCTCACCGCAGCAGCAGGGCCGTTCCGGAGGGGAAACGCAGATAGATGCCCGTGGAAGTGACATCCAACTGCGCCTTCTTGAGCTGGGTATTGGACGCGTCGGCAGTCAGCAGAATGTTCGCGGGCGCGAAATCGCCTTCTCGCGCGGCATAGGTCATCAGCGGGATTGTGCGCGACTTGCCGACGAAGTTGGCCAGGTCCACCACCAGCTTCGCCTCAGGCGTGACCACGAGACGCGCCACCTGCGCCGAGCCCGTGTACCCCGTCCCGTCCAGCGTAAACCGGAGCGTGGAGGCCACCGCATTCGACAGCACCACCGTGGTGCCCGCAAAGGTGCCCGCCGGACCGATCTCCAGCTCACCCGTGCCATGCGAACCGAGCACCATGGGCTTGGTAGTGGTGAACGAGCCGCCGCGTACGCACAGATACCCTTCCGCATTCGCGTTTTCCGCATTGCAGGCGTCGGGGCCGTACTTGATGTAGGCACCGTCCAGGTACTCGTTCGTGTGGCAACCGCCGATGAACGAACGCAGATTGCACGTAAAGGCGCCGTTCGAGATGATGCAGCGCCCCAAACCGCCGAGCATGCCCACCGCCATAACGCTGTTGGTGGCATAGGAGTAGAACTCCGAATTGTCCGGATTCTTGTTGGTGTACTTCAGGGAATCCTTCAGGTTCAGCTCGAGGGCCGTATCGTCCGCCATCGTGAACACGCCTTCAGCCCGACCTGCACCCAGGACGAAATGGCCGTGTCGCGAAACGATTTTTGCCCTGTCAACAAGCGAAAGACGGCCATACTCAGGCCGATCCGCAATCGTGGCAGGAGCGCGGAGCC
>JAKSOW010000205.1 GCA_024405395.1 Kiritimatiellia bacterium | reverse complement strand
AGTGGTCGGCTTGGGGGTATTTCTTCACGAGGGTATAGAGGGCGGTGCTGAGGCTCTGCCAATTCTTGAATCCCGGTTCGGTGGGAAGGGCGGCAAATTTCTCGAACTCGGTCTGATTGGCTAGCCAGCATCTTTTGGCCAGGCTGCGCAGTGACGGTTCGCCTTTGCGCGCGTTCAACACCACCGGGTACTCCGCATGGCTCATCGCAATCGCCTGGCGGAGTTCCCGCCCGCGTGCGCCGGGATAGGCGTCCAGTCCGGCCTCCCGTGAATAGATGTCCTCATCCAGCACTTCGCCGCCGCCCACGATCCGTTCGCATTGCCGCAGACTCTTCCGCTGCTGTCTGAGCGCCTTTTCCTGATTCGCCTTGATTTCGTCTTGGCCTTCCCGCAGCGCCGCCAGGGTGTCTGTCACTTCGGCCAGGTGTTTCTCCAGACGCGTCTTTTCTGCTGCCGCCTTTTCACGTGCGAGGAATGCGTCACGCAGTTCTTCGAACAGCGCCGGCAGTTCGGTGTGCAGTGTCAGCATCTTCTCGCCCATTTCCTCGGCGTTGTCCCAGGGACAGGAGCCTTCGTCCCACACCTGGCGCAGATGGTCCAGAAAGATGTTGAATTTATCTACTTCAGGCGCGTCCTTTCCCAGACTTTGCTCAAGTGCAGTGGAAAAGATGTTCAGCATGCCTTCCAATCCGGCGAACTGCCACCGCTGCAGACGCAGATATTCCTGGCGGCACCGATACAGGTAGCGCAGCAAGAACGACAGACGGTGCTGCAGTGTGCGCCGTTTGTCGTCCTGGGGGGCGCGCCGCCGGTACGCCATGGACTCCGGGTATTCCCGACGCAGATAGTCTGAAATCGGTTCGCGGTTGGCCAGCATCGCCTCCAGTATGAGATTGACGGCATCCTCCACCCAGGAGGTGAGGTTTTCGAGTTGGCGGGTCAATTTGCGCGATGCCATGAAGGCTTGCGATTTCGCGCAGAGGACTATCGGTGAATCGAACATAATGTGATATTTGACCTGTTGTAAATGCTGAAATTGAGGTTTGGATGGAAGGGCGCCCTGGAATATGTTCCACGTGTCATCCTGTGCGTATGATACAGAATTCTCCTGCGGTAATCAAGTGGATAAAATCAATATATTGCGATTCGTGTAACTTAATGTTTCGGTGCGTATCTTGTGCGTATTTGGCGTATTGAGGAAAATGTGGGATACATCTGCGCGTAACCGAAAATGAATTTGCGCTACGCTGGGGCAAAAAATATCTTCATCTGTTTCGTCTTACGGCGAAGCGGCTGGCGTGACATGTCGCGGGGTTGTTGCGTGTGAGGCGTAGGGCTGTGCGACTACGCCTTGAGAAAATTCGTCCCATCGCTGCGAGATGGGAAATGTCTTCCTGTCGAAGCCAATTTCGGCCGTGGCACGGAGAATCAAACATGTCAACATCCACCAACATTACCAACACCCTTAATCCCATCAACCAGACTCCAATCGCCACTGATGAGATTTCAATGCGTAATAATTCTCATCCCACCCGCACGCCCGTCAAGCGCGTGAAATTCTGGACACGTCTTTCGCAGGGCCGCACCGAAGAGTGGGTTCTTGTGGAGGGCGACGATCTCTCCCAGGTGCCGCTCAAGGCGTGGAAGGCCTGGAACAAGACGTTCTGGGACGCGAAGATGGACGGCAAGCTGCGTCCGCTGGACGAGATGGACGCCTATCAGCGTGGCTGCCGCGCGATGGTGAAGGCCGCCGAGAATCCGCCGGAGCTGCAGCGGGCCAGTCTCTCCACCTATCTGGTTTCGGTGGCGTCCACAACATTGCTGAAGTTCCGTGCGCGCGAAGTCGCGCCGGCCCGCGCGACCTATCGCGCGCTCTTCGACGGTTGCCGCCTCGTGGAGGACGATGCCACCGCCTTTCACGGCGAGGACAGGAGTGATCGCGAATGGAGCGGCCGTGCGCCGGGTTCGTTGAACGTGCAGGCGTTTGTCGAGGCGTTGCCGGCCCTGGACCACGTTGCGCGCGCGAACAGCCGTCGCCTTGCTGCCTGTTGTGTGCATACGACGCTCGCCTTGTTGGACGAAGATGCGCGCCGCGGCCTCACCGCCTTTCTGCAGGCCGACGGCATCTGGCATGACGCCGCCCGTCTCTACGGCGACCTTAGTCTGCCCGGCTACATCTTTCGTTTCCGACACGTCTGGGCGCCGGCGTTCCGCAAGGCCTGCCTCTGGCGGTGGTGACTTCCAAACCCGCGTTGAGAATTATTACGCATTAAAATCTCATTACCTGTCAAAGATCTCGCCTATGACAATCACAACTGATATTTTCGGCGATGAAATGCCGAATTACGCCAGTCGTGCGGATGAGTCTGCCGCCCTCGACTGTTACCTCCGCGGCGATTACGGCAAGCTCACTCTGTGCGAAGTCGCGTTCTTCTGCGCCTGCGAAAGCGATCCTGGCGGCGTGAAGGGCGATGCCGAACACGCGGGCGAACTGGTGGGAATCACGGAAATGGAACTCAACGGCGTCCTCTTCGTGTACTTCCCTCTGTCCGAATCGCTGGATGAAAGCCGCGAGAAGCTGCTGCAGATGATTGGCCCCCATCCGATCACGCCCGCCCGCCTCTGGCGTGTGGTCCGTGGGTTAGTCTGATTGTCCTGGAACGCAGATGCCCTCGGGCGTCTGCGTCAAACAATCCAAATCTTAAGGAGAATAAAACCATGAACGAGAAATCCCCGAACAACCTTCCGTCCGACTTCGCCCATCCCGGCGGATTCGTCGAGGAGGTTATGAACTTCATCAACGAGACCGCCGTCTGCCCGCAGCCGCTTTTCGCGCTCGCCGCGGCGCTCACCCTGGCCGGACTCCTCTACGGACGCCGCGTGCAGGCCTCCGACGGACAGCGCACCAACATCTTCGCGATGACCATCGGCTACACCTCCAGCGGCAAGGACCACGCGCTCAAGAGCATCGCCCGCATTTTGGACAGCTGCAACGCCTCCAGTCTGCGCCTCGGACAGGTGACGAGCGACAGCGCGATCGAGTGGGCGCTCAAGCGCCAGCCGCGGTTGTGTCTGCTCATCGACGAGGCCGGCTACTTCTTCTCGGGCGTCACCGACGCGAAGGCCAAGGGCTCGCCCCAGCACGCCATCAAGCCGGCCCTGCTGGAGTTGTGGTCCAGCGCCAACTCGCGCTGGGTGGGCAAGCAGCGCGTCCCCAAGGACGGCAAGACCGAAGTGCCGCCCGTGGTCATTGAGCATCCGCACCTCTGCCTCTACTCCACCAGCCAGCCGCAGATCCTTTTCGAGGGCCTCACGCGCAACGACCTGCGCGACGGCTGGCTCGCGCGTAACCTGTTCTTCATCTCCACCTCGCGTCCGAAGCCGACGTTCAAGGTGCAGCGCGAGGTGCCGAACACGATCCGCGCCGAGGTGTTCGCCTACAAGGCCGAGGGCGAACTCGTCACCGTGCCGGACACACCCGAGGCGATGGCCGTGTTCACGGCGTTCAACGACCGTATCTACGCGAAGATGCTCGCGGCGGACAAGACGGGCGACGAGGCGAACTACCTTTACGGCAAGGCCATCGAGAACGCGCGACGGGTGGCGCTGATCCTGGCGGTGTCGCGCGCGGGGGACGCCCTGCGGGCGAAGATTGAGGCCGCGGACGCTGAGTACGCGACGAAACTCGTTGGCTATCTCATCGCCACGGTCATCTCGTCGGTGGATGAGAGCCTGTCGGAGAACGCCGACGAAAAGGCCAAGAAGCGCATCCTCAAGATTGTCGCCGCCGCCGGCGTGAAGGGCATCACACGCAACGAACTCACGCGCAAGACGCAGTTCATCCGCCGCTCATTCCGCGAGGAATACCTCCAGGACCTGATCGACGGCAATGAGATTGTGGTACATGAGTATCTAGATGGATATGGACATGGGGAGAAAATCCATCTTGCAGCGCTCTCACCGCAGGAATAGTCCAATGAGGGTCGTCAAGCACTTTGACGTCCGAAGCCCTCAAAAGGGGTAGGGCCGTCAAGAGATTTTGACGTCCTTGACGACCCTTTGACGACCCTTGTGTCTGTAATTGAACTAAAGTGAAGTTTGGTGGCGTTATTTGCACTTATCTATATATACGTCAAAAAACTCTCTCTCTTATGTATATATGGAAAAAGACACTTCTGCCCCCATCGTCAGCCAATTTTGATGACGTCGTATTGGGCAAACGGCACAATGCGCAACAGATGTCCGTTCTGTATGGCCTCATCGGCCTGGTTGAAGGTAACGATTGTTCCTTCTTCAAGGCCGAACCTGTCAAGCGCCGCGACTAGGCCGTCATATTCGCGTTTGCGATTCTCGTCTGTGAGTTCCCAGCAGACCTGCACCGCCTCAGTTGCCTGTACATCTTGGCGCACGAAATCACATTCTCCGGCCGAAGTGTTGAAGTAGGTGAGATCGCCCCCCTTGGCCTTGAGCAGGAGGAAGACAAGATTCTCCAGTTTATGTCCCAGATTGCCCTGCGGTTCGCGTTCAAAGGCGCTCACAAGCCCCGTGTCACAGGCATAAATCTTCTTCTGGGCCAGGAGCCGCGCCTTCGGGGATTCGGCAAAGCACTCCAGCCGTTCCACCAGGCAACATTCCGTCAGATAATTGAAATAGTCAAGAACCGTCTTCGCCGACTGCACGTGAATCGCGTCCTTCAGACGGCTCGGACTAAGCTTGGTGCCGATATGCTGCAGCAGGTAGGCCGCCAGTTGCCTGATCGGCATGGCATTCGTCAACTTGTAGCGTGCGACAATGTCACGGTATATGATGTCATTGAAAAGGGACTCCAACACCTGGCGATTCCGCGACGTCAGATAGGCGGGAAAACCACCACATACAAGGTAATCCCTGAGGGACTCCGCGGAGACGGCACGCTTCAGGTAGCGGCAGAACTCGCCAAATGAGAACGTACCCAACCGCAAGTCCAGATGTCGTCCCGTCAATTTCGTGCCCAGTTCCAAAGACAACATCTTTGCATTGGACCCTGTGACAAACACCTCGTATCCGCTGGTCAGCAATCCCGTGACAAACAGTTCCCATCCTTTGATGTCCTGGACTTCGCCTAGGATTACCGCCTGAGGACGCCGTTGCTCAATGATGCGACCGAGTAGGACAAAATCATCCGTTTTGAAGTCCACAAGCCGCAGGTCGTCAAATAATATGCGCAAGCAGGATTTATGGGATGCTGCCGCCCATTGAGCCAGGAGCGTGGACTTCCCGCAGCGCCGAACCCCGGTCACAATCGTCGCAAATCCTTTCTGGGCAGGAACAAGCGACAATGCTTCACGCGGCAACATCTCTGCAAGGTCTGCCTCGCGCTGTTGCATCTCCAGTGCCAATTCTATCTCGGATTTTGTCATCGCTCACTATTTTCTCATAAACGAGGCTTCTCCGCAATGATTATTTCATTGGCAATGAATTTATTGTTTTATTGCCAATGAACTATTCGAAGGGTGGCCCGGGTTGACCGAATTTGAATCCGTTAACGACATCAAGGGGATTGACGTCATTCAAAGGCAACCAGGGAAGGGGATTTACAGGCACAATGTCCCCAACGCCCGACGGTCATTCCAACCGACTGAGCTCGTCCTCGGTTCGACTGAGCTCGTCCTCGATTCGACTGAGTTCGCCTTCGATCCGGCTGATGGCGTCGTCAACCCGCAGAAACGCATCCTTGATCGTGTTGGGACACCCCGCGAACACCTCGACAAGCCGTTCCCGCCCCCGTATGATTCGCTCACGATGAGATTTTGATGCGTAATAATTCTTATCGCCCGCCGGTCTTCCTTCCGCTCGTCGGTTCGGCTCTCTGGTTGAAAGATCCAGACGTCTGCCACGGGCGGAGGGAAGGGGCGCGTGGACTGCGGGGATCGCTTTCGGCGTCCATTCCGCCGACTCCTGAGCGCCGAATCCCTCCAGCAGGGCGGCGGTCGGAATCGGATCCGA
>JAKSOW010000204.1 GCA_024405395.1 Kiritimatiellia bacterium | reverse complement strand
ATCGCTCATGAAGGGCGGTAACTACGTGGGTCTGCGCAAGGCCGTGCTGGATACGCTCAACCGCTGATTATCGGCGGGACACAGACGGCAGAAGGGGGCGGCACCACATGCCGCCCCCTTTCTGTGTACCGATCCAGAAAATCGTCTTCGCGCGTTCTCGACCACTTGAATTTTACCGTGTTTTGCGCTAAAATACAATGTTCCATTTGGAAGGATTAGAAATTATGCGTATTCTGACGGGCATACAGCCCTCGGGCAAACTGCACTGGGGCAACTATTTTGGCGCGATGAAGTCGATGTTCGACCTTCAGGAGAAGGGCGAGAACTTCATGTTCATCGCGAACTACCATGCGATGACGACGGTGCGCGACGGCAAGGCTCTGCGGGAGGCGACGAAGGAAGTGGCGCTCGACTATCTCGCGTGCGGGCTTGATCCGGACAAGACGGTCATGTACCGCCAGAGCGACGTTCCCGAGGTGCAGGAGCTCGCGTGGTACCTCTCGTGCCTGACGCCGATGGGGCTTCTCGAGCGCTGCCACAGCTACAAGGACAAGATGGCGCACGGCTTCGAGGCGACGCACGGGCTTTTCGCGTATCCGGTCCTGATGGCGGCGGACATCCTGATCATGCAGTCCGACCTCGTGCCGGTCGGCAAGGACCAGAAGCAGCATCTCGAGGTGACGCGCGACCTCTGCCAGAAGTTCAACAACGCCTACGGCGAGATCTTCAAGATGCCGGACGCGTACATTCCCGAGACGGTCGCGACGATTCCGGGGACGGACGGGCAGAAGATGTCCAAGAGCTATCACAACACGATCGAGCTCTTCGACGTCTCGGCGAAGAAGAAGATCATGGGCATCGTGACGGATTCGACGCCGATGGAGGAGCCCAAGGAGCCCGAGGGCAATTCGATCTACGAGATGTACAAGCTCTTCGCCACGCCGGAGGAGGTGGCCGAGATGGCCGCGGCGTTCCGCGCAGGCGGCTATGGCTACGGCACGGCGAAGAAGGCGCTGCTGCAGGCCTACCATCGCCTTTTTGATCCCTTCAAGGAAAAGCGCGACGAGCTCGCCAAGGATCCCGACGCGCTGGAGGACATCCTCAAGGCTGGTGCCGCGCGTGCGCGTGCCGCCGCCGCACCGCTCATGGAGAAGGTGAGGAAAGCCGTCGGGCTGTAACCCGTTGCCGCCGTGTGCGGCGTTGGCGATAGGACGGATATGGCGCAGAGCGAACTACTTGCGGATGACTGGAAGGTCGATCTGGAGGTCTTCGAAGGACCTCTGGACCTGCTTTTGTATCTGATCCGCCGCGAGGAGCTCGACATCTACGACATCCCGATCGGACGCATCACCGAGCAGTACATGGCCTATCTCGATTTGATGCGCAGCCTGAATCTGGACGTGGCGGGCGAATTCATCGTGATGGCCGCCACGCTCATGGTGATCAAGAGCCGCATGCTGCTGCCGGTGGATCGGCGCGCCTCCGAGGAGGGCGGCGATGAGGAGTGGGTGGACCCACGTCTCGACCTTGTGCGGCAGCTCATCGAATACAAGAAGTTCAAGGACGCCGCCGGCAAGCTGGGACAGTACGAGGCGCTTACGGCCGAGTCCTTCGGCTACGGCGGCGGGCGTCCCAAGTTCGAGAAGACGTCTGCCGACGCGGCGGGGGCATTGGGTGACGTCAACATCTACGATCTCCTGTCGGCGTTCCGCGATGTGCTGGCGCGTGCGGCCGAGGTTCCGCAGGGCGAGCTCAAGGGCATGCGCTGGAGCGTGCCCGACAAGATGGATCTCATCCTGGAGCGCACGCGCACGGAGGGGCAGACGTCGTTCTCCTCGCTCTTTGGCGAACAGACGCCCCGGGGCGAGATCATCGTCACGTTCCTGGCGCTTCTGGAGCTGCTGCGCCAGCATCGCGTGATCGTTTACCAGAACGCGGCGTTCCACGAAATCACCGTCCTGCCCTCGAAGGAAATGCCGGACGACAAACCGCTTGAGGCCCCTGATGAGTACTGAAGAAGCAAAGATTCCCTTGCCGCGTTCGCTACAGGAGATTGTCGGCGCGCTTTTGTTCGCCTCGGAACAGCCGCTCACGGCCGGCGATTTGCGCAACTGCGTCAAGAACGTGGCGCCGGAGGAGGGCGAAGACGCGGAGGTGATGGGCGTCTACCAGAGCTGCACGTCGCGTGAGATCGAAGAGGCGCTGCACGGACTGGAGAAGGAGCTTGAGCGCTCGGGCGTTGGCTTCAAGTTGGTATGCAGCGCGGGGGCCTATCGTCTGCAGACGTCGCCGTCGTGCGGGCGCTACGTGCGGGCGCTGCTGAAGCTGGACCGCCCGAATCGGCTGTCGCGCGCTTCGCTGGAGACCCTGGCGATCGTCGCCTACCGCCAGCCCATCACCAAGGCCGAAATCGAGCAGATCCGCGGCGTGGCGGTGGATACCATCGTCAAGACGCTGCTGGATCTGGGCCTGGTGCGTCTGGTGGGGCGCAGCGAGCTGCCGGGCCACCCGTTCCTGTATGGCACCACGCAGTTCTTCCTGGAGCACTTCGGCCTGGCGTCGCTGGGCGATCTGAACGGCATTGACCCCACGCTGCAGCGTTCCAATCCGCGTGAGCGTGCGGCGGCCTACAAGAAGCCCGAGCCCCCCAAGACCGAGCTGGAGAAGGCGGCCGAAGAGGCGCAGGCCGCCGAGGGCGAGAAGACGGAGGCCGCGGCGCCAGCTGCACCGGCGGCTGAACCGGGCGAGATGGAGCCGACGGAGATGGTGATGCTGGACGACGCCGAAGAAGGCGAGTCCGCCGCTGAAGAGGCTTCTGCCGCCAAGCCCTCCGAGGACGATGACGATTTCTTCATCGACGACACCCCCGACGAGTTCGATGACGACGACGATGACGACGATGATGACATTGACGATGACGAAGACGTTGACGAGGATGACGAGGAGCTCGAGGACGAGGAAGAGGGGGACGAAGATGAAGACGAGGATGAGGACGAAGAAGACGGGGGTGATGATGACGAATAAGATCATGACAGGCATCATTGGCGTGTTGGCGCTGGCGGCTTTCGTGGGCTGCGACCGCGCGCACTCGCTTTCGGAGATTGAGGCGCAGGAGCGCAGCACGCGGCTTTACACGAACGCGATGGACGACTATCGCGCCGGGCGTCTGGAGGCGGCGATCAAGGGCTTTGAGCGTGTGGTGCTCGACGAGCCAAAGTCCTATTCGGCGCATTTCCAGCTGGCGACGTTGCTGCATGATGTCCGTAAGGACTACATTGGCGCCATCTCCCACTATCGGGACTATCTGGCGTTGCGTCCGGCCTCGGACAAGGCCACGGTGGCCACCGACCGCATGAAGCTGTGCGAGACGCTGCTGACGTCCGACATCATCAAGAAGGCCGCTGTTGGCCCAGAGACGATCAAGAAGGAGAACCAGAAGCTTACCGAGGAGCGTGATGCGCTCGCGCTCAAGGTCCGGAAGCTGGAGGTGGCGCTTGATGAAGCCCAGAAGACCATTGCCGGGCTGAAGAAGGACAACGAATCGCAGCACAATCTGCTGTCCAAGCTTTCGGCGTCGGATGACGGCGGCCCCAAGCCGACGGCCAAGGAAGCGCTGGCGGAGCTCAAGGCCATGGAGGCCGAAGCGACGCGGCGGCGAATCAAGCCGACGGATGCGGAACTGCTGGATGACGACGAGGGCACGTCCTCTCCCACGGTGCGCTCCCGCGCCTCCGAGATCGCGAAATACCGCGAGGAGGCGGCGCGCGAAGAGGCGGCAGACAAGAAGAGCCGCTATGTGCAGGCGCCGTCCACCAACAAGACGCCGGTGGCTCTGCGTGACGCCGCGGCCAAGAAGAAGAAGCCCATCTCAATTGGCCGGCCAGACTCCTATACGGTGCAGGAGGGCGATACGCTCTTTGCGATTTCCACGCGTTTCTACGGGAACGCTTCCCGTTGGCGGGCAATCCGTGAGCTGAACAAGGCTACGATTCCCTATGATGGTCGTCTGCGCGCTGGGCAGGTGATCAAGTTGCCGTAAGGCGATTGGAAAGGCTGTCGGATTATGGCGGTTCGGACGAGTCTGGTGAAGCGCAACCATGCCTACACGAGTGTGGATCTGCCGTGGGAGATGGATGAGGATGGGGATGCGCGCCTCTTTCGGTATCTGAGGGGCGGCGGCATGAGGGCTTTTGGCACGTCCAGTGTCCAGGCGCTGCGGGCGCGTCGGCAGGCGCGCTTCCTGACGTTCGCGGGCGTGGCCATGCTGGTGTGGGTGGTGTTGTTTTTTGTCTAGGCCAATCGGTTCTGGACGTGTGTTTTCAGTAGAGATTACGAAAGGCGAAGATGAAGAAGACTATTGTGGCGATGATGATGGGTGCTGGGTTGATTTCGCTCGGACAGGATGCGATGTCCGCACGGGCTGCCTATCAGCAGCAGCAGGCCGTGCTGGAGGTGCAGCGGCTTTCGCAGCAGTTCGACCAGCTGGCGGCCAATCAGGAGTCGCTGGTGGGGCGCATGGCGCGCCTTGAGGGAGGCAATTCGGGTCTGGACGAACTGCGGGCGGAGATCGTGTCGCTCAAGGCTCAGCTTGACCAGTTGCGTCGGGAGCAGGAGACGATGCGTCGGGAGATCGTGGCCGACCTCGGAAAGCGCATTGCCGCGCTGCCGCGTCCGGCACCTGCCCCCGTTGCGCCTCCTCCTCCGCCGCCGGCTCCCGCCGCTTCGCGCCGGCCGGCTCCGCCGCGTGCGCCGGCCGCGCCCGAGTTTACGGGTTCCTACTATGAGCATGAAGTCAAGCCTGGTCAGACGCTTTCCGTGATAGCCAAGGGCTTTGACGTGCCGATGGCCAAGATTCTTCAGGCCAACCCGGGACTGAAGCCGAACGCCCTGCGCGTGGGTCAGAAAATCAAAGTGCCCGCCGAGAAATAAGGCGAAAGGCGGCTGGGAGGTTGGCGATGGGATATCCTGATGTGCGTTTGCGGCGAATGAGACGGACGGCGGCGATTCGCGACCTGTTCGCGATGCCCAAGCCCGGTCCCGAGAAGTTCATCTGGCCGGTCTTTGTGGTGCCGGGCGTTGGACGCAAGGAGCCGATAGCCTCCATGCCGGGCCAGTTCCGCTTTTCGGCGGACGAACTGGTCAAGGCGCTGCAGCCCGTGGTTGCCTCGGGCGTCAGGAGCGTGCTGCTCTTTGGACAGCATGAGGGCGAAGACAAGGACGAATGCGGCACGCCGGCGGCCGAGATGGGCGGTGCCGTGCAGCGGGCCATTCCCGTTTTGCGCGCAGCCTTCCCCGATCTCGTTATTTTCACGGATGTGTGCCTGTGCGCCTATACGGCGCATGGCCATTGCGGACCACGCGACGCCGACGGCGACGTGGACAATGACGCGGCTTGTGAGATGCTGGCGCGCGTGGCGGTGTCGCATGCGCGTGCGGGTGCGGACGGTGTGGCGCCTTCGGCCATGATGGATGGGCAGATCGCCGCCATCCGCCATGCGTTGGACGAGGAAGGTTTCCAGAAGGTCCTGCTCATTTCCTACTCGACCAAATTCGCCTCGCAGATGTACGGGCCTTTCCGTGACGCCGAGAATTCGGCGCCCGGTCAGGGCGATCGCCAGGGCTATCAGGCGAGTTATCGGGATGTGGGCACGGCCATCCGGGAGTCCGATTTCGATGAGGACGAAGGAGCTGACTGCCTCATGGTGAAGCCGGCGCTTTTCTACCTGGATCTCATCCGGACGCTGGCGGATCGGACTCACCTGCCTGTGATGGCCTATAATGTGTCGGGCGAGTATTCCATGATCCATGCGGCCGCGGCCGCGGGCTATTGCGATCTCTACCCCACCGCCCGCGAATCGCTGTATGCGATCTTCCGGTCAGGTGCGACGCAGGTCATCTCCTATTGGGCGCCGTTTTACCGCGAGATCTTCAGCTCGTAAGAGGCTTGAGTAGACCTACGGGCTTTAGGGGGGGGGGGCTTCCTCCGTTTCCTTAATGAGATTGTATCACTTGTGGTACAGTGTAAAATGTGGTGATTTGTAAA